>NZ_RKRA01000001.1:637425-956138 GCF_003814705.1 Georgenia muralis | reverse complement strand
CGCTGGGTGCTGCTGCGGGTCGATGACCTTCACGCGTACGCCTGCGTCGTTCGCCGCGAGAGCGGTGATCGCCCGGTCCGCCTTGTGGGCGAAGTTGGGCACGATGCCCAGGTCGTAACGGGGGTAGGGGCGTTGCAGCACTCGCGCCACGAGCAGCGCCGGATCGCCGAGGGCAATGACCTCAGGACCCCCGAGCGCCGAGCGGGTCAGCTCGCCGCGGAGGCCGATGATCGTGGCGCGCGGAAGGGAGGGCACCTCGGCTGTGAGGCTCCCCGACCCCCAGATCGTGCCGGAGAAACCTGTCGGCATGGTTTGCAGGAGTGAGCCGATGCCGACGAGGTCGCAGTCGGACGGGCCCGCTGGTAGGGCAGCCACGCCGTAGCGAGCAAGCAGGTATGGCGTGAGCTGGTCGCCGAAGTTCGGCACCTCGTCCCACCAGTACGTCCGGACGGTCGGACTGCGCGGATAAAGAGCTGCGGTGGAGAGGTAACCCATCGCGCGCCGCGCCGTCCGTGCCGCGCCTCGGCGCATCAGCCGGGCACCGGCAGGAAGGTCAGACGGAAGCGAGATCGCCTGGCCTGGAGTGGAGTTGTCACGACCGTGAGCAGCGGGTGCCGGCGCCGCCACTCCCAACGACGGAGCTCGACCGGCCAGTCGATCTGCGAGGCGTACCCGGACGTCGTTGCCTTCTCCCTCATCTGCTCGGCCGATCGGACCCAGCTCAGGTGTGCGATGCCCTTGTCCTTCTCCACGACGGCGTCCACCCGAGCGCGGGCAGGGTGCCACGGATCCGTGTTGTGCGCCGCGAAGTCCACCCGGAACAAGGGGACCTCGGCCTGGCGGCAGTGCGACAGCCGGGTGCCGGCACGGACCGCGACCGGACCGGGGAACGACGCCTGTGACGTCCAGAGTCTGCCGCACCGCTCGAGGAACTGACCCCCGCTGACCTGCTGATAAAGGTCGCGAAGCGGGTAGTCAAGACCGTCTGCGCCCGTCCGGTGCGCACTGTCGATCGCACCGAGCAACGACGTCATGTTGAGGGGGACCTCGTCCGTGTCGAGCTGAAGCACCCAGTCTGCGCCCTCGCCGGCAGCGTCGAGCGCACGTTGGCGCTGCTCGGTCTCGACCTGGAGGACCGGGCGGTCGGGATCGGAGTGGTCGCCCGGGAGGAGCACCACCTTGGCGTCGCGGTCGAGCCAGCGCACGCGTTCGAGCGCTTGGGACACCGACATCGGGTGGCCGGACCAGGACAGGCCGCGGCGGTCGTACGAGACGATGATCCGGTCGACGAAGGGGTAGTAGGAACCGACGCTGTGGCCGAGCCAGGCGGGGTCGCCTGCCAAGACGTACGCGTGCCGCTTCACGAGCCGACCATATCCCCGGTCATCGCTGCCCGAGGGCGGGACCGTACCGATAGCCTCGACGCGTCCGGTTCGAGTGAGGTAGATGTGCCCGATACCCAGGTGGACGTCGTCGTCGCGACCAACCGCAACCACGCGTATCTCCGAGAGTCACTTGCATCCGTCAAGGCGCAGACGTGGCCGCACTGGCGCGTGGTCGTTGTCGACGACGGTAGCCCCGACCCTAGCGCCTTGGACCTTGTGGTCGCGGGCGTCCCCGGCGCCCGGGTGGTGCACCAGCGGTCCGGCGGTGTCTCGGCGGCGCGAAACCGCGGGCTTGCGGAGGGCGTCGCTCCGCTCGTGGCCTTCCTCGACGACGACGACATCTGGCGTCCTGACCGGTTGGAGCGTCAGGTTCGTGCGTGGGAGGCGGCCCCGCACCACGTCGCGGTCCACAGCGCCGGGTGGTACATCGACGCGGAAGGTCAGCCGTTCGGCGAAGGATGGCGCGCCCGGCAGGCCCTGTCACGGCGCTACCTGAGCGGCGAGGAGCCGCTGCCCCGGATCGTGACACTGCTTGTCCGACGTGACATCTGCGAGAGGGTCGGAGGGTTCGACGAGACCCTGTCACTGGCAGAGGACAACGACTTCACCCTGCGTCTCGCGCAAGTCGGCGAGTTCCTCTCCCTCGACGACGCCCTGGTCGGGTACCGCCGTCATGCAGGCAACGTCTCCGCTCCGGGAGCTCTCGCCGGACGGCAGTCCACGGAGCGGATGCTCCGGGCGCAGATCGGGCGCGCGCTCGACCGCGAGGACGTCGCAGCCGCACTGCTTCTCAGGGAGAACCTGAGGCGGTTCCTCAAGGCGTCGGCGGTCGAGGCGCTGCACGGGACGGCTGGCGCGCTGCGAGCGCGGGATGCGAGGACGTTCGCGGCCGAGCTCCGGTGGGCGGGTCGGCCCGCGCCCGCGGCCGCGGCCGTCCGGGCCTCCGCGGTCACGGCGTCCCAAGCACTCCACCGCACTGGCTGGACTTCTCTACGGTGGGGTGATGCGCATCGGTGACCAGCAGGTACCCACGCTCGGCGTCTGCGTCGTGACGTACGAACGTCCTGACTTCCTGGTGCGCTGTCTGCGCAGCCTCGCCGACGAACGGCCGGACCTCGAGGACGTGGTCGTCGTGGACGCCTCCGTGGCCTCCAGCCACGAACTCGTCGAGTCGAGCTTTCCGGGCGCGACCTACGTCCACGACCCGGGGCTGGCGGGGTGGATGACTCGCTCACGCAACGAGGCGCTCATCCATGTCCGTGGTGACGTCGTGGCGTTCCTCGACGACGACGTGGTGGTCCGGCCGGGCTGGGCCGCCGCCCTGCGAGCAGCCTTCCTCGACCCCACGGTGCAGGCTGTCTCCGGACGCACGTGCAACGGACTGCCCGGGGAGGAGAGCTACCACCAGCCGGTCGGCCGGCTCCTGCCGAACGGCCGACTGACGGCAGGGTTCGCGGCGGCTCTGCCCGGCCCCGTGGAGGTCGACCACGGGATCGGCGCCAACATGTCGTTCCGACGGACGGCGCTGGCCGAGCTGGGGGGCTTTCGGGACGACTACCCGGGGACCGCACTGCGTGAGGACACCGACATGTTCCTCAGGGTCGGCGCGCTGGGCGGACGCGTGGTCTTCGTCCCAGGTGCGGTGGTCGACCACCGTCCGGCGCCGCACGTGAAGGGGGCCCGGTTCGACACGCGCTACAAGCTCTACGGGCGCCGCAACCACGTGGTGCTGCTCGCCCGCCACGCAGGGGGCGCATCCCCGCTGCTCTGGAGATGGATCGCAGGACAGTTCCGCGACGTCCTGTCCGCGGGCGGCCCCGGGCGTATCGCGCAGCGTCTCGGCGTCACCCTCGTCGGAGTCGTCTGGGGCCTGGCGGTACTCCCGTCCGCTGCGGGCCTGAGACCTCTTCCGCCGAGGCGTGCGGACGACGCATCCCGACGGATCCGCGCAGTGCTCTCCGACGGACCGCCTCGAGCCGCCGCGCAGTAGTCGGGGCATGCTCGGTAACTGACTACGCTCGCGTCATGACCCCTGTCCAGAACAGGTTCGGGGCGCTCAAGCCGCTGGTCACGCGAACCGTCCGACGGGGCCGGCGCTTGGTACTGCTGACACCGGACCCCGGCCCCAGGTTCGGCAACTTCCTATACTACTGGCTGCACGCGGACATGCGGCGGCGACGGGGAGAGACCTACCTCGTCCTCACGCGGGACCACATCCAGCCTTGGCTGGAGGTCTTGCCGGCCGTGCGCGATGAGCTGACGACACAACGGGAAGCGGTGCGTCCGTGGGATCGGCGGGAGTGGCCTCCCACCTCCCAGTTCCAGCGGTTCGGAGAGGATTTCGGGCCGTCCGACCTCAAGGTGTTCATCGAAGACATGATTCTCGGGTCGCCGCTGATGCCGGACGCGCGTGAGGTTGATGACGGCGGAACGGACGATCCCGTCGTCCTTAACGTCCGTCGCGGTGACTACTACGCCATCCCCGAGTTCCGCCGGTCCTACGGCTTCAACCTCGAAACCTACATGGACGAGGCACTGCGAAGGATCAATGCCCGAGAGCCGGTTCGCACCATCCTTGTCGTCTCGGATGACGTGGCGTGGTGCCGAGAGAATCTCGGCGACCGGCTTCGCGCAATGGTGCCCGAGGTCCGTTTCATCTCTCCGGCCGCGACACCGCTGGACCACTTCCGCGCCGTCGCGAGCGCTCGCCGGCTCATCGGGGCGAACTCGACGTTCTCGTACTGGGCGGGGTACGTAGCGACGGTCCTCCACGGTGCGCGCGCCCATGTCGTCATGCCGGGCTTCCACTCCAGGGCCGTCAACGGTGGTCGCGCCTTCCAGCTCGACGTGCGGTGGGACGTGGTGCGAGACCTGCCCGGTGGCTGGTCGGCGGCCTAATCAGGAGTTCCACCCGCCGGGGATGTCCTCGATGATCGTCCAGCGGGGGTCGAGCTGGTAAGCCCGATGGTCGTTGCCCACGCGGGCGTGGAACCGAGGCATGATCACCTGAGCGGTCGGACCGTGGAGGACATCGTTCACGTAGGCCCCCCAGTAGGAGAAGGTTGAGTTCGTCCCGATGAGGCGGCGAGCCGTCGCGACGGTGCGGAAGTTCTCTAAGGGAGATCCTTCGGCATAGAGCACCGACGGGGCGAAGGAGTGCAGTAGGCCGTCGAGCCGCGAACGGCACCAGTCCAGCCCGTCGGACACGACGACGAGCGACGTCGCACGTCCTCCCGTGCGGATGGCCTCATCGAGGGCAACCTCGATGTAGGCGGGAGTGTCCATGGAGTGCGTTCCACGAAAGTAGGGCACTGCGTAGTAGTCGCCCCGGCGAATGTTGAGGGTCACAGTGTTTTCCTCGCCGTCGCCGACGCGCCCGGAGAGTCCTGCGATCAAGGTGCTTCTCACAAAGGCTTGCAGCTGCTCGCGGTTGAAGTCCAGGCCGAAGCGGTTGTGCAGCTCGAATCCCCACCCCAGCTGCCGGTCGCATCGGCCCATCTCGGTTCGGTCAATGGAAAGGGGACGCAGAGCCGGGAATGCCGTGAGCCAGGGCTCCATCGCTCTGGGGCGCAGGACGCGGTAACCGTCCCCGAGGGATCGGCGGCGGTGGGCGTCGAAGAGCAGGTAGAGAAAGTTGCCGAAGCCCACACCTCGCTCTGGTACGAGTTGCACCGTGCGAGTGCCCCGGCGAAGGGGGCGCATAGCCTTCCAGGTCCATTCCCCGAGCCTGGCCGTGACAGCACGACGCACGTCGACCATCGGGTCAAGATATCGCGTCCTAGACCGGTCGATGGGCGCACCGAGTTGCATTGTCGGCAGTAGTTTTCAACCATGATCGGGTTCATCACGTCGCTGCGGCACCCGCTCAACGCCTCGGACTACTCGCGCGTCGAGGCGCTGGCGTTGGCGAGCCTGCGCTCGGTGTGTGCACAGAGTTCGACGGAGTTCCACGTCGTCGTGGTCGGCAACCAGCCACCCGGGTTCCCGGTCCCCGCGCAGGTCACGTTCGTCCGCGTGGACTTTCCCCCACCCTCGGCCGTGGCCGGACCGCAAACCGGGCGTGAGGCCGTTCTCCTCGACAAGGGCACGAAGCTCGCCGTCGGTCTGCTCGAGGTCATCCGCCACAACCCCTCTCACGTCATGGCGTTCGACGCGGACGACTACGTGAGCAGGCGGATAGCGGCGTACGTGAATCGTCACCACACAGCCCCGGGGTGGTACGTCCAGAACGGGTGGCGCTACTGCCCCCCTCGCCGGTCCGTCCGACCCCAGCCCGACTTCTATCGACACTGCGGCACGTCCCACATCATTCGAGCAGACCTGTTCGAGGCGCCGATGCTCGATCCGTGCTCCGTGTCCCAGGACGAGCTCACGGCAGCCTTCGGGGACCGCCTGCGCGACCTGCTGGGCTCCCACGTGTACGCCGCCGACCGACTCGCGGCGGCCGGGACGCCCCTGGCGCCTCTGCCGTTCCCGGGCGCCCTGTACACGGTGGGCACAGGGGAGAACCACTCCGGGATCAGCATGGGTGGGTTCGGTCGACCGGTCAGCACGGCGATCGCTGTTGAGTTCGGCGTGCCCCCCACGCCGCGGAACCCGGTGGCACGCCTCCGCGCGGTGCTCCCCGGTGGCCAAGCGGTGGTGCGCCGAGCCCGGTCCCTCCTGCGCGCTGGGGGTGCGGTCTGAATGTGGGGCGGACTATGACGGCCCCCGTCGCGACGCGGAGGCGCTCAAGAGGTCGACTGCCGCGCTGAACGGACGCCGCACCTCGCCCGCGAAAATGTCGTGCAGGGTGCCGACGGAGGCGTCCAGCCCCTGCATGGCGACGGCGACGGCGGCGGCGTCGGCGCGGCGGGTGCGCGCCGCGAGCTGAGTAAGGGTTTCGCCGGGCCGAAAGTCGTACCGGCGGGTGGCGCTCGGTGTCACCACTGTCTCGTAGTCGCGGAACTTGAAGTCCCCGCCGGAGAGAGCCGGCTGCAGCACGGTCCACGCAGCTGGTATGCCGTACGCATCGGCGACGACCAGGCCGTGGAGCGAGGTGGTGAGGATCGCGTCGCAGGCTGCGATCCTCCGCACCGTCCGGGCGGGCCGGTCGTGGACGTTGATCACGCGGACCTCGGCAGGGAAGTTCTTCGCCGGGGCGAGAAAGTTGGGGTGGTCTCGGTGGTGACCATGCGGCACGAGACCGAGCCGCCAGCGGACCCTCGGGCGTGGGATCAGTCGAGAGACGAGCAGCGCTGGGTCGCCGAGCACGGTGGTCGAAGGCACGCCGAGGTGTTCGCGAGTGAGCGCGCCACGCACGGCCACGACGGTGGCGTTCGGCAGGGGCCTCGGGCGGTCGTCGATGAGGCCGCTGCCCCACACGACGCCCGCGAAGTCCGTCGGGAGGTGCTCAAGGATGCTGCCCACACCGACGAGCCGAGCCCGGGACGGGGCTCGGTGGACCGGAGCGATCCCGAAGTGCGGGAGGAGCCACGGCGTCATCTCGTCGCCGAAGTTGGGATGCATGTCCCACCAGTACGTGGGAACGACCGGGCCCCTCGGGTACATCGCCGGTGTCAGAGCAACGCCGGCCGCCCGCCTCAGCGCGCGCGCTCGTCGCCGACCCGTGCCGGAGTAGTCGACGAACGAACGCAGGGCAGGACTCAGGACCATCGGCGCCCCCAGTGGATCGATCGCCGAGGGCGGGGGCGCGGCGATCGGGAGGGTGCGAGGACACGGTCGTAGATCGCTTCGTACAGCTCGCGCGTGCGGGTCCAGGTGTAGGCGTGAACACGTTCGGAGCCCCGCCCGGACAGACGTCGTCCGAGTGCCGGGTCCCGCAGGACCGAGTCGATCGCATTTGCGAGGGCGGCCGGGTCGGTCGGGTCGACGACGAGGCCGTCGACCCCGTCCTCGACGAGGTCGCCCGGCCCGCCGAGGCTCGTGGCGACGAGAGGGGTGCCGGCGCGCCAGGCCTCGAGCACGACGATGCCGAACGCCTCCTGGCGGCTCGGCACGACGACGACGGCGGCGGACGTCATCTGCCGGGCGACCTCGTCGGAGTTGAGTCGCCCCGGCAGCTCCACCAGGCTCCTCAGGCCGCGGGCGTCCACCCCAACCTGGAGGGCGCGGAGCTCACTGCCGTCCCCGCCGATGACGAGCCGAGCCGGGGTCTGGAGCCGGGCAAAGGCGTCAAGCAGCAGGTCGAAACCCTTGGCACGCTCGACCCGCCCGACGGCGAACACGGTCGGGAGCTGGTCAACAGCGGGACGCGGCGCATCGCCCGGCCGCGGCCCTGGCCCGGGGCCGTCGAGGTCGACGCCGTTGGGGACGACGACGCCGCCCCAGGCGCCGAATCGTTCCGCGAGGTCGTCGACGACGAGTCGGGAGCAGCCGGTGACCGCCGAGGCGGACCGGAGCGACCGGATGAGGCCTGTCCGGAGCAACCGGGACCGCGAGAACACATCGTGGTCGTCGGCGAACGTCTCGCCGTGGGAGCTCACCACGAGGGGCACCCGGGCGACCAGGTGCAGCGCAAGCGCGTACAGGCCGTTCGGTCCGAAGCACTGGACGTGGAGGACCTCTGGCCGTAGGTCCCGCCACGCACGCAGCCACCGGAGGGCGGCGCCAGGTGCGGTGCCGAGAAACCGGAGAACGGCGCCGATGGAGCCCGCCGGTTGGGGACAGGGCAGGTAGCGCACCTCCAGCCCGTCGACGAACCTGGTGCCCAGCGACTCCCCGCGGTCGACCGTCCAGACGGCCACCTGATGCCCGGCCGATCTCAGCTCCTGCGCGACGTGGAGAGTGTGCTCCTCCACCCCGCCGACGTACGGGGCGAACGAGCTCGAGACGAGCGCAACGCGGCGAGGGCGGCGCATCATCTCCCCCTGTCCCATCTGCCCGTGCGGGTGCTGCCAGCATAGGGAGAACCCCGTCCGCACATGACGGATTGATGCACCCACGAGCGCAGCTTCACATTGGGATACTGACCCGATGACCACGGGGCGCGACCGCACGATCGACGTCGCGCGCGGCCTCGCCATGGTGGCGGTCGTGGCAGGGCACGCGCTACGTGGGCTGCAGTCGGCCGGCATCGCTCCTGGCGCCGGGGCGTGGTCGGACCTGGGGCTCTTGCTCTATCTCGTGCACCTTCCGATGTTCGCGCTGCTCACCGGCCTCCTGCTGCCGGCGGGCGTCGACCGCGATGGGGCGGCGAGATATCTCCGGAGACGGGTGCCGGAGCTTCTCTACCTCTTCGTGCTCTGGACCCTGATCCAGGGGGCGTTCGAGATCGCTGCCAGCTCCTTGCGCAACGGCCGGACCACCTGGCTCGAGGTGCTCACGTTGTGGGTCCCCATCGCGCACCTGTGGTTCCTGCCGCTCCTGGTGGTCGCGGTCACCACCGCGGCTCTCGTCTCGCCGTGGCGAGGTGGTCCGGCTCGGGTGGTGGCCACCCTCGCCGTGATGGCGGTCAGCCTCGCGGGGTGGGGCGTCGACGGCGCCTACGTCTGGGAGCGGGGTGCCGCGCTCCTGATGTTCTTCGCCGCGGGCGCATGGATCACCCGCGCACGCTTCAGCGGGGTCGTCGCCGCGCTGCCCCCCTTACGTCCGGCTCTCGTGGCGCTCTGTGGCGGTGCAGTGCTCGTGGCGATCGCCGGGGTGGGCGACCCGACGGCGCCGACCATGAACGATCCGGCCAGGACGGCCCGCACCGTGGCTCAGGGTCTGGTCGCTACCACCGCGGGAGTGGGAGGTCTCCTCGCGCTGTCGGCGATTGTCGCGCGGTTCTCAACTGTCTCGGGATGGCTTAGCCACATCGGTGCCCGGTCCCTGCCCATCTTCCTCATGCATATCCTCTTCACAGCAGGGACCCGAGCGGTGCTCGTCGCTCTCGGGCTCGCGGATCCCCGCGTCCAGCTCGTGCTCGGGACCGCGGCGGGCGTGGTGGGCCCGCTGCTGGCCCTGCGGGCCCTGCGCCGCGCTCCGTGGCTGTTCCACGCGCCCTGGGTCGTGCGGAGCACGCGATCCCCCACCCTGCGTCCCGCTGAGCCCTAGGCTCTCGACATGCCGCAGCTCGTCCTGGCCACGACCGCCGTCGGCGCGCCGATGGGGGCGCAGGTCTACCAGGAGGAGATAGCGGCCCGGGCCGTGTCCGCGCTGGCGGGCGTGACAGCCGCAGCGGACGCCGGGACGGCCGATGGGGCGGCGCCCGGCCGACCGCCGGACGCCTGGCGGGTCTCGCGGCTCGTGGCCAGGTCCATGCGCTCGACCCTGCCGGGCAACCGGCGCCTGCCCATGGGCCCACTCAGCCGCGCCGGAGTCCGGACACGTCGGCTCGCGGGGGCCGCGCTGTACCCGCGCGGGGCCGTCGTGCACCGCATGACTCTCGAGCTGCCCCCAGCGCCCGTCGACGTCGTCACCCTCCACGACGTCGTCGCGTGGCGGTTCCCGGACGAGTCTGCACCCGTCGCGGCTGCGCCCGAGGAGATCCGGCGGGCGGCCGCGGTCATCTGCGTGTCCCGCTTCTCCGCGGCCGAGGCGGTCGAGCTCCTCGGAGTCGTCGACCCCACCGTCGTCCACAACGGCGTCGACGACCGCTACCTCGACGCCACCCCCGCGCCATCCGAGCAGCTCGCCCGGCTCGGCATCACCGGGCCCTACGTGCTCCACGCCGGCGGGGCGTCCCGGCGGAAGAACCTCGAGGGGCTCGCTGCCGCGTGGCCGTCGGTCCGCAGCAGCCGGCCGGACCTCACGCTCGTCCTCACCGGCCCGCCGCACCCGCGCCGGGACGACCTCTTCCGGGACCTCGCGGGTGTCCGGCAGGTCGGCCGGGTTCCTGACGACGTCATCGCCGGGCTGCTCGCCGGCGCAGCCGCCGTGGTGGTGCCGTCCCTCTACGAGGGCTTCGGCCTGCCGGCGCTCGAGGCGATGGCGGCGCGGGTGCCGGTCGTCGCGGCGCGGACCTCCTCGCTGCCGGAGGTGGTCGGCGACGGCGGCATCCTCGTCGAGCCGACGCCGGCGGAGATCGCCGAGGGCATCCTCTGGGCGGTGTCGGGCGACACGGCCGTGGACGGGCTCGTCGCCCGCGGTCGGGAGCGTGCAGCGGAGTTCACGTGGGAACGCAGCGCCGCGGGTCACGCCGCCGTCTGGGCAGGCCTGTCGTGATCGGTCAGCTGGGAACGGCGGTCCTGCTCGTCGGAGCCGTGGTTGCGCTCGGACTCGCCGTCGTCGCCGGACTGCGCGAGCGACTTCACGTCCCGACGGTCACCCGGGCCGCGCTCGTCCCTCTCGCCGGTCTGGCCGTGGTGGGGATCGCGACGTTGCTGGTCGGCCATGTCGGACTTCTCGGCGCCTGGCTCCCGTTCGGTCTGGCCGCTGCCGGGACGGTCACGGCGGTGGCCGCGCGTCGGCCGGTCGGCGTCCTCCTCGCGGAGCTCGTCGTGGGCGCGAGGGCCCAGGTCCGGCTCACGCCGGTCCCGGTGCTCGCGGTCGCCGCCGGGCTGGGTGTGGCGGCCATCGCGGCCCTGGCGCCCCCACTGCGGATCGACGAGCTGGAGTACCACTGGGCTGCGCCGGTGGAGTGGGCCGCGGCAGGGAGCTGGAACGACAGTCCCTACAAGCACGTGGACGGCTTCCCGTTCATGGAGATCGTCTATACCGCGGCCGCGACGCAGGGCTCGTACGTGGCCGCGCACCTGCTGCACCTGCTGACCCTGCCGGCCCTCGGGCTCGCCGCCGCCGGGGCCGCCCGCGTCATGGGCGTGCGCGCCACCGGGGCGGTCGCCGCCGCGGCCATGGCGATGCCGGTGGTGTGGGACCAGGCCTACACGGCCTACAACGACACCGCCGCGAGCGCCTTCGCCGCCGCGGCGGTCGCCCTGGCCCTGGCGACCGCAGCGCCGGCCGGCACCCTGGCAGCGACCGTCCGGGCAGGCCCGACCGGCGTCCGGACCGCTGGACGCACCCTGACGACCGGCCTCGTGGCGACGTCGGTCCTGCTTGCCGTGGCCATCAGCATCAAGCCGACGTCCGCCGCCGCGGCGGGCGCCGTCGGGCTCGCACTGCTGCTCCGCTGGTGGGCCGAGGCCCACCGTCCGGCCGGGGCCTACCGCACCGTGGTACGGCAGTGGCTGGTGCTCGGGGCGACGGCGGTTCTCACCCTGGGGTTCTGGTCGGTGCGGCAGTGGCTGATCACCGGGTACCTCGTGGACCCTGCGCTCGGAGCGACGCCCAGCGTGGACGTCCTCTCGCGGCTGCCGTCGCGTACCGACCAGCTGCTCGTGCCGGTCATGCCCCTCGTCACCGGTCTCGTCGGGAGCCAGGAGCCGTGGGGCGGGCGCACCTCCCTCGTGGTCCAGCTGCTCCTCGTCCCGGCCCTGGCGTACGTGCTGTGGCGGCGCGGGACGGTGCTACGGCGGTTCACCCTCCTCGGTGCCACTGCCTGGGTGCACTGGCTGGTGCTGGGCACGCAGGTCGTCCGGACGCGCTTCCACGGCCTGTCTTGGGTGTTGCTGGTCGGTGCCGTGCGGGTCGCCCTGGAGGATGCCGCCGAGCGACACCCGCGGTGGCGGCCCTGGCTCGAGATCGCCTGGGCAGGCGGTGTGCTCCTCGGTCTTGCGGACGTCTCGTTCGAGATGGTGCGCGCCATCGCCCAGATCTAGACCGTCGTCGTCGTCGCCGCCGTCGCCGCCGCCGTCGTCGCTGCCCGCTCTGGGAAGAGCCACGCCAGGTACCGCCCGGCGACCTCCGGCCACGCGAACGCCGCCGCGGTGGCGACGGCCTCCGCGCTCATCGCTGCCCGCTCGGCGTCCGGCATCGTCGCCGCACGCACGAGCGCCCGGCCGAGCGCGCCGGCGTCGCGGTGCGGCACGAGGAAGCCGTTGACGCCGTCGACGAGGATGTCGTCCGCGCCGCTCTCGGCGGTCGCGACGCACGTCCGCCCGTGCGCGAGCCCCTCGAGCAGGGAGACGGGCAGTCCCTCGGCGTCCCCGGTGTCCGTGATGATCGACGGCACGACGTGGACGCTCGCCGCGGCGAGGAGCTGGGTCTTGCGAGCGCCGGTGACGTAGCCGGTGAACTCGACCGCGTCGTCCAGCCCGAGGCTCCTGGCCAGCTCCTGCAGGTCCGGCAGCAACGACCCGTCGCCGGCGACGACGAGGCGCCACCCGGTCAGCGACCCGCGCGCCTCCGCGAAAGCCTCGAGGAGGTAGGCGACCCCCTTCTTCTCGGCGAGCCGGCCGAGGAAGAGGATCGTCGGCGGGACGTCGTCGGTCGACGGGAAGGAGGCAGAGGCGGCCGGCGCCTCCACTGCCGTCGTTCCGCCGGCGAGCACCGGCACCGTGTCCACCCCCATCGGCAGGATCGGCACGTCGGCCGACCGCCGGTCCCACTCATCCGCGGGGAAGAACCCGCCGAGCCGTTCGAGCGAACGCCGGCTCACCGCGGTGACCGCCCGCGCCCGCCGCGCGTGCCAGCGCACCACTCGCGGGCCGAGCACCGGCACCTTGTGCCACACGGCGACGTCGGCGGCGTGGGTGGTGAAGACGAACGGCGCACCCGTGAGCACGCACGCCCAGCAGGCGGTCAACCCCTGCGGGGTGAACCAGTGGGCGTAGACGAGCTCGGGGCGGACGCGGCGGATCAACCGGACCAACGCCACGAGCTCCCCGACGAAGAAGAACGGCACGAGCACGTACAGCAGCCGGTTCTCCTGCAGCGCCGGCAGGATGCCCCGGCCCGCGAGCCGCTCCGCCTGCCACGGCCAGAAGTAGTGGAAGCGGTGCTCGAAGAAGTGCTCGTGCCGGGTGAACCGGTGGGTGCGCGAGCGCGGGTCGTGCGGGGCGAGGACGTGGATCTCCAGGCTCGGGTCGAGACGATGCATGGCTTCGACCTGGTCCCGCACGAAGGCGGGTACGGGGTCCTCCGCGTTCGCGGGGAACGTCGATGCCACCACCACGAGCCGCTGACCCACGCGGGACATCCTCGCACGCCGGTGGCCTTCGGCGGCGCCGATCGGTCCGGACGATCCGGTGTGGCCACGTGACCCCGACCGCGGCCACCACCGCCTCAGTAGGCGCCGCGGGCGCTGATGACGGCCTTGGCGGTCTTGAGGATGATGATGAGGTCACCGGCGACCGACCAGTTCTCCACGTACGCCAGGTCCAGCCGGACGCCGTCCTCCCAGGACAGGTCCGAGCGGCCACTGACCTGCCACAGGCCGGTGATGCCCGGCTTGGTGAGCAGGCGCCGGCGCACGTGCCCGGCGTAGCCCTCGACCTCGCTGGGCAGCGGCGGCCGAGGTCCGACCACGGACATGCGCCCGAGGAGGACGTCGAAGAACTGGGGGAACTCGTCGAGGGAGAACCGCCGGATGAACCGGCCCACCCGGGTGACCCGCGGGTCGTGCCGCATCTTGAACAGCACGCCGTTGCCGTCGTCGTGGCCGCGAAGCTCCGCGAGGCGCTCCTCGGCGTCGAGGGCCATCGAGCGGAGCTTGTGCATGGTGAACATCTCGCCGTTCTGCCCCACCCGCAGCTGCCGGAAAATCACCGGGCCGCCGTCCTCGAGCTTGATGGCAAGGGCCACGAGGGCGAGCACGGGGGCCATGACCGTGAGGATCAGCGAGGCGACGACGACGTCGAGCGCCCGCTTGGCCAGGTGGTTGAACCCGGAGTACTGGGGGAGGTCCACGTGGACCATCGGGAGGTTGTGCGCGGGGCTGGCGTGGACCCGCGGCCCGGCGACGTCGGTGAGCTGGGAGACGAGCATGAGCTCGACGTGGGTGTTCTCCAGCTCCCAGGCGAGCAGCCGGATGTCCATGCGGGGCAGACCGCCGGCGACGACGACGGCGCCCACCGCCGGGGTGTCGACGAAGGCGCGCAGGTTCCGCCTCGGGACGTGCGGCAGACCGTCGTGGCGGTCCGCGTCGTCCTTGGCGTCGACGATCGAGACGGCGACGGCGCGGTAGCCGGCCTCGGGGTTGCGGCGCAGCTCGTCCAGCGCCCGGCGGATCTCGGGACGGCTGCCCACGACGACCACGCCGGTCATGTGCCGGCCCTGCCGCCGTCGCGCACCGAGGTGGATCCGCAGGGCGAGCCGGCCGAGGAGGACGAAGACGAGCCCCAGCGGGAACGCGACGGCGAAGTAGACGCGGGAGAGCTCGATCTGGAGGAGGTAGGAGCCGATCGCGACGATCCCGAAGGCGGTGAAGGTGCCGGTCACGACCTTGCGGTACTCCTCCAGCCCGGCCCCGACCACCCGGCGGTTGCGGGACTCGTTCGCGGACAGAGCCAGCATCCACACCGCGGCGAAGGCGGCGCCGACGACGGCGTACGAGAACAGCTCACCCGCCACGAACACGCGGCCCTGCGCACCGCGCACTCCGAACCGGGCGAACTGGGCGGCGAGGAGGGTGAGGGTGACCATCGCGGCGTCGACGACGAGGAGGACGGCGCGGTACCTGCCGTACCAAGGCGGAGTGGCGCCGTCGTCCCTGGGGGAAGGAAACGACGGCGCCACGCCTTTCCCGGCCTGGGGACCGGGAGTCAGGGGGGCCAGCGAGACGTGGGCGTCAGGCGCTGGGGCTACGACCGCGGGCTGCGGCTCGTCGACCGGTGCCGTCACGGACGGGCCCTCGAGCACGGGACCGGCGGGCGGGCCGGCGAGCCGGCCGGCTGCGGTGGGGCTGGCGACCGGGCCGGCGACGGCCGGGCTCGCCGGGGCGCGGCCCGCCGCCACGTCCTCCTCGACCGTGGCGCGGTGCCGGCCGGTACCCGCCGCGGGCTCGGGGGACGGCGCCAAGAGGCTGCCCTGGACCAGGCGCAGCCCGCTCGGGTGACGGCGGCGCCGGGCGGGAGACTCTCCGGCGAGGAGGTCGACGATCTCGCGCGCGCGCACGGTCACCGCACCTCCTCGCCGAGCACGGTGGCCAGGTCGGGCCGGGTCCGGAGGAGCTCGGCCACCCGGTCCTCCGCGAAGGCGCGGGAGACCTCGGCGAGCCGGGCGTCGTCGAGCCGGACGATGGACTGGGTGCCGTCCGGGCTCCACCCGGTCCCCAGGTGCGGTGCGGTGACGAACAGGACGTCATCGCGCTCCATGCCGCCCAGGTCCAGGGCGATGGCGCGCATCTGGTCCACGCCCAGCCCCCCGTCGACGGCGAGGGACTCCGCCACGACGGTGACCAGCCCTGCCGTGCGCACCGGGTTGGCGAGGACGTTCTCGTCCACCGCCGACTCCACGATCGCCCGCAGCCAGTTCTGCTGGCGCTGGACCCGGTCGAAGTCGCCGCCGGGCAGGCCGTACCGCTCACGCGTGTAGGCCAGGGCCGCTTCGCCGTCGAGCACGTGCGTCCCGGGCGGGTACACCTGCCCGCGGGTGTCCAGGCCCTCGGGCAGGGTGAGCTCGACACCGCCGAGGGCGTCGGTCAGGCGGGAGAACGACTCGAAGTCGGCGACGGCGAAGTGGTCCACCCGCACGCCGGTGAGCTGCTCGACGGTCTGGATCATCAGGGTCGGTCCGCCCCAGGAGAACGCGGCGTTGAGCTTCGCCTGCCCGTACCCCGGGACGTCGACCCAGGAGTCGCGCGGGAGCGACATCACGGTGAGGTTCTCCCGGTCGCCGGAGAGCTGGGCGAGCATGATCGCGTCGGTGCGCTGGGCGCCGTAGGCCCACTGGTCCGGGTCGCCCGCCGAGATCCGGCTGTCCGAGCCGAGGATCAGCGCGGTCAGCGGTGCACCGGTCGCGACAACGGCGGTGGAGCCCTTGGCCGGGTCCGGGGCCTGCTGGCCGGCCGCCGGCGGCCGGGAGGGCAGGGCGAGGAACGGGTCGTCGAGCCACTCCACCGCCTCACCCACCCGCTGCTGGACGGTCACGACCGCACCGACGAGCACCACGCCGAGGACCGCGACGAGCGCGGCGACGGCGACCAGTACCCGGCGCGTGCGGCGGACGTCAGGTGCGCCGTCGGCAGGTGCGTGGTGGTCGCCGGGCGCGCCCTGGTCCCGCCCGTCCAGGAGCGGTCCGTCCGGCTGCGCGAGGAGCAGGCCGCCCGGTGGGTCGGCCGTGGCGGGTCGCCGGGTCATCAGGCCGCCGCTCGGTGCCGCGCGCGCGAGACGCGCTTCTCCGCGATCCGCGCGGCCATGGGCTCGTCGGCGCCGAGCGACGTCGCGAGGTGGTTCCCGCCGGCCTGGGACGCGGTGAGCGACTGCGGCAGGAACGTCCCGACGGCCAGGCGCAGCCGGTGGTTGAAGCTCTCGATGCCGAAGTGCGCCACGTGCATCTCGATGAGGCGGCGGTCCCAGGGGCGCTCGAGGGCCTCGACGAGGGCGTCGGCGATGGCGTCGGCCCGGGGGGCGTCGAAGAACACGCCGTTGCGGCCCTCGACGACCGTGTCGAGGTAGCCGCCGTCGCGGAGCACGACCGAGGGCTTGCCGAAGGCACCGGCCTCGAGCGGGGAGAGGCCGTAGTCCTCGTACGACGCGGCCGCGAGCGCGGCGCTGTTGCGGTAGAGCCAGCGCAGCTCGTCGTCGTCGACCCGGCCCAGGAGGTGGACGCGCTCGCCGGCCATGGCCTCCAGCCGTGGCCGGTCGGGCCCGGCGCCGACCACGACGAGGTGGACGTCGGGCAGGGAGTTGACAGCGGCGATGACGGCGTCGACGTTCTTGTACGGCATGAGCCGTGCCACGCAGAGCACGAAACCGGGCTCGATGCCCGGCACGGCGCGCTCGCCGCCGGCGGGCATGAGGGCCGGCGGCGGGGAGAGGACCTGCGCCTCGATGCCGTACGTCTCGGCGATCGCCCGCTGGGTGACCGTGGAGTTGGCGAGGTAGAGGTCGGCGTGCGCGGCCGCGCGGGCGTCCCACCGGCGCAGGCGCCCCGAGAGCCCCCCCAGCGCCGCGGCGGAGACCATGTGGGTGGCGCGCCCGGCCAGGCCGGGGTTACTGTGCGAGCCGAGGTAGCGCTCGCGCTGGTAGAGCCAGCGGGCAGGCGCGTGGCAGTACACCACCGTGTGCGTGGCGCCGCGGTACCCGTGTGCCCAGCCGGTGGAGCTGGCCACGAGGACGTCGCCCACCACCTTCTGCGAGCTGACCGCCGGCGCGAGCAGGGGCAGGGCCAGCCGGTGGCTGCGGCGCAGGAGGGAGAGGCGGTCGAGACCGCTCGTGCGCAGGTCGATCTCGCCGAAGTCGGGGAAGGTTCCCTTCGGGTCGTACAACGTCGTGTACATGGGCGAGCCCGGGAACGCCCGGGCCAGCATGAGGGCCACACGCTCCGCGCCGCCACGCTGCGTCGCATAGTCGTGTGCGAGGACAACTCCACGAGTCATTCTGATGCGCCCCCAGTCGCCGAACTGACACCCCCATTGACCCCCAACGGCGTGCGGACATCGATAGCCCCGAGGATGAAAACGGGGGTGATATCCCGCTTTCACCCCCTCCCGTGCAGAGGGTGAGGCGGGGTGAGGCGGGTCGCAGGGGAGGGGGTCCGGTGCCACGAAAGCGCGCCCCTGAGTCAGGGGCCGCTCCTACGATGACGCCATGACGGACCCCCGGCACACCGCGGCGGTCGACGACGCGCCCGCCGCCCCGCTGCCCGAGGGTCACCCCGACCGCCCCCGTCACCGGGGACGGTGGGTCGCCCTCCTCGTCACGCTCGCGGTCCTCGTCCTGGTCGTCTCCGCCGTCCTCGTCGGACTGGACGCGCTGCGTGCGCAGGCGAGCCTGCGCACGGCGGGCTCCGCCGTCGGGACCCTGCGCACCCAGGTCCTCGACGGGGATCGTGAGGCCGCGGCGACCACGCTCGAGCGGCTCCGGTCCGATGCCGCGGAGGCCCGCGCCGACACCCGCGGTCCGCACTGGTGGCTCGCCGCCCGGATGCCCGTGGTCGGAGCGACGGTCAAGGCGGTCCAGACCGTCACCGAGGTGGTCGACGACCTCGCCACCGGCGCCCTGCCGGAGCTCGCGGAGGCCACCGCCGTCCTCGACCCCGCCGTCCTCAGCCCGGAGGAGGGCCGGATCGAGCTCGACCCGTTCATCCAGATCGCCCCCCGGGTCACCGCTGCCGACGACGAGGTGCAGGAGGCGGTGATCCGCCTCGGCGCCGTCGACTCCGACCGGGTCCTGCAGGAGGTCCGCGGCCCGCTCACCGAGCTGCGCGGGATGGTCGACGACCTCGCGATGACGACGGCGACGGCGTCCCGCGCGGTCCAGCTCCTGCCCTCCATGCTCGGCGCCTACGGCGAGCGCCGCTACGTCCTCGTCGCCCAGAACCCGGCGGAGGCCCGGGCCACCGGCGGCATCCTCGGCGCGTGGATCTCGCTGACGGCCAGCGACGGTGAGATCACCCTGGGCGAGCAGTTCGGGGCCGGGCCCTTCAGCACGGAGGAGCCGGTCGTCGAGCTGACCGCCGAGGAGGAGGACCTCTTCACCGAGCGGCTGGCCGTCTTCGGCGCGAACCCCTCGATGACGCCGGACTTCCCGCGTACCGCGGAGATCGTCAGCGCCATGTGGACCGGGGCGCGCGGTGAGCACGTGGACGGCGTCGTCTCCGTCGACCCGGTGGTCCTGCAGCGGGTGCTGGGGGTGACCGGTCCGGTCGAGCTCGCCGGCGGCCGGCGCCTGGACGGGGACAACGCCGCGCGGGTGCTCCTCAACGAGGTCTACGTCGAGCTCTTCCGCGCGGAGGAGCAGGACGCCGTCTTCGCCGACGCCGCCAGGGCCGCCTTCGCCAGGCTCCTCACCGGCGGCGGGAACCCGGCCGCGCTCCTGCCCGCCCTCGCGTCGTCCGCCGACGAGGGTCGGCTCATGCTGTGGTCGTCGGACCCGCGCGAGCAGAGCCTGCTGTCCGGGACCGTGCTGAGCGGGGAGCTGCTCGGCGAGGTCGACGGCGCGCCCGAGCTCGGCGTCTACCTCAACGACGCCAGCGCCACCAAGATGAGCTACTACCTGGACACCGCGGTCACGGTCGAGCGGACCGCGTGCCTGTCCGACGGCGCCCGGGCGCTCACCCTGACCCTGGACATCGCCTCCACCGCGCCCGAGGAGGTCAGCTCCTACCCCGACCAGCTCACCGGGCGCGGGTGGCTGACGCCCGGTGAGGTCTGGACCAACGTCATGGTCTACAGCCCCGCCGGCGGGCGGATCGAGGCGGTGCGGCTCGACGGCTCGGCGGAGTCGGTCACCGGCTTCTACGCCCACGAGGGCATGGTCGTCTCGGTCACCCGGGTCACCCTCACCCCCGGGGCGGCCCACGTCCTCGAGGTCGACGTCGAGACCGCCGCCGGTCAGGACGCCCCGGCCCGGGTTCGGACGACGCCGCTCGCGAGCCCGACAGAAGTCGTTGTGAACGACTCCCCATGCTGAGAGGCTTGCGCTACGGTTGTCGAGATAGCCCCTGACTGAATGAGGCACCTCATGAAGCTCTCCCGCACTGTCGTGTCCATCGCCGCCGTCGCCGCGCTCGTCGCGATCCCCGGTGCGGCCTTCGCCGACAGCCACGTCGCCGACGACCAGTCCTGCGAGGCGGAGGCTCCCGAGTACGGCGGCGTCTGCCCGGACGACGACGACAAGAAGCCCACGCCCAAGCCGACCCCTGCTCCCACGCAGAAGGTCATCCGGACGCTGCAGACCCGCTGACGCCCGGGATCCGGGGCTCTGGGGCGCCCCGTTCCTGGACTCGCGGAGGTCGAGATCGGCCGTCCGCGGGAGGGATCGCACCACAGGTGCGGTCCCTCCTCCACCTGGCGGGGCATCGCGGTGGTCGTGAGCGTCCGGCTCGTTCCCGCGTCGGGAGCGCCGACCGGCCACGCGGCCGCACGGTGCTGTGATCCACTGGTGACGAGACGCACACCCCCTGTGAGGACGTGACGATGAACCGACGCCGGAGCACCGCAACGGCAGCGCTGAGCCTTGCGCTCGCGGCCGCCGTCGGTCTGGCGGCGTGCAGCAACGACCCTGGACGGACCGTCAGCTCGGCCTCCACCCGCACCGCCGCGGAGGGCGTCCAGGAGGCCGGCGAGGCCGCCGGTGAGGACCCGGCCGAGACCACGGGCGTGTCCCAGCAGGCCGAGGCCGACCCGGGGGAGGCACCACCGCCCCTGGACCCGGGCGTCTTCGGCCACGAGGACTTCGTCGGCGCGATCCAGATGGAGTTCCGGGGCGACCGGACCTCGGAGTCCGCCATCATGGCCGACTCCGCCTACGACGCCTTCTTCGGCGGCGACTACGACCGTCCGTCGGCGGGCGAGACCGCGGTCCTTCGGCTCACGGCGATGGTCGACCCGCGGGACGGCAACCGGCTGCTCATGATGGGCGCGGTCATCGACACGATCACCGACCCCAACGAGCTCGTCATCGGTCTGCACAACGTGCTGGGCATCGACGGCTCCGTGGCGCTCAACGGCGAGGAGTACGAGGGCCGGGTCGCCGGCGCGAGCGGCGTCATGGAGATAGGGGACCGGGTGACCATCTGGACACCGCACCCCAGCGAGGCGGACCTGGTCTACCGGTACGTCTACGAGGTGGTCCAGCCGGAGGACGCCGAGGGCAGCTTCGCCCTGTACGAGTCGGACCTCGACATCGACGAGAAGGTCTACCGGGAGAGCCCGAGCGACGACGTCTACCAGCTCTCCACGTACATCTGCTGGCCCCCGAACCAGCTGGCCCAGCGACTCGTCACCCGCCTGCACCTCGTGGAGAGCTCGGTCGAGCAGGGCTCGGTCGCACCGCTGGACTGACCGTGCGGACCGCCGGCAGCGCGATGACGATCACCGACGCCCAGCGCGACGTGCGCACGGTCTACCACGGGGGCTGAGGCCGGTGCCGTCCTACCGTGTCCGCGTCCCCGTGGGGCTGCTCCACGCCGGGGTGACGCCCGAGAGTGTGCTGCCTGCAGCGTCGGAGGCCGTCGCGCGGCTCGTCAACGTCGAGGCGCGCGACCTCGCCGTCGTCTCCGGCCGCGCCGTCGTGACGGTCCGGTTCACGGCCGCGGACG
Source organism: Georgenia muralis (assembly GCF_003814705.1). Taxonomy (NCBI): domain Bacteria; kingdom Bacillati; phylum Actinomycetota; class Actinomycetes; order Allobogoriellales; family Allobogoriellaceae; genus Georgenia; species Georgenia muralis. The sequence goes on along the minus strand of NZ_RKRA01000001.1, from coordinate 934,785 downwards.
ACGGAGAGGCACTGCCTGCCGCGGACGCCGCCGTCGCCGAGGTCGCCGCTCTGGCCTCGACCGGTCCGCCCACCGTGGAGCGGCGCGACCGTGGCCGGTGGGCGCCGCTGGGCGACCGGCACAGCTGGAGGCTCGGCGGCGACTGATCCCTCCGTCGCCGAGCGATCCCCGCACACCGCTCTCGTTGGGTGACGGGGGGATCGTTGGGTGACGGGGGGATCGTTGGGCGACGGACGGATCGTGGTGACGGCGCCGGGATCGTGGGGTGACGCGGCGATCGTTCGGCGACGCAGTGTGCGGTCCGCGCTCCTCGGGCCGCCGCCCCTGACGTGCCGCGCGGCGGCGGGAGTGCCAGCCTGGGGCGGTGAAGATCCGCAGACCGCGCTCCCGCGGCGGCGCCACGAAGAGCCCGGCCACCTCGACATCGTCCGCGCCCGGTGTCGCCCCCCGGGCGCCCGGCGCTCCGGCCCCCCGGGCGCCCGGCGGTCCCGCCGGTGCGGCAACCCCGACTGCCGCCTCCGGCGCGGCCGCCGCCATCACCCAGGGATCGCGGCGCCGCCGGCGCGGCATCTGGGAGGACAGCCTGGGCCGGGCCGCGATCCGGGCCGCGCAGGTCCTGCTCGTCCTCGGCCTCGCCACCGTCCTCGTCATCGGGCTGCGCGAGCTCAAGCTCCTCGTCATCCCGATCCTCATCGTCACGATCCTCGCCGCGGCCATGAGCCCGGCTGTGGCCTTCCTGCGCCGCCACGGCTGGCCCAACGCCCTGGCCACGTGGGCCACCCTCATCATCGGCCTCGGTGGCCTCGGGACCATCCTGTGGCTCGTGGGCCGGGAGATCCGAGACGAGTCCGACCAGCTCGTCGAGGGCGCCGAGAGCGGCCTCGACCAGCTCCAGGACTACCTGGCCACCGGCCCGCTCGGGATCAGCGAGGAGCAGATCACCGCCGCCCGGGAGCAGCTCACCGAGTTCCTCACCTCCGACACCGTCCAGGGCGGGGCGATCGCCGGGGCCTCCGCCGCCATCGAGGTCGTGGCCGGGACGCTGCTCGGCATCGTCATCCTCTTCTTCCTCCTCAAGGACGGCCGCGGCATCTTCGGGTTCTTCCTGCGCCCGCTCGACGAGGACGTCCGCCCGCGCGTCTGGCGGATCGGCGAGCGTTCCGTGACGGTCCTCGGCGGGTACGTGCGTGGCACCGCCGTCGTCGCGCTCGTCGACGCCGTCGTCATCGGCGTCGCCCTGGTCATCCTCGGGGTCCCGCTGGCCCTGCCGCTGGCGACCATCGTGTTCCTCGGCGCCTTCATCCCGCTCATCGGCGCCACCCTGGCCGGCACCCTCGCCGCACTCATCGCCCTGGTCGCCAACGGCCCGGTGACGGCGCTCATCGTCGTCGCCGTCGTCATCGGCGTGAACCAGCTCGAGGGTGACCTCCTCGCCCCCGTCGTCATCGGCAAGGCCCTCGCGCTGCACCCGCTGGCGATCCTGCTCGCCCTGACCGCCGGGACGATCGTCTCCGGCATCATCGGTGCGCTGCTCGCGGTGCCGATCGCCGCCGTCGCCTGGGCGGCCCTCAAGGAGTGGCGGGCGACCGACCCGGACCGCGGTCCGGACCAGATGGGCGACGGCGGGCCCGGCGACGACGCCGTCGCGGCCCCCGCGCGGAGGCCGCTGCGCCGGCGTTCCGTACAGTAGAGGGGTGAACCAGAATCCTGACGCCCGTCCGGGCGCCGGTGGGATCCCCGTGGCCGAGGCCGCGGACAGCTCGGAGCCTGACAGTCCGGGCCACCATCGACGCCCCGCCCCTTCGACCAGGCGGGTGAGGGCATGACCGAGTGGTTCCTCCTCGCGATCGCACTCGTCCTCATCCTCGCCAACGCGATCTTCGTCGCCGTCGAGTTCGCCTACATCACCGTCGACCGTGCCACGGTCGAACGCGAGGCCGAGGGCGGGGACAAGCGCTCGCGCTCCCTCCTCGGCGGCCTCAAGACCCTCTCCACCCAGCTCTCCGGCGCCCAGCTCGGCATCACCGTGACCTCGCTGCTCGTCGGCGCGCTCGCCGAGCCGTCCCTGGCCACGCTGCTGCGCGGCCCGCTGGGCCTGACCGGCCTGCCCGATGCCGCGATCACCGGCCTGTCGCTCACCCTCGCGCTCGTCGTCGTCACGTACGTGCAGATGATCTTCGGCGAGCTCGTGCCCAAGAACTGGGCCATCGCCGAGCCGCTGCGCGTGGGCCGCGCCGTCGCCCTGCCCCAGAAGATCTTCGCGACCGTCGCCGGGCCGGTCATCCGGTTCCTCAACGGTGCCGCGAACATGGTCCTGCGGGCCATGGGGATCGAGCCACGGGAGGAGCTCGCCTCCGCCCGCACGGCCCAGGAGCTCTCCTCCCTCGTGGACCGCTCGCACCGCCAGGGCACCCTCGACCGGCCGACGGCGGAGCTGGTCATGCGCTCCATCGAGTTCGGCCACCACAGCGCCGGGGACGTCATGACCCCGCGCACCCGGGTGCACTTCCTCCGCGCCGAGGACCCGGTCGCGGAGGTCATCGCCCAGGCCAGCGCCACCGGCCACGGCCGCTTCCCCGTGATCATCGACACCGTCGACCACGTCGTCGGGTTCGTCCACTTCAAGCACGCCCTCTCGGTGCCCGTCGCCGAGCGGGGCGAGCGGCCCATCGGCGAGGTCATGGTCGAGCCGCAGGCCGTCTCGGAGACCATGGAGCTCGACCCGCTCCTCGCGACCCTGCGCGAGGCCGGCCTCCAGATGGCCGTCGTCGTCGACGAGTACGGCGGCACCGCCGGCATCGTCACGCTCGAGGACCTCCTGGAGGAGATCGTGGGGGAGATCGAGGACGAGCAGGACGACGGCGAGCGGCGCCACCACCGCGGCGCTGACGGCAGCCTCACCGTCTCCGGCCTGCTGCGACCCGACGAGGTCAGCGACCTCATCGAGCTCGAGCTGCCCGAGGGCGAGGACTCCGACACCGTCGGTGGGCTCGTCACCGAGCTCCTCGGGCGCCTGCCCGAGGTCGGCGACGAGGTGGTCCTGGAGTGCTCGGACCACTCCGACGTCGAGCACGTCGGCCGCCGCACCGTCGAGGTGCGCGCCACCGTGGTGCGCATGGACCACCACCGGGTGGCCGGGGTCCGCCTCCTGCCGCTCGACCACGACGCCGAGGAGGCCCGCCGATGAGCACCGGAACCGCGCTTCTGGTGGCCCTGGGGCTGCTGATCTCCAACGCGTTCTTCGTCGGGGCCGAGTTCGCGCTCATCTCCGCCCGGCGCACCCAGATCGAGCCGCGGGCCGCGGAGGGCTCGCGCGTGGCCCGCGTGACCCTGCGCGCCATGGAGCGGGTCTCGCTCATGATGGCGGGAGCCCAGCTGGGCATCACCGTCAGCTCGCTGGGGCTCGGTGCCATCGCCGAACCCGCGCTGGCCCACCTGCTCGAGCCGGTCTTCGCCTCTCTCGGGGTGCCCGAGGGGCTCGTAGACCCCGTGGCGTTCACGATCGCCCTGGCGATCGTGGTCTTCTTCCACATGGTGCTCGGCGAGATGGTCCCGAAGAACATCGCCCTGGCCGGTCCCGACCGGTCCGCGCTCGTCCTCGGGCCCATCCTCTACGGCATCGTCTGGGTCATCCGGCCGGTCGTGTGGATCCTCAACGAGTCCGCGAACATCGTCCTGCGGATCCTGCGGGTCGCCCCGCAGGACGAGGTGACCACCGCCTTCACCCGCGACGAGGTGGCCGGCCTGGTGGCGGAGTCCGGCCGCGAGGGCTTCCTGGACGAGGAGGAGCTCCAGCTCCTCGTCGGCGCGCTCGGCTTCGAGGAGCGCACCGTCGCCCAGGTCCTCCTCCCCTCGGCCGAGCTGGTCACCACCACCCGAAGGTCGACGGTGGCCGAGCTGGAGGAGCTGAGCGCCACGACCGGCTTCTCGCGCTTCCCGATCCGCTCCGACGACGGCGCGATGCGTGAGTACGTCCACGTGAAGGACCTGCTCACCACCGACCCCGCGGACCGGGACCTCCCCGTCGCGGCGGCCCGGCTGCGCGCGCTGTCCCAGGTGCGCTCGGACGACTCGCTGCGCACCGTCATGCGGGTCATGCAGCGCGAGGGCGCACACCTCGCGGCGGTGGAGGAGGGCGGTGCGCTGCTCGGCGTCGTCGCCCTGGAGGACGTGCTCGAGGAGCTCGTGGGGGAGGTCCGCGACGCCACCCGTCGCGACTGAGCCGGCTTCTTCCGACCGACGTCGTGGGGGCCGGGTGGACCACAGGGTCGCCCGGCCCCCGCCGTCGTCCGACGTCGTCCTCGTCGTCCTCGTCGTCCTCGTCGTCCTCAGCCGACGGTGAGCCGGGCGAGCCGCAGGCCGCGACGTCCGGCGCGTGCGGCGCGTTCGCGGGGCATCTCGGGCATCGCGTGTGGTTCGCTTGAGGCCAGGCACACGCCCGACCCCTTCCCCTGAGGAGACCACATGTCCGACTGGACCCGCGACAGCAGCCAGGGCTCGAACAGCCCCGACGCCTACGGCGCGCCCTCCGCCGACTCCGCCGGCACCCACCAGACCGGCAGCCAGCAGTACGGCAGCCAGCAGTACGGCAGCCAGTACGGCCAGACCCCCACCTACGACCAGGACGGGTACGGTGGGCAGCGCTACGGCCAGACCGGCGCCTACGAGCAGGGCTACGGCTCGCAGCACGGCGCGCCGATGGCCCCGGCCGCGCCCATGCAGTACTCGCAGCAGAGCGTCGACGCCGACAAGGCGGTCACCCTGTCCCTGGTGTTCGGGATCCTCGGGGTCGTCCTCATGCCGATCATCTTCGGTCCGCTCGCCCTGTGGCAGGCAGGCAAGGCCGAGCGCCTCGGCAAGCCCGCCACGGCGGGCAAGGTCCTAGGTTGGGTCGGCACCATCCTCGGCATCCTCGGGGTCATCGCGCTCATCCTCTTCGTCGTCCTCGGGGTGGCGTCGATGAGCACGGTCTGACGTCCTCGGCAAGGGCCGGTCACCACGGGTGGCCGGCCCTTCGGCCCCCCCCGGGCGCGCGCGGCCACCACGTGCGGTCCCGCACGGCGCGAAGGCGCCGGCGTCACAGCGTGCCGAGCGACGCCGTCAGGCTCGCACGTCGACGACGCCCATCATCCCGGCGTCCTCGTGGTCGAGGATGTGGCAGTGGTAGACGGTCCGGCCGGTGAGGTCCTCGAACGGCACCCGCACCACCACGCGTGAGCCCGCCGGGACGGTGACGACGTCGCGCCACGTGGGGGGCCCGACGGTGGCACCGGCCGCCTCCACCACCTGCATCGGCCACACGTGCAGGTGGAAGGGGTGGTCCATCGGGGTGGGGTTGTCGATGACCCACTCCTCGACGGTGCCGGCCGCGACGTCCTGGTCGGTGCGCTCGGCGTCGAACCCGCGACCGTCGAAGCCGAAGGTCATCCCGCCCGGTCCGCGGCCGCCACCCATGCCCATGGTGAACGTCAGGGTGCGGCGGGCGGCCGGCTCGACGTCGCGCAGGTCGCGGACCGCACCGGCCGGCGGGAGCTCCTCCGGTGGCTCGGCCGGCGTCCCGGCCACCTCGAGGGTCGCGAGCGTGACCGGCTCCGAGGAGGCGGTCGCCCCGCCCATCATCCCCATCATCCCGCCCCGTTCGTGGGGGAGGGCCCGCAGGGTCGCCGCTCCCTCGGCGGCGGTGACGAGCAGGTCCGCCCGGTTGCCGGGGGCGAGGAGCAGGTCGCCGAACGGCGTCGGCTCGGCCTCGCGGCCGAGGTCGACCCCGAGGACCGTCACCTCCTGCCCCTCGAGCTCGAGCCGGAGGTGGCGGGAGGTGCAGGCGTTGACCACCCGCCATCGCTGCCGCTCGCCCGGCGCGGCGGTGATCCTCGGCCGGACCTGGCCGTTGACGAGGACGGTCTCGCCCTCGCGGCCCATCATCCGCTCGGGCTGCGACACCTGCCGCACCCCGCCGTCCTCGGTGAGGGAGATGTCCGAGACGACGAGGACCCGGCCGGCCGGCAGGTCGTCCTCGACGACGATGGCGCCGTAGAGGCCGGTGAACATCTGGTCCGCCACCATCCCGTGGTGGTGGGGGTGGTACCAGAGCGTGCCCGCGGGGTGGTCGTCGGGCAGGACGATCTCGTAGTCGAAGCTCTCCCCGGGCCCGATCGCGAGGAAGGGGTTGTCGCTGTTGCCCTCCGGGGAGACGTGCAGGCCGTGGACGTGGAGGTTGGTGACGTCGTCGAGCCGGTTGACGAGGCGGACCCGCAGGGTGTCGCCGGGACGCAGGAGGAGCGTCGGGCCCGGCACCGTGCCGTTGTACGTGAGGAGCCGGGCGGTGACGTCGCCGACCCTCACCTCGCGCTCGGCCATCTCCAGCTCGACCTCGAGGACGCCGCCCTCGCTCGTGAGCACGGTCGGCTCGACGAGCGTCGCACCGTCGGCGTCGGGGGTGACGCCGCCTCCCGCGCGACCGCCGGGACCGTGGGCGTCCGGCGGCGCGGCGGACCAGGGCAGCGGGGTCTGCGCGGCGCCGATGCCGCCGACGACCACGCTGCCCACGCCCGCGGCGCCGAGCACGAGGGCCTGCCGCCTGGTGAGGGGGCGCATCAGTCCTGCAGCCGCTGGAGCCGTTCCTCGTACTCGGCCGTGTCGATCTCGCCCCGCGCGTAGCGCTCGGCGAGGATCTCCCGCGCCCGGGAGCCACCGGGACCCGACGGCCCCGAGGGGCCCGGCTCGCCCGGCCGCCAGGGCTGACCCGGCCGACCCGACGGCGCTGTGGTGCCCAGCGGTGGCGCGGCCCGGTCGACGCCACGGTCGACGCCACGGTCGACGCCGCCTCCGAGCAGCCTGACCACGAGGACCACGAGCAGGACGATCCCGACCACGAGCAGCAGCCAGAAGAGCCAGCCCCACCCCATCGAGCCGCCCATGCCCCAGCCGTCCCACATCATCGGTGTCCCCTCCCCGCTCCGTGGCGCTCGACCGAGCGCGGTCCGTACGTCGAGCGTATGCCCGCGTGGGACGGGCTCGTCGGCTCGTGGGGCAGGCTTCACGAACTCTTCACGACACCCGTGCCCACGGTCACGGCTGTCGACGACAAGGCCCCCAGCACGCGCTGACCGTCTTGACCCGACCCGGTCCGCGCGGCCATCGTAAGGGCCGGCCCCGGAACAGGGCGGGGCCGGGGCGGTGCCCGCCCCCGTGGACCCCCACCTGAGGACGTCATGCCTGACCACCGCACGCCGGGCCGGCTCGGCCGCGTGCTCGTCCCTGCGCTCGCGACCGCCCTGCTCGCGTCCTGTGCGACGGGCGGGGACCCGAGGGAGACGTCCGTCGCGAGCGTCGAGCTGGCGGTGACGTCCGACGCCTCCGGTGCCGGGGTGGAGGAGGCGCCGCGCGAGGCGGGTGCCGACGACGCGGGGGCTGCCGAGGGGCGGGCTGATGCCTCGGCCGCGGACGCCACCGCGGCACGGCTGCTCGCCACCTCGACACCGGCCACCGCGGCGGACCTCGGCCACGTGCACGACCTCGCCCTCAACGAGGCGGACGGCCGGGTCTACGCCGGGACCCACGACGGGCTGTTCGTGCTCCTCGACGGCGCCGCGTACGCCGTCGGCGAGGGACGCCAGGACGTCATGGCGCTCACGGCGGCCGGCACCGGCACGTTCCTCATCAGCGGCCACCCGGGTCCCGGCGAACCCGGCAACGCGAACCTCGGCCTGCTCGCCAGCACCGACGGCGGGCTCGGCTGGACCGAGCTCGCCCTCGGCGGGCAGGTGGACTTCCACTCGCTCACCGCCGCCGGCGAGGACGTCTACGGCTTCGACGCCACCACCGGCACGGTCCTGCGCAGCGACGACGGCGGCGCCACCTGGAGCGGCGGGGCCGTCCTGGGGCTGCGTGACCTCGACGCCGACCCCACCGCCGAGGGCCGGCTCGTGGCGACCACCGACGACGGCCTCATCGTCTCGGACGACGGCGGCGCCAGCTTCGGGCCGCACGACCGCCAGCCGCCCGAGCCGCTGCTGCTCGTCGACCACGCGGGGTCGGCCCTGTTCGGCCTGGGTCTTGACGGGACGGTCTGGTCACTCCAGGGCGGCACGTGGCACGTCGCGGGCAGTCCCGGCGGCGCGCCCGAGGCGTTCCTGGCCCTCGACGCGGACACCCTCCTCGCTGCCGTCGACGCGGTGGTGCTCCGCAGCGACGACAGCGGGCAGACCTGGGACGTCATCTCCTGAGCCCCAAGGAGCGCGACGACGCTCCACGGCGGCGCCCCGTCACCGCGCCAGGACGCGGCGGGCCGGGAAGGTGTGACCAAGTCCGCCGGTGGACGAGGCTGGGGCCGCCGCTCACGCTGTCGGCGGGCGCGCACGGCCTTTCAGGCCATGCACCCGATCCTGAAGGTCCGGTCAACGTTCCGCCGGGTACGCACCCGTGGCGGGCCTCGTGCCGCGGACCACGCACAATGTCAGGGTGAGAGCCACGGACACCCCGCAGCGCGTCCTCGTCGTCGACGACGAGGACGCGCTCGCCCGCCTCGTCGCCGGGTACTTCGAGCGCGACGGGTTCGACGTCGCCGTCGTCGGGGACGGCGCGAGCGCCGTCGAGCACGTCCGGACCTGGCAGCCGGCGGTCGTCGTCCTCGACCTCGGCCTGCCCGGGATGGACGGGATCGAGGTGTGCCGGGCGGTCCGCGCGTTCTCCGACTGCTACATCGTCATGCTCACCGCGCGGGCGGAGGAGGTCGACAAGCTCGTCGGACTCTCCGTCGGTGCCGACGACTACGTCACCAAGCCGTTCAGCCCCCGTGAGCTCCTCGCGCGGGTGCGGGCCATGCTGCGCCGGCCGCGTGCCACGCAGCCCGAGTCCGCCGCGTCTGTGCGGATCGGACGGCTGAGACTCGACGTCCCCGGCCGCGAGGTCAACGTCGACGACGCACCCGTGGAGCTGACCCGCACCGAGTTCGACGTCCTCGCCGCCCTCGCCGCGCGACCGGCGATGGTCTTCTCACGCCGTCGCCTCATCGAGGAGGTGTGGGGGCACGGCTGGGTGGGCGACGAGCACCTCGTCGACGTCCACATCGGGCACCTGCGCCGCAAGCTCGGCGACGACCCCGCCGCCCCGGTGTTCGTGCGCACCGTCCGCGGGGTGGGCTACCGGATGGGGCCGGGGACATGAGGAGGACCGCGTCCTGGGGCCTCGCGCCGCGGCTGCTGGCGGCCACGGTCGCCGCCCTGCTCGTCGCGGCGGCGACGGCGTGGGCCGTCACGGCCCTCGTCGGCCCCTCGGTCTTCCGCGACCACCTGGCGGTCAGCGGCGTCGTCGACCCGGCCGCCGTCCTCCACGCCGAGCGCGCCTACGCCGACGCCGCCGGCCTCTCCCTCGCGCTCGGCCTGATGGCCGGGGTCCTCGCCGCTGCCGTGGTCAGCGCCTTCCTCGCCCGCCGCGCGGCGAGGTCCCTCGCCCTCGCGACGGCGGCCGCGCGCCAGGTCGCGGCCGGCGACCACTCGGCGCGCGTGCCGGCGGTGGGCATGGGCCAGGAGTTCGACGACCTCCGCCTCGCGTTCAACACCATGGCGGCGGACCTCGGCTCGGTGGAGTCCGGTCGCCGCCGCATGCTCGGTGACCTCGCGCACGAGATGCGTACGCCGGTCGCCACCCTCGAGGCCTACCTCGAGGCGATCGCCGACGGCGTCCAGCCCGCGGACGCCGCGACGGTCGCGATGCTGCGGGGTCAGGTGGTCCGGCTGGCCCGCCTCGCCGAGGACGTCGCCCTGGTGACGACCGCGGAGGAGGGGCGCCTGGCCATGCGCCGCGCGCCGGTGGGCGTGGGCGCGGTCGTGGACGCCGCGCACGCGCAGGCCGCGGCCCGGTTCGCTGAGCTCGGCGTCGACCTCGCCGTCCGGGTGGCCCCCGACGTGCGCTCCGTGGTGCTCGACGCCGACGCCGACCGGCTCGGGCAGGTCCTGACCAACCTCCTCGACAACGCCCTGCGGCACACCCCGGCCGGCGGTCACGTCACCCTCGAGGCCCGTCGGAGCGGCACGGGCGTGGCCCTGACCGTCGCCGACGACGGTCAGGGCGTGAGCGCCGAGCACCTCCCGCACCTGTTCGAGCGGTTCTACCGGGTCGACTCGGCGCGTGATCGCACCCGCGGCGGTTCGGGGGTGGGGCTGGCGATCGTCCGGGCGATCGTCGAGGCCCACGGCGGTACGGTCGGGGCCGCGAGCGACGGGTCGGGCGCGGGTGCACGGTTCACCGTCACCCTGCCCGTGGTGGTCGCCCCGTCGTACCTCGGCCAGGAGGAGGGGAACCATGGCGCACGGTCACGGTGAGGTCCGGCTCGAGACGGGGGAGGCCCGTCGGGTGCGCACGGTGCTGGCCGCGTTCGTGCTCCCGCTGCTTCTCGCCACGATCGTGGGCCTGGTGGTGCTGTGGCCCCGCGGGGAGACCCCGGTCGGGTCGATGCAGCTGACGGTGGAGGGCGTCACGATCGAGACCGGCGTCGTCGAGCGGGCGGCGACGCCGTCGGGGCAGACCGTCGTCGTGGAGCTGACGAGCGGCGCCGACGAGGGTGACCAGGTGCCGGTCCAGCTGCCGCCCGCGCTGGCGGCCGAGGCGGACGTGGGGGACCGGGTCAAGGTGGCCTCGCCCGGTCCCGAGGGCGGGGAGTACTCCTTCTGGGACTTCGACCGCCGTTCGCCGGTGCTCTGGCTGGCCCTGGCCTACCTGCTCTCCGTGGCCGTGGTGGCCCGGGGGCGGGGCCTGGCCGCCGTCGTGGGCCTGGTGGGTTCCCTGGCGGTCACCGTGTACTTCGTGCTGCCCGCGATCATGGTGGGGCAGTCGCCCTTCCTCGTCGCGCTCGTGGGCTCCTCGGCGATGATGTTCCTCGCGGTCTACCTCGCCCACGGCATCTCCATCCGCACGACGACGGCGCTGCTCGGGACCTTCGCCGGTCTCGCCATCACGATCGCGCTGGCCGCCTGGGGCACCCGGGCGGCCGAGCTCACCGGTTCGGGTGACGGGATCCCGATCATCCAGGAGTCCTTCCCCGGCGTGCGGCTGAGCGACCTGGTGCTCGCCGGCATCGTCATCGCCGGTCTGGGCGCGCTCAACGACGTCACCATCACGCAGGCCTCGGCCGTGTGGGAGCTGCACGCCGCCGACCCCCGGGCGTCACGCCGACGGCTCTTCGGGCGCGGAATGCGGATCGGGCGCGACCACATCGCCTCGACGGTCTACACCCTGGCCTTCGCCTACGTCGGCACCGCCCTGCCCCTGCTCATCGTCGCCAGCCTGTGGGACCGGGCGCCGCTCGACACGGTGATGTCGGGGGACATCGCCGAGGAGGTCGTCCGCACGCTCGTGTCCTCGATCGGTCTCGTCCTGGCGATCCCCATCACGACCGGCATCGCCGCCTTTCTCGTCCGCCGCCAGCCGCGGCGCCACTGAGCCGCGGACCGTCCGGGCCATGGCCACGTAGGCGCCGTCGGCATAGTGGTAGGCCGCGGGCCCCCACCGGTGCGCGGTCGAGGAGACGGCGTCGGCGCCCACCGTGTGGGTGCGCAGGCCCGCAGCGCGCAGAACGGCGTGGTAGCGCTCGTACCGGGCGTTCCACGACTCCGCCGGCTCGTTGCGCCACCGGTTGGCCGAGCCGCCGTCGTCCGTACGGGCGGCGAACGTGCCCTCGACGACGACGGTGCGCGCCGCGAGCGACGTCTCCTCGAGGAGGCCGACGAACGGGCCCGCAGCGTCGCGCCATAGCGCGAAGTGCTCGTCCGTGCCGAACGCGACCTCGCGGCCGCCGACGTGCTCGAGCAGCCCGGAGCCGAGCAGCTCCTGGGACCGGGTGACGTAGCCGCCGCCGGGCAGTGCCACCACCCCGAGCCGCTCGTCGACGAGGTCGAGGACGAGGACGTCGATCTCCTCGGCGTGGGCGCGCAGCAGCCTGGGTGCGGCGGAGGTCAGGTCCTCGGTCACCATCCTGCGCTGGAACGCCGAGTCCAGCACAGGCTCGGCGGGCGGGGTGATGGGGGCGGACATGGCGCTGATGAGCGACTGCCGGGCGACGTAGCGCAGCAGGGTCCAGCCCGGTCCGAGGAAGGGCACCATGTCCCGCGAGACGCAGCTGCCGTAGACCAGCAGTCGGGTCGTGCTCGGGCTCATGGACACCTCGGGGGCCGGGTCGCCGGGCGGGCGCCCGGGACGGCCGCCCAGTCTGCCACGACGGCTCGGAGATTCCTTGAGGAGCTCGGCCGAAATGTCCCCGGTCCCGGGGGAGCGCCGATAGGATGCGAGAGCCTCCGATATCTCGGCCGGGGTGTCGTCCCAGGTCGCACGGTCGGTGGCGGTCCGAGTGCACGTGTGCGATATCGAGGTCAGGAGCTCGTCCAGGTGTTACCGAACCAGCCCGCCGGGCACGATGACGCGCCCGGGCCGGCGGGTGGTCGCCGGCGGCACGGCCGTGGTGGCCACGGGCCGACCGGGGGACGCAAGGCGCGCGCCGCGCTCGTCGTCGCGATGGGCCTGCTCCTCATCCTCTCGGCCGGCGCGTTCGTCGTCGTGCGGTCGGCGCAGGAACGGATCGACGCCGGGATCGAGCGGTTCGCGGACCCGTTCGCCGGCCTGAACTCGCGGCCCGCCGTGCCCGAGGACCTCCAGGGCGACGGCGACCCGGTGAACATCCTCCTGCTCGGCTCCGACTCAAGGAGCAGCGCCGGCGACCCCTCGCAGTGGGAGAACGGCGCCGGCCTCACCGACGCGATCATGGTCGCCCAGGTCTCCGGTGACCGGCAGCACGCCTACCTCATGTCCATCCCGCGCGACTCCTGGGTGGAGGTGCCCGGGCACGGGATGCGCAAGATCAACGCGGCCTTCGGGCTGGGCGGGCCGTCGCTCGCCGTCGCCACGGTCGAGCAGCTCACCGGGATCCGGCTGGACCACGTCGCCGTCGCCGACTTCGAGTCCTTCGCGACGATGACCGACGAGCTCGGCGGGGTCGACATCACTCTGCCCGAGGGCATGGACACCTTGCTGTACGAGAAGGACGAGGACGGGCAGTTCAAGGAGATCACCCTGCCGCCGGGCGAGCACCTCCTCACCGGCGAGGAGGCCCTGGCCTACGCCCGCCAGCGCCAAGGCGTGCCGGGCGGGGACCTCGGGCGGGTGCAGCGCCAGCAGAACTGGATCCGCGCGATCATGCAGGCCGCATACCGGGAGAACCTCCTCACCGACCCCGTCGGCCTGACGCGGTTCCTCGAGACGGTCGGTCGCACGATCGCCGTCGACGAGGGCTTCTCGATCGAGGAGATGCGCGGGCTCGCGCTGTCGATGGGGGACATCCGCCCGCCGGACGTCGCCTACCTCACCGTCCCGCACGACGGCACCGGGGTCAGCCCCGACGGGCAGTCGATCGTCGTCCTGGCCGAGGACCGGCTGGCGGAGCTGTCGCGCGCGTTCGTCGAGGACTCCGTGGACGGCTACCTCACCCTCTACCCCGGCAGCGTCACCGTGCTCGACGAGGACCCCGCCTGATGCCGGTCCGCGACGTCCGGCGGGCGCTGTGGCACCTGCGCACCGGCGGGGTCGGGCAGCTGCGCACGCACCTCCGCCGCACCCGGACGACGGTGCGGACCCCTGCCCTCGACGGCGAGCTGCGCGACGACGCCGGCCGGCTCACGTTCGAGCCCTGGCCGCTGCCGCAGCGGGCCCCGCGACGCCCGCTGCGGGTCGCGGTCATCCTCGACGACTTCTCTCTCCTGGCGCTGGGCCACGAGTGGGAGCAGGTGGTGGTCACCCCGATGGACTGGCGGCGTCGCCTCGAGCCGGGCGCCGTCGACCTGCTGTTCGTGGAGTCGGCCTGGCACGGCAACCACGACGCCTGGCAGTACCACCTCACCGGTTCCTCGGCGCCGCGCCCGCCGCTGGTCGAGCTCGTGGCCTGGTGCCGGGAGCGGGGGGTGCCGACGGTCTTCTGGAACAAGGAGGACCCCGTCCACTACGCGGACTTCCTCGACACCGCGCGCCTGTTCGACCATGTCCTCACCACCGACGTCGACCGGGTGCCGGCCTACCGCCGCGACCTCGGCCACGACCGGGTCGGGGTGCTGCCCTTCGCGGCTCAGCAGTCCGTGCACAACCCCGTCCGGCCGGCGCGGGGGCACCAGGCGCGCGACATCGCCTTCGCGGGCATGTACTTCGCGCACAGGTACCCCGAACGGCGCGCGCAGATGGACCTGCTGCTGGGCGCGGCGGACACGGTGCCGACCTCGGGGACCGGGTTGGAGATCTTCTCCCGCTACCTCGGCGGCGACGAGCGCTACCAGTTCCCCGCCCCGCTCGACCGGCGCGTGGTCGGCTCACTGCCGTACGACCGGATGCTGTCGGCCTACCGGGCGTACAAGGTGTTCCTCAACGTCAACTCCGTCGTCACCTCGCCGAGCATGTGCGCCCGCCGGATCTTTGAGATCACCGCGAGCGGCACGCCGGTCGTCTCGGCCCCGAGTCCCGCGATCGAGCACTTCTTCACCCCCGAGATGGTGGCTCAGGTGGCGACACCCGAGCAGGCACGGCTCACCCTCCGGGCGCTGGTGCGCAGCCCCGAGCTGCGGGACCGGACGGTGCACCTCGCCCAGCGTCGGATCTGGCAGGAGCACACCTACACGCATCGGGTCGGCCAGGTCCTTGCCCAGGCGGGCCTCGACTCACCCCTGCGTGCCCCGAGCGTCTCGGCGCTGGTGGCCACCAACCGGCCCGGTCAGCTCGCCCACGTCCTGGCGTCCGTAGCGGGGCAGGTCGGGGTGGACGTCGAGCTGGTGCTCCTCGCGCACGGCTTCGAGCCGGACGTCGCGGACCTCCGCGCCCGGGCGGCCGAGTCGGGGCTCGCAGGGGTGGAGGTCCTCACGGCCCCCACGGCGGTGCCGCTGGGGGAGTGCCTGAACACCCTTGCCCGCGCCGCGGGCGGTGATGTGGTCGCGAAGATGGACGACGACGACCGGTACGGCGCGCACTACCTCGCCGACCAGGTCCACGCCCTCGACTACTCGGGCGGCGACGTCGTGGGCAAGCAGGCGCACTTCATGTACCTGGGGAGCCGCGACGTCACCGTGCTGCGCTCCCCGGAGCGCGAGCACCGCTTCACCGACTTCGTGGCCGGTCCCACCATCGTGGCGCGCCGGGAGCTCGTCCTCGACCATCCCTTCCCGGCGGTCGGGCGCGGTGAGGACACCGGCTTCCTGCGCTCGGTGGTGGCCTCCGGCGCTTCCGTCTACTCGGCGGACAGGTTCAACTTCATCCAGGTCCGCAATGGCGATGGCACCGGCCACCAGCACACGTGGCAGGCGAACGAGCTCGAGATCCTCGCCAATGCGGACGTCAAGTACTACGGCGAGAACCTCTCGCACGTCATGGTCTAGGGGTAGCAGTGGATCAGTCGGAATCTGTCGTCGCGGTGATCGGGTTGGGGTACATCGGTCTCCCGACCGCCGCCCTACTGGCCACGCACGGGGTTCGCGTCGTCGGTGTCGACACCGACGACGGGCGAGTTGCCGCGGTCAACCGCGGAGACCTTCCGTTCGTGGAGCCCGAGCTCGCCGAGTACCTGACGCGCGCAGTCGACGCAGGGAATCTGATCGCCCAGACCCAGGTGCCCCAGGCGTCGGTTCACATCATCGCCGTGCCGACCCCGTTCACCGCGGACCGGAAGGCGGACCTTTCCTTCGTCGACGCGGCGGTCGACGCGGTCGCCCAGCGGCTGACGGGAGGAGAGCTGGTCATCCTCGAGTCGACCTCACCGCCGGGCACCACCGAGCGGATCGCGGAGCGGGTCGCCCGCGCGCGGCCGGACCTGCCCTCCGACGGCCTTGGTGTGGTCGACTTCGTACATGCCCCGGAGCGGGTGCTGCCCGGCAGGATCATGGTCGAGCTCGTTGAGAACGACCGGGTGATCGGCGGGCTCAGCGAGGACGCCGCTGAGCGTGCGAAGTGGCTGTACGAGCACTTCTCGCGCGGCGAGTTCCACCTGACCACAGCCCGCACCGCCGAGATGGTGAAGTTGACGGAGAACGCGTACCGGGACGTCAATATCGCCTTTGCCAACGAGATGTCGGTGGTTGCGGAGCAGCTCGGGGTGAATGTGTGGGAACTAATCCGTCTCGCGAATCGCCACCCCCGCGTATCCATCCTGTCACCAGGTGCCGGCGTCGGTGGTCACTGCATAGCGGTCGACCCCTGGTTCATCGCCGAGGCGGCGCCAGAACTCACACCGCTCATTCGGGCGGCGAGAGGCGTGAATGACCGCAAACCGAAATGGGTGGCAGAGAGGATCGTTGGACTTCTCGGACCGCGGCCGGGGAAGATCCAGGTCCTAGGGCTTACCTACAAGAAGGACGTCGACGACCTGCGGCAGTCTCCGGCTGTCGAGGTGGTTGAACGTCTGGCCGCGAACGACCTTGTCTCGAGCGTTGTCGTTACCGACCCCCACGTAACCAAGATGCCGGAGAGTCTCGCCGGACACAGTCGGGTCGAACTCAGTACAACGCTTGCGGTCGCCGACGACGCCGACGTGCTTGCTGTGCTGGTGCCCCACACTGCGTTCGAGCCCATGCTGGAAGCGTTCGGCAGCAGTTCGGTGCTCCAGCGATCCGTTTTCTACGCAGAGCGGACACGCGGGTGAAGGCCCTGGCCCGGGCGCTCAGGAGAGCTCCTGGAGCCGCGAGGTTTAGAGCAGTGATCCGCCGGTCACGCGCGCAATCGTACGAGGTGGTTACCCCGCTTCCGCTCTTCGTATCCGAGGTGTTCGTGCGTCTGCGACGCGACGTGCAGTTCGAGAAGGACTTCGTGATCACGGTGCATGGTTGGGACGCAAACGGTGAGCGGCTAGTGCCGACTGGCGCACCGTGGCCGATCTCGAAAAGGCTGGGTCTTCCGTACGTTTACATGCCCGCAGCGACGAACGGGCAGACGGTCCGACTAGGCATGCGCGGCCTTTACACCGTACCGGCATCCCGGCTCGTGCTAACGGTCCAGGGCTGGAGAAGCGCGACCGTCTCAGCGGCCGACAAGACCTTCGGGACCGTGGCGCTGCGGTTTGACACGGTCAGAGAGGACGCACCGACCGGAAGGGGCGGATCAATGATGCTCACAGCCGACATGCTTGGGAGTGCGAAATGATCGAGGCATCCGGGTGGACGATCGTTGCCGATGTACGGGAGTGGCCCGAGAGCGTCTTGATGGGTCTGCTGGAGGTGGTTCGCGGAGCGGACGACGTCTGGCTGGTGGCAACCATCGGTGCCAGTCCGCTGGTACAGGTCCCGGTACCCAACGCGACACTCCTTTCGGTAGCAGAGAGCGTGAGTTTCAGTGCAGCCCTGAACGCCGCTGTCGTCGTCTCGCAATCGCCGGTGGTGGTGGTGCTTGAGGAGCCCGCCACGGTTAGCCTGGGTGACCTACGAGATGGCGTCCGGAGCACTGTCCGGACAGAGAGTGTCACCCTCTTGTCCTACGGGACCGAGCCTAGTGGCGGTTGGGGCCGCTCTTTGCTGACTCCAATTGCGAGGGATCGCTGGACTGCGGGTACGGCCGTCATCTTTGACCGCGCGGCATTCCTCCGGATCCAGGGCTTCGACGAGACGGCCAGGGCACGCACGAGGCCATGTATTGACCTTGCCGAGCGGTTGCGTCGCGTCGGGTGCTCGGTGCAGTGGCGGGAGGATCTGTCAACTGCGTGTGTCGCGGTCGATAACACGGTCCGGTTGGGGCGCGCCGAGGTGGCCCTGATCGAAGAGTCTGTGAGGGCAGATCCCTCCATTGTCCGGAACCTGCCCGTATGGTCGTCGAGCGACCAAAATTCCCCGCTGGTGTCGGTGGTGATCGCCACGAGAAACCGAGCGGCGTTTCTACGGGACAGCATTTCCTCCGTCTTGGCACAGACCTTCTACAACTTTGAGCTGTTAGTCATCGACGATGGGTCGGACGATGAAACTCCGGACGTCGTCGCGTCCGTGGCCGGGACCGACCCCCGCGTTCGGTATATCCGCCAAGAACAGGCGGGTATCGCCGGTGCGCGAAATCGTGGCGCCGACGAGTCCCGCGGGTTCTACACGGCGGTCCACGACGATGACGACATCATGCTTCCCTGGCGACTCGAGAAGGGCCTCGGGGCGCTCCAGGAGCAGGATCGCGCAACGTACGGCGCCTGGGTCAACTTCGACAATGAGTCAGCAGAGATGATCACCCACGTCACGCGCGAGGAGTTCGGGATGCCGGTCTCACTTCACAACGGTCAGAGCCCGGGTCATGCGACATGGCTGATCGAGACAGAGCTGCTCCGGCGGTTTCGCTACGACGAACGGATGACCAGTGCGGTCGATCACAATCTTGCCCTAAGACTAATGCGCATGGGCGTGCGCTGGCGGCATGCAGGATGCGTCATGTTCCTCCGAAGGATGCACCCAGGTCAGGTAAGCGTCGTCGACCGAACGAGTCAGGACGCCGGGGCAAGGCTCAGTCGGCTCATGCTCGAGTCGGGGACCTCGGTGGCTTCTGCGGACAAGGTCCGAAGCCGGCAGTCCGAGACCCGATGGCCGACCATTCCCGGCAGATCGGAACCCCAGCGTCACTTCGCGGCTTACCTCCCCGATCATCTGGTAGAACGGCGCGTTCTCTTGCGTGGTGGGGCGCTCAACAAGGTGATCGCTGTCAATAAGGTGAGCGACACTGGAGTGGTCATCCTCGAGCGGTCACTCGATGGCCGGGAGATCGAGGAATCGGCCGAAGTGGATGACGTGACGCTTGCGGATCTTGCTCGCCTGCGAACTGCTGGAATCACCTTCGAGGTAGAGGCGCGACTGAGGCCAGTCGAAGGCGTGCCGTTTCCGCAAGACCGTTTGAGGCAGGCGCTCATGAGGGTCGCGGCTCGTCTGGTCGCGCGATCTCTCAGGGATGGAACAGGTTCTCTGGAAGCGCTCGTCATGGCGCCGGACAGACACTCGACGCTCCTGAGTGCCGTTGCTGGAGAGTACTCGCACAGCGTTTTCCGGCGAGTCCACGTGAGCGCCAGTTCGGAGGACCGTCTGGACGTCACCCTCATTGGGTTCAGTGATCGCCGGACCGCCCTGCGTGCCTTTGCACGGCTGCGCCAAGAACCCGACGGATCGAGTGTCGCGCTTGTGGGAACGGAGCAGCTGGTGCTCGACCCATTGCTGCAGGATCTCTCGCTGCTGGAGGAGAAGGCGGCCGTTGATGCGATTTGAGTGGGTCACCCTCGACGACGGTCGGAGCGGCTTGGAGGTTGCGCGCCTCGACACTGGTGACGCCACCCCGCCGGTCACCTCACTCTATCTGGACCACGAACCTCGGACGCGGCCTAGGGACTACCTTGCTGTGGCAAGCGCTCTGGCGTTCGGCCAGTACATCGGAGAGGTTTTCGGGCCGCCGTCGGGCATGTCTGAGCGCGTGTCCGCGGCCATCCAGCAGTTCCTCCGTCCGCGGTCGATTCGTCCGATCCACGTACGAGGCGGGAGCGACGATCCGGTATTCGGGGAGCGCTCTTTGCGTGCGGTGTCTGTGGTTGACCCTCTGAGGGACACAGTGAGGACTGACGAACGACGCGACGTCTTCGCTATCCATCTTCTGAGGATGGACCTTTTCACCGGATCGGTGCTCTCGCGCGACGCGCTCTGGGTTGCCACGAACACCGATCTCGTCGGCGCCGGGTCGCCACTCTCGGCACTGCATGCCGAGACGGCTGTCGCGATGCTGCTCGCTGCTGACCTCGGGGCAGGCTCTGTGCAGCTCTCGTGTCGTGTCGGGACATCAGAACTGACCAGGCTCTCCGCGCTCGTTGGCGCTGTAGGGCTGGGCGTGGTGGTGACGGGGTGAGGTGGCTCAAGCGGAAGGCGCGAGTATTGTTGCCCGCCTTCACCGTGGCGGACTGGGGCGGTCTCCATGAGAACGTCATCCACGCTGCTCAGGCCCTTATCGCCCGAGACCATCCCGTGACGCTTGTGGTGCGCGAGGGAAAGATCGCTGAGGTCGGTCGCCAGATCGGTGCCGAGGTGGTCGTAGTCGACTGGGAGGACTGGCGCGAGGTTGCCAATGATCTCGCTCGTCGGCGTCGCCATGACCTCGTCTTCGCCCAACCGTTCAAGTCACGCGAGTTCGGCCTCCATGTGGCGGAGAGGTTAGGGGCGCCTCTCGTCGTGATGTTCCACGGATATGCCCACGATCAAGCGTTCCTTTGGGAGCGCCGTGCCGAGCGAATCCTCGTCACCGCTGAGTCGCTCGCGCATTTTCTCGTCCAGTACTGCAAGATCTCAGAAGAGAAGGTATGGGTGGTTCCCAACGGCGTGCCAGAAGTCTGCTTTACGTTTGACCAGCACTCCCTCGACGAGAAGCTGCGAGCAGGGCGAGGCGACGTGGTCCTTGCCTCGAGGCTGGCCCACGACAAGCGTCGCCAGTTCGAGATCCTGCAAGAAATCGCGCCCGCGCTCGAGTCGACGCGTCCGGATGTGCGATGGGGGGTCTCGATCTACGGCGACGGTCCCGATCGAGGTTTCGCTGAGGACCGAATGGCCGAGGCGGTCGCCGGCACTAACGTGCAGGTCACTTTCCGAGGTTGGATCGATTCGCACGATGTCCCGGAGATCATGAGCCGCGCCGTGCTATCAGTTGGTGCTGGACGGGGCGCGATGCAGAGCCTTGCTGTTGGCACCCCATGCGTCGCTGCGGGTGCGCGCGAAATGGTAGGACTCCAGCACGGCCATGACCTCGAAGCGGGGATGCTGAGCAACTTCGGCGACTACGCCATCGGTGGCTATCAACCGAGTCCCGTTCGCTCCTCGGTCGCTGCCTTACTCGACCCCGTCCGATACGCGGAGGTGCAGAAGGAGGGAAGAGCGCGTGTCTATGGATCGCTCCGACAGACGCGCATCGACTCACTGCTGATCGAGGCCTTGGGTCTCGAAAGTTGAGTCCTCACGGCCTCACGAGGCGCCGACGTCACCGATTCCGCGAACCCATTCGATGCCGTTGCCAAGCACGGAAGTGAAGACCTCGGGCGTTGGCGGAGTGTGGCCTGCAGGCCCGTCGTACTCGTGGACCCGCAGATTCTGCACGTTCCTTCCGCGGGCCGCTGCCTCCGCTAGCGGAAGGAAGTGGTCACGGTGGTGAAAATCGTTCGGGTTGGTCGCATAGAGCACGTAATTCATCTGCTTGCGAGCGTATCGCTGGACGGCGGAGAGGCGTTCGCCGAGAGGGGAAGCCCAGTCGAGGTTCGGTTCAAGCCGATCGAATCCGTCAGGTGCGAGTTCCGGCATGACGACGGTGACGTACTTTCGCTGAGGGCCTCGCATGAAGCCGTTCGCAAAATAGGCGGAGATGGCGGTCTGCGGGTTGAATGGAATAGCCAAGCTGTGGGGAATCAGGCTGCTTACCTGCAGGGCGGCGAAGCCGCCTCCCGATGACCCTGTGAGAATGATCCGGCTCGCGTCGACGGCGCGTGCGGCGGTCAGGACCCACTGGGCGAGAATCGGTGTGAGATCGACGCTGTGCCATCCGGTGAACCAAGCGAGCTCCAGCGTTGGATCCAAATGGAGCGCAGGATCGGCGAAGTAGAGGCTGCTGACCTCCTGGTCCTTGAGGGAGTTGAGTCGCTCGAAGCGCGGCAACGTAAAGCGTCGCCGGTCGAGTGCGCCATGGAATGAGACAACGAGAATATCTGAGGCATTGTTCACGAGCAGCGCGTCGAGTGTGCAGTCACGCCCGAGGGAATGGCTGTACCGAGACGCGCCCATGGTGGTAGCGGGTGAGAAATCGTCTAGTCGATCTACTTTCCGGACGGGCGCGTTGAGACCGCCCTCCGCCAGATCGGCGAGGGTGATGCTGTGGCTTCCCGTCGTCACATTCGTCTCCTTCCCGGTTGTTGTCTTGCTCTGTTGCTGTCGGTTTGGGGCTGACGCAACACGCGTAGAGCGAGGTCATGGCGTCCTTCGGGCATGACGGGGCACGGTCCCCGGAGGGTCTGGTTCGGTTAGTTCTACGACCGTCTCCTTCCGTTGGGCGAGGGCAGACTGAAGAAGGCCTTCGGCCTTGTCGGTCTCGCCCTTGGCGACGTTCCAGGACCACCAGCGGTACTGCTGGGCGGTCTCGTACGCCGGTCCGTCGAGGATCACGCGGCCCTTGTCGAGCCAGATGGCTCGGGTGCACATCTCCTCGACCGTCTGGGCGGCGTGCGAGACGAGGAACACGGTGCCGGCCCGAGCCCTGAGCTCGGCCATCTTCAGCTCGCTGCGCTCCTTGAAGGCGGCGTCGCCGGTGGCCAGCGCCTCGTCGATGAGGAGGATGTTCGGCTCGGCCGCGGCAGCGATCGCGAAGCGCAGTCGTGACGCCATTCCTGAGGAGTAGGTGCGCATCGGAAGGTAGATGGCGCGTCCGATCCCTGCGAGTTCCACGATCTCCGGAGTGAGCTGCTCGGCCTCCGCAGGCGTTTTTCCCATGGCCAGGAGGCCAAGGACGACGTTCCGTTCACCCGAGAGGTGGGGTAGGAGCGCCGCATTGACGCCAAGGAGGACCGGGGTGGACTCGGCCAGGACCGAGCCTCGGGCGGGCGTCTCGAGTCCGGCGATGACGCGCAGGAGCGTGCTCTTCCCGGAGCCGTTGCGACCGATGATGCCGATCGACTCGCCGGCCCGCGCGACGAAGGAGATGCCGCTCAGGGCGCGGACGAGCACGTGCGGTGACCGGCCGAGAGCCCGGTTGGCGGCGCGCAGCAGCGGCGAACCGGCGGCCGCTGCGGCACGTTCTGTCGAAGGCGTCCGGTAACGCACGTGGACATCGGCCACGGCGACGGTCGCGGCGCCGGTGGGAACCTCGATGCCCGTCTTGGGCTCATCACTGGGGGTCATCTCTCGCACCGCGGCGGCTGTGGAGTGCTCAGTCATGGCCGTACCGGTCCTCGGCCCGCCAGAAGAAGACGAGTCCCACGACGAAGGTGGCCAGGGCCCAGGCGCTCAGGGTGAGCCACGACCTCGCCGCTGGGTCCGCGCCGTAGAGAAGGAGGTCCCGGCTGATGTCCAGGACGAGGAACGCCGGGTTGAGCTCGAGCGCGGTGAGCAGGCGCTCATCGGTGACGAAGCGGTCGAAGGAGAACATCACGGCCGAGCCGTACAACCACAGCCGGGTGACGAAGCTCAGGACGTTGCGCAGGTCGGGGACATGGACGGTCAGGCGGGCGGCGATGAGCGCCAACCCCGTGTTGAAGACGGTCTGGAGGGCGAACACCGCGGGGAAGAGTGCCCACCGCCAGGTCACCTCCGCATGCGGGGGGATGAGCAGGATCAGCGCCACCATCGTCGTCACGACCGGCACCATGCCCACGGCCTCACGGATCACGACCGATATCGGCAGGGTCGCGCGCGGGAAGCTGAACCCACGGATCATGTTCCTGCCGTTGACCAGCGCCGACGCGCCACCGGTGAGGGACCGCGAGGTGTAGCTGAAGAGGAAGACCCCCACGAGCAGGTACCCGACGTAGTTGTCGATGCCACGTGACACCTGGAGCAGCAGGCCGAAGATGAGGTAGTAGGTCAGCCCGTCGAGCAGTGGCTTCACGACGAGCCAGGCATTCCCCAGCAGCGTGCCCGACTCGCCCGAGAACGCGCGAGCACGTGCGTCCGCCCAGACGAAGTGCCGACGGCGGTGCAGCTCACGGACGTAGTCGTTGAGGGATGGTCGACCGCCCACCGGGCGGAGCGCCCAGGCGCCCACCACCTCGTGGTGCTCGTCGCCGTGGATCTGCTCCACGAACCGTGCGTTCGCCATCGCGGTCTGCGTGTCCTCCGTGCTCACGACCCGGCCCCCAGACTCCGGTAGATCCGCCGGTACAGCTCCCCGTTGCCACGCCAGGTGCGTGTGGCGGCGAACCGGCGGCCCGCCTCACCGTACTTGCCCCGAGCCTCGGGGTCCCCGGCGAGGCTGGCCAGCGCGGCGGCGAGCGCGTCGACGTTGCCGGCGGGCACCGCCACGCCGGTCCCGGGCTCGGTGACGATCTCCGTCAGGGCCGGCAGGTCGCTGACCACGACCGGCCGGCCGGCCGCCATGGCCTCCACCGGCTTCAGCGGTGTGACCGCCCGGCAGACCGGGACGTCACGCCGCGGCACCACGAAGACGTCGAGGGCGCGGTGCCACAGTGCGGCCTCGTCCCGGTCCACCCGACCGGGGAACGTCACCGCGCCCGGCATGCCGAGCGTCTCGGCCCGGGCGATCAGGCCCGGCCGGGAGACGCCGTCGCCGACGATCGCGCCGCGCGCGTCGAGCCCCTGCCGCCGCAGGCGTGCGACGGCGTCGAGCAGGGTGTCCAGCCCCTCGTAGTCCACCAACGAGCTGACGGTGCCCACCCAGAAGCCGGCCGTGGGTATCCCAAGCCGTTCACGCGCCTCGGCGGGCGAGAGCCGTAGGTCGAGGAGGCTCTCGTCCACCCCGTTGGGGACGACGGTGATCCGGCCCGCGTCGACGCCACGCTCGACGAGGTCCGCCCGCAGGGTGGTGCTGAGCGTGACGACGTGGTCGGCGGCCAGGGCCATCTCCGTCTCCTTCGCGTGCAGCAGGGCGTAGCGCTCGCTCGCCGCCGCGGCATCGCGCTCAGCCGCCGGCCGGGAGGCCAGCCACGTCTTCTCGAGCTGCCCGCGCACCTCGTACACCCAGGGCAGGCCCACCGCCCGCGCGACCGCCTCGGTGACCAGGGCGTTGGTGTAGTTCGTCGTCGTGTGCAGGACGGTCGGGCCGAGCTCCCGCGCCAGCCGCTCGACGTGGACAGCCATCTGCTCCAGCCGCCGGTCCGGGGTGCGCGCGAGCGCGGTGGGCAGCACCCGGCGGTAGCGCACGCCGTCGACGTCGTCGAGCGGGCGCGCCCACGGCAGCCCCACGGTGACCGGGTAGCCGATCCGGGTGACCGCCTCGACGTCGATGCCCGCCTGCTGCTGCGCACGCAGGACGGCGTGGGAGCGCAGGGAGTAGCCGCTCGCCGTCCACGGCAGGGAGTTGGTGAGGACGTGCAGGGCTCGCGGGGAGCGGTCGACGGACCGGCCGACGACGGCGGCGGGCGGCGTGGGCGTGCCGAGGCGGAACCCCGGCTCCATGGTCCGCCGCTCGGCCAGCAGCCGGCGCCGGTAGGCGTCGGCGGCCCGCGAGCCCCTGGCCAGCCCGACGGCCGCCGCGATGTCCCCGCGCTGCCACGCGGCGCGCGCTGCGGTCGTGGCGCGGCCCGGGCCGTCGGAACCCACGGTGCCACCCACCCCGAGGTGCACGGCGAGCTCGGCGGCGAGCGCCCCGCGAGGACGTTCGGCCCGCAGGATCGTGGCGGCGTCGTCGGGCCGATCCGCGACGAAGGCCGCCAGCGCGGCCCGGGTCCCGCGGCCGCGCGTGCCGGCCCGGACCAGCCGGGCCAGCGGCTCGCGGGTGCGGGCCGGCAGTCGACGGGCGACCTGGACGGCGAGGAGGAGCGGGTCGTCCGCGGCGTGGTGCGCGGCGGTACGGGCGAGGAGGGCGACGTTGCGCGCGAGCTCCGCTGCGCGGC
Source organism: Georgenia muralis (assembly GCF_003814705.1). NCBI lineage: Bacteria > Bacillati > Actinomycetota > Actinomycetes > Allobogoriellales > Allobogoriellaceae > Georgenia > Georgenia muralis. The sequence goes on along the minus strand of NZ_RKRA01000001.1, from coordinate 909,227 downwards.
GCGGGGCACGGTCGCGGGTCACCTCCGTCAGGAGGGTGAGGTAGTCAGTGGCGAGCCGGTCGGGGTCGGCGTGCCGGCGCACCCACTCCTGGCCGGCGGTCCCGACGTCGAGGAGGGAGCGGTCGGCGTGCAGCCGCAGCCACAGCGCCGCGAGACCGGCGGCATCACCCGGTTCGACGACGTGCCCTGCTCCCGCGGCCGAGACGATCCCGGCTGCCTCGCCGGCCAGCACCCCGCTCACGTGCCGGCCGGTGGCGAGCGCCTCGTACAGCTTCGACGGGACGGTCCAGTGCAGCGGTCGCCACGCCCGCAGGCTCACCAGGACGGTGTCGGCCCAGGCGTAGTGCTCCCCGACGGCGTGCCGCGGCACCGGTGGCAGGACGTCCACCCGGGCGCCGGCGCGGGAGGCCCCGGCGGCGTGCGCCCGCAGCGCGGGCACCTCGGCGCCGTCGCCGACGATGCGCAGGTGCACGTCCGCGCCCGCACGGGCGGCGGTCACGACGGCGTCGACGGCGGTCCCGAGCCCCTGGGAGCGCCCGACGGTGCCGAGGTAGAGCACGCACAGCTCGCGGCCGGAGCGATCGTGCGACAGCTGGCCCGGCCCGTCCGGCTGGCCCGGCCCGCCCGGCTGGCCCGGCCCGCCCGAATGCGCCAGGTCCGGGACCGGGGCGCCGTTGCGCACCACGCGCACCCGGCGCAGACCGCGGCCGCGCAGGACCTCGGCGAACCCCGCCGTCGTCGTCACGACCGCGTCCGCGCGACGCTGCGCCGCGGTGACGGCGCCGGGCAGCACGGCGGCGGCCAGACGGGAGAGGGGCCCCTTCGGCTGCGTGTCCCACTCCGGGTGGGAGCCGAGCAGGTCCGGCCAGGCGTCGCGCATCTCCAGGACGAGCGGGCGGCGCAGGGCCCGGGCCAGGACCAGACCGGCCGGGATCGACGGCAGACCCGGCGCCGTCGCGACGACGACGTCGGGCCGGCGGGCCCCGGCGAACCGGGTCACGCCCACCCGCACCGCGTCCGCCGCCGTGACGAGCTGGTCCCGCGCCCGGGAGGTCACGCCCGTGCCGTACTCGCCGAACCTCAGCCGGTGCACCGTCTCGCCGTGCCGACCCTGGGCGATCGCGCCGGGCCGCTCGGAGGCGGCGAGCGCACCGGCCCGGCCGGAGGGGTAGTGGGGCGACGGCGCCAGCACGGCCACCTCGTGGCCCGCCGCGACGAACCGGGCCACGAGCGCGTCCCACCGGTGCTGCGGCGCGCCCACCTCGGGGGCGTAGTAGTGCGTGACGAGCAGGATCCTCATCGCGGACCGCCTCGCCAGGGCGCCGGCGCGCCCACCCACACCGGCAGCCGCAGGTAGGCCACGCACAGCGTGCCCATGGCCGCCACGGCGAGGAGCCGCGCGCCGGCCGGCGCGCCGGCTGCCGCCGGCACGGCCAGCAGGGCGCACAGCGCCGCGACGCCGGCCACCAGGCCGGCGGCCCGCAGGTGCGGCCACCCGGCGGTGACGAGGCGCTGGTACACGTGCAGCTTGTGCGGCTCGTACCAGCGGTGCCCGGCGCGCAGGCGCAGCTGGAGGGTGTAGGCGGTGTCGGCGAGGAAGACCAGCAGCGGGGCGGCCACCGCCTCCACGGGCCGGCCGCCGAGCAGGAGCCAGACCCCCAGCAGGGCCCAGGCCGCGCCGAGGAGGTAGGAGCCGACGTCGCCGAGGAAGGCCCGTGCCCGAGGTGCGTTGAACGGCAGGAACCCGGCGGCCGCGCCGGCCAGGCCCGCGGCGACGACCGCCGCCCCGATGAGCGGCCCGCCGTCGCCGACGACGGCGAGCACCGCGTACCAGCCGCCCGTCACGAGCCCGTGCAGGCCGAGGAGGCCGTTCGCGCCGTCCATGAAGTTCGTGACGTTGACGACGACGAGGACCACCAGCCCCACGAGCGGAACCCACGCCGCGCTGCGCCCGCTCACCGCCACGGCGGCGACGCCCAGCGCGAGACCGACGCCGAGCTGCAGCGCGAGCCGGGCCGCGACGCTGATCCCGTAGAGGTCGTCCAGCAGGCCCACGGTCGCCAGGGCGAGCGTGCCCGCGACGACGGCCAGGACGCCCAGCGTCGCGTCGAGCACGCCGGCGCCGGTCGCCGGGAGCAGCAGCCCGGCGGCGGTCGCGGCGAGGAGGCCGGGCACGAGGGCCAGCCCCGCGCCCCGCGCGACGGGACCGTCGTGGAGTGACCGGCCCACGGGCACGTCGACGACGCCCGCTCGGCGCAGCAGCGGCAGCAGGGCGGCCAGCGCGAGTGCGGTGACGACCGCGGCGGTCAGTCCCGCCGCAACGAGCCCGCCCGTCACCGCGGGCGCCCCGCCGTCGTCACGGAGCCCGGCCCGGCCGTCACGAGGCCCGGCCACGCCGGCAGGGGGCCCGGCCACGCCGTCGTCACGACGTCCGCCTACGGCCGGCCGCCCCGGCGAGGGCCGGGGCGAGGGCGACGCGGCGCAGCCACGCCGCGACGGAGCCGTCGGGCCGGGCCAGGACATCGCTGCGCAGCTCGGCGATGGCAGGCAGGAGGTCCGGGTCGAGCAGGGGGGCGCGGACGTGGCTGATGAGCGGGTGCACCGGCCGGTGGTCCTGCTCGGCCTCGCCCAGACGGGCCTCGACGAGCTTCTCCCCGGACCGGACCCGGGTGTAGACGACCTCGGGGGCGGGGTAGCCGTGGAGCGCGGCGAAGCGGCGGGCGAGGTCCTCGACGTTGTGCGGCTCGCCCATGTCCAGGACGAGGACCTCCCCGGAGCGGCCGATGGCCCCGGCCTGCAGGACGAGCTGGCACGCCTCGTGCGCGGACATGAAGTACCGCGTCATCGCCGGATCGGTGATGGTCAGCGGGAGCCCGGCCTCGAGCTGGGCGGCGAAGGTGGTCAGGGCGGACCCGCGCGAGCCGAGCACGTTGCCGAACCGCACGGAGATGTACCGGCTCGTTCCGGGAAGACCGGCGGCCACGGTGGCCGTGACCCGCTCGGAGAGCCGCTTGGTGAAGCCCAGGACGCTCGCGGGGTCGGCCGCCTTGTCGGTGGAGATGTGCACGAACCGCTCGACGTCCGCCGCGGCGCAGGCCTGGAGCAGCGTCGCCGTCGCCGCGACGTTGGTGAGGAAGGCCTCCTCGGGGAACCGCTCGGTGAGGGTGAGGTGCTTGAGGGCCGCGGCGTGGAAGACGATGTCCGGGCGGTGGCGGGCGACGAGGCGGTCGACGAACCCCGGTGTGCGCAGGTCGCCGAGGACCAGGTCCTCGGAGTCGAGCATCGCCTGGCCGTCGACGGAGAGCTGGACGGCGTGCAGCGCGGACTCGTCACGGTCGGTCATGACCAGGCGCGCCGGGGAGAAGCGGGCGATCTCCCGGCACAGCTGGGAGCCGATGGACCCGCCCGCGCCGGTGACCAGCACCGTCCGGCCGTCGAGGTAGCCGGCGATGGAGTCGACGTCGGTGTCGACCGGCCGGCGGCCCAGGAGGTCCTCCAGCGACAGGGCGCGCAGGGCCGACACGTGCGGGGCGTGCCCGCCGGGGGCGCGGCGGGACGCGAGGATCTCCGCCGCGGGCGGCAGGACCTTGAGGGTCACGCCCGCCTCGGCGGCGAGGTCGGCGGCGCGGGCCACCTGCTCCGACGTCGCGGAGGGGATCGCGAGCACGGCCACCTGCGCACGGGTCGCGGCGGCCACCTCGGGCAGGTCCGCGATCGTGCCCAGCACCCGCAGCCCGGACATGCGCAGGTGCCGGCGGCGGGGGTCGTCGTCGAGGAGACCCACCGGCCGCAGCGTCGAGGCGACGTCGCCGAGCATCATGGCGATGGCCTGCGCGCCGCCCGCGCCCGCGCCGAGGACGAGGGTGCGCCGCACGTCCGGCGGCGGCCGCCGCGCCCACCGCCGGCCGCGGAGGTAGAGCCAGCGCAGGGTGAGCATCGCCAGGAGGGCCGACGCCGGGGCGGCCAGCGCCACCGACAGCGGCAGCACCCGTGGCTCCGTGAGCGCCGAGGCCAGGACGAGGGCGGCGGCGACCGCGCCGGTGAGCACCGACAGGGCCACCACCTCGTCGGTGGAGGCGTAGCGGTACCGGCGTCGCAGAACGAGCGAGCCGCCCACGTGGGCGAGAAGCACGAGACCGACGGCGAGGGCGAGGCCCGGACGGTTGACCCGGGCGAAGGAGAGGTCGTACCGGGCGACCGTGAGGACCGTGAGGGTGACCACCCAGGCCAGCGCGTCCCCGGCGAGGTAGAGCCACCGGGGCCAGGCGCGGGTGAGCAGGTGGCCCGGTCGGGCGGGCACGGGCTGGCTCACGCGCGTCCCCTTCCGTGCTCCGTCGACGTCGGCGATGTTCCTGGTCCTGGACGAGGTGTCCCCCCGCCGGGGGGTACCCCAGCTAGGGTAGTGGGTATCGCCCGGCAACCGTCCTGAACTGCGGGTGAGATCTCGACGGTGAGGAGGGCAGCGGTGCGACCGCGGATCATGACCGTGTACGGCACGCGTCCGGAGGCGGTCAAGGTCGCGCCGGTGGTGCGGGCGGTCGCGGCGTCGTCGACCCTCACCTCGCTCACGGTGGTGACGGGGCAGCACCGGGAGATGCTCGACCAGGTCAACGACGTCTTCGGGATCGTGCCGGACCACGACCTCGACGTCTTCGCCGCCGGGCAGAGCCTCAGCGTCCTCATGGCCAAGGTGCTCGCTCGCCTGGACCCGCTCCTCGAGGCCGTCCGGCCCGACGCGGTGCTCGTCCAGGGCGACACCACCACGGTGGCCGCGGCCGCCGGGGCGGCGTTCCACCGGCGCGTGCCCGTGTTCCACCTCGAGGCCGGTCTGCGCAGCGGCGACCTCTCCTCGCCGTTCCCGGAGGAGGCGAACCGGCGGGTCACCTCCCAGGTGACGGCGCTGCACCTGGCGCCGACGGCGGGCGCGCGGGCGAACCTGCTGCGCGAGCACGTGGACCCGGGTGACGTCGTCGTCACGGGCAACACGGTCATCGACGCCCTCCTGCACGCGGTGGGACGTCCGGCCACGGTCGGCGACCCCCGGCTGCGCGCGACGATGGCTGCGGGGCGGCCGCTGGTGCTCGTCACCGTCCACCGGCGGGAGAGCTGGGGCGCCCCGGTGGCGGGGATCGGCCGGGCGGTCGCGCGCCTGGCGGCGATGCTGCCCGGGCACACCTTCGTCCTGCCCCTGCACCGCAACCCCACCGTGCGCGAGACGTTGCAGCCGGCCGTGGCCGGCCTGGGCAACGTGGTGGTCACCGAGCCGCTGCCGTACGGGGAGTTCACCGCGGTCATGGCGGCGTCGTCGATCGTCCTCACCGACTCCGGTGGCGTGCAGGAGGAGGCCCCGGCGCTCGGCAAGCCGGTGCTCGTGCTGCGGGAGAACACCGAGCGGCCCGAGGCGGTCGATGCGGGGACGGTCCGCCTCGTCGGGACGGACGAGGAGGCGGTGGTCGCCGCCGTGGCCGAGCTGGCCACGGACCCGCACGCGTACGCGGCGATGTCCCGGGCGGTGAACCCCTACGGGGACGGTAGGGCGGGGGAGCGGGTCGTCGCCGCGATCGAGGCGTTCTTCGGGCTCGGGGAGCGGATGCCCGACTTCGCGCCGGAGCTGGCGCGGGTGTGACGGCCGTCGGCGGCGCCGGGGTGTGGGGTGTCGGGGTGGGTCGGGCGGCGCCGGGGTGTGGGTGTCGGGGTGTGTCGGGCGGCGCCGGGGTGTGGGTGTCGGGGTGGGTTGCGCCGCGCCGAGTTGTGGGTTCGTGCGCTGTAGGAGACGTTCGGGGGAGCAACAACTCACAACTCGACGAAGGGGCGGCGTGACGACGGGCACGGAGCGATGAGCGCGAGGCACGGCGGCGCTGTGCGCACCGTCGCCGGCGGGGTGCTGATCGTGGCGGCGCTGGTCTTCGTCGCTGTCGGCCTCGCTGCGGCGTTCGGCGTCTACGGCGAGCAGTCGCCCGGCCGGTGGTACCTCACCGCCAGGCTGCTCGCGGGCGGTGCTGTCTTCGGCTACCTGGGGGCCAGGCTGACCGGTCTCGTGCGGCGCTCCCACTGACGATGGCTACCGGCTCTGGAACCACAGGGCCTGGCGCGGGCACGCTCGCGCCGCCGCGTGGGCCGCGGCCAGCTCCGCGGGGGCCAGGCCCCGGCGGGGGATGAGCGGGAAGCCCCACGGGTCGAGGTCGACGAGGTCGGGGGCGGCGAGCGCGCACGCCCCGATGCCGTCGCACGTGACCGGGTCGACGCGGAGCCGTGGCGCGGCAGCGCCGGCCCCGGCGGTTCGTGCGGCAGCACTGGCTGCGGCGGCTTGCGGGGCACCGGTCATGGCTGCACCGCCGGGACGGGGATGAAGGTGTCAACCCGGCAGGCACGGCCGCGGGAGTGGGCGTGGGCGTCGTCGGCGAAGGTGGACAGCGCCGAGCGGATCAGACCGACGGCGCCGTCCGGGTGGTGGCAGCCCCCGCGGCCGGCGACGAGGTCGAGGTCCTCGGTGAGCCGGTCGGGCCGTCCCGGACGAGCGGTACGCCGGGTGGTCCCGGCGGCGAGGCGGCGCACGTCGTCGGCCAGGGCCGGCAGCCCGAAGACGCACGGCCCGCACTGGCCCGCGCTCATCGCCGCGAGGTAGCCGGCGATCGCCGCGGTCTCGGCGAGCCCGCAGGCGCCGTGGGGGATCGGGCCGACGATCCCGGGCCCCGCGCTCAGCCCGGCCGCGCGCAGGGCCGCCTCGTCGAACGTGGCGACGGCGTGCCACGGCGCCCAGGCTCCGCCGAACCCGCCGAGCAGCACCGCCTGCGGGGCCTCGTGCCACCCCGCACCGGCGAGGACGACGTCGGCCGGAGTGCCGGCCGGGACCTCGAGGACCTCCCGGCCGGACGGTGTCAGCACGGTGAGCAGCCGGGCCGTCAGCGGCGGGAACCCACGGGCGAGGAGCGCGGCCCGCGCCAGGGTCTCGGCGTTGCCGACGACCGTGCGCGGCCGGCGTGCACGCACCTCGGGCGCGGGCCGGCCCCACGGCAGGACCGGTCCGCCGGCGAGGGCGCGGGCGATCGCCGACCGCTCGCCGGAGAGGTAGTGGGTCGGGGCGGCGGCGACCTCGACCGGCACCCGGCCGGCCGGGCGCTCGCGCAGGGCGACCTCGACGGCGGCGCGGGTGGGGCGGTCGTCGTCGTGCAGCCACAGGACGGCGCGGTCGGCACCGAGGGTCTCGGCCATGAGGTCGAGCCCGTCGAGGACGAGGTGCGGACGCTGCCGCAGGAGGGTGGCGTCCTTGGCGCCGAGCGGCTCCGACTCCGCGGCGTTCGCGACGGCGGTGAGCGGACGGCGCGGTGCGGCGCCCGCGGCGGGCCTGCGGACGGCGGGCGCGCCGTCGTCCATGGCCGCGCGCCACCGGCTCGCCGTGGGGGCGTGCGCGCCACCGTGCCCGGTGAGGCCGGCGGCGTCGATGGTCGCGAGGAGCCACGCCCCGCCCGCCGGGCGGGGACCGAGGCGACGGACGTGCGCGGCGATGCCCTCCGGTGGGCCGGCCCACGCCCCGGCGGAGGCGCGGGGCAGGCGCACCGGACCCAGCAGGAGGCCGGTGGTGGTCGGCGCCGTGGTCGTGGTCACCGCCGGGCTCCGCTGCGGCGAACCGTCGGCAGCTGCCGGCCGAGGTCGCGGACCCGGTCGGCGGGGGTCCGGGCGGCGTACCTCGTGAGCGCGAGCCCCACCACGAGCGCACCGGTGGCGAGGTAGAACCCGCGCAGCGCGGCGGCGTCGGTCCCCGCGAGGACCGAGTGCGCCCACACGAGCACCAGCGCCCCCGCCGCGACCTTGTGCACCGGCCACCACACCCGCGCGGCGGCGCGCCCGGCGAGCCGGGCGGTCAGCCCGGTGACCAGCCCCGACCACAGCGCGAGGACCCCCAGGGTGACGGCGACCGGGCGGTACTGCGAGGCCATCGGCAGCAGCGCGCCCCGCCAGCCGACCTGCGCCCACGGGTCGGTGGCGAGGACGGCCACGTGCAGCCCGGTGAAGGTGAGCGTGAACGTCGCTAGGGAGACGTGCAGGGCCTGGACCGTCGCCGGGCGGGGACGGCGCAGCCGCCGGGCCCACGGGTGGGCGAGGAGGAGGCCGGTGCTCACCAGCGCCACGAGCAGCACGTAGGACGTCACCCCGCTGGCCCGGCCCAGGACCCACAGGGCCGTCTCGCCCTGCACGACGTCGAGGACCAGGACCGTGGCGAGGGCGACCGACACCGCCCCGGCGACGACGACGAGGACGAGGCCCACCGCCTCGGCGGACGTCTGCGCAACCGGGGTGCGGTCCCGCGGCTCCTGGCCCTCAGCCATCGGTCCGCCGCCAGATGAGGTGGTCGTCCAGGGCCGCGGTGGTGCCGACGCCGCCGTCCTCGCGCACCCACGCGGCGGCCAGCCCGAGCTCTGCCGCCCGCTCGCGTACGCCGTCGGCACCCGCGAGGAAGAGGGTCTTGCTCCACACCTCGGCCCAGGCGGTGTCGGCGGCGACGACCGTCACGGCGGCCAGACCCGTGCCGCCGGGCTGTCGGGTGCGCGGGTCGACGAGGTGGTGGACGGCCTGCCCGCCGCAGACCCAGCGGCGACGCCGGGTCGACGACGTCGCACACCCGCCGCCGTCGAGGGCGAGGACGAGAAGCGGGCCGCCGCCGGCCGGGTCCTCCACCGCGACGCGCCAGGGCCCGCCGTGCGGGGCGGGGCCACGCACGGCGAGGTCGCCCCCGGCGTCGAGGAGGAAGCCCTGGCCGGCGCGGGCGAGGGCGGCCGCCGCCCAGCGGACCGCGAGTCCCTTGCCGATGCCACCGAGGTCGACGGGGGCGCCGCCGAGGTGGATGCGCCAACCGTGCGTGCGACGCTCGACGCGCGGCTCCCACGGCGTGGTGCCGCCCACCGGGGCGGTGCGCCGCATCTCGACCACCGGTCCCGGTCCGTCGTCGGTGAACGGCAGGGTGTGGTCGTAGCCCCAGGCAGTGAGGACGTCGAGGACGCGGGGGTCGAACAGGCCGTCGGTGTCCCGGTGCGCGCGCTGGGCCTGGACCAGCGCGTGCGCCAGCGCGGGCGGGGCGTCGTGCTAGGCACCGGGGTCGGCGTTGGCCGCCACGAGCGGGCCGACCGGGCCGAACCGCGTGCAGTCCCGCGCGACCTCGGCGAAGACGGCCTCGACGCCGTCGAACAGCTCCTGGGCCGTCGGGCCCGGGTCGGTGAGCGTCACCCGCACCGGACTGGTCATCGAGCGGAACTCGCGCACGACGGGCGCGGTGGTGGCGACGGCGCTCATGACGCCCCCGTGGTGGCGTCGACCGGCGGGGCCGTGTCGGCGCCGGCCGCCGGGGTGGTGCCGGTCCCTGTCCGGCCGGCGGGGAGCGCCGGGGTGACCGACCGGTCCTCGAGCGTCGCGCGGAGCGTCTCGATGCGCTCGCGGGCCTCGGAGATCCGTCCGGCCAGCTCGGCGAGGTCCTCGTCCGCCGTGCCGGACTCCCCGCCCGGGAGTGAGCCGGCCGGGGAGATCGTCGTCGGGAGCGGTGCGGCTCCCGGGTCGTGGGCGCCCGCCCAGGCCAGCGTCCCGCCGAAGAGCCCGACGGTGGCTGGTAGGAGCACGAGTGCCGCCCACGACCGCTGCGGTGTCGACATCAGTCGTCGTCCCGGTCGTCATCGTCGTCGTGACCGTCCCGGTCGTCATCGTCGTCGTGACCGTCCCGGTCGTCATCGTCGTGGTCGTCCCGGTCGCCGCCGTTGTCGTCGTAGCCGGTGTCGTCGGAGACGCCGTCCGGCCGTTCACCGCCCTTGTCGTCGAACGCGTCGTCGCCGCTGTCGTCGGAGATCCCGTCGGGGCGGTCGCCGCCCTTGTCGTCGAACGCGTCGTCGCCGCTGTCGTCCGGGGCGGCCGACTCCATGGCGTCGACCTGGGCCATGAGGGCGTCGAGCTCCTGCTCGAGCGCTGACCTCGTGGACGCGTCGTGGGTGACGGACGCCGTGCCCTTCTCGGCCGGGGCCGGGCCCACGGCGTTGGCGACGGCGAAGCCGCCGGTGGCCAGCAGGGCGGCCGAGGCCGTCGCGACGGCGGTGCGCTTCTTCCAGCTCATGATCGTTCCTCTCGGGGGTCTGTTCGTCCTGACAACCCCACGCTCTCGCCGGCGAGGTGAGCGCCGCGGCAAGGAACGGTTAAGGCTCCCTCAAGGTCGGCAGCTCGAGGACGATCCGTGCTCCGCCGGCTGCTCCGTTGCCGAGCACCAGGCGCCCGCCGGCCCGCTCGGCCGTCCGCCTGGCGACGTCGAGCCCGAGGCCGGTCGACCCCGCGCCGGAGCGACCGCGCTCGGCCAGCCGGAGGTCGACGAACCCCGGCCCCTCGTCCTCGACCACGACCCTCGCCGCGCCGCTCGCACCGGCGTCGCGCTCCACGGCCAGGCGGAACGCGGTGCCGTCGGGCGTGTGGCTGAAGACGTTGTCGATGAGGACGTCCAGGGCCGCGCCGAGCTCGTCCGCGTTTACGGCCACCTCGGCGGGACCGGCCGTCTCGACGGTGAGCGCGCGACCCTGCTCGGACGCCAGCACCTCCCAGAACGTTCCGCGCTCGCGGACGACCCCGGCGGCGTCGCAGCGGCCGGTGGCCCCCTCGTGGGCGGGGTGGCGCGCGGCCCACAGGACGGCGTCCAGCCCGGCGACGAGCTGGTCGACGTGGCCGGTCACCTGCTCGCGCTCGGCGGGGTCGGTGAGGAGCTCGGTGTCCAGGCGTAGCGCCGTGATCGGGGTGCGCAGCCGGTGCGAGAGGTCCGCGACGAGCTCGCGCTCGTCCGCCAGCAGCGCCGACACCCGTGCGCCGAGGCCGTTGAGCACGTGCCCGACGGCGACCACCTCCCGCGGCCCCGAGGGCTCCACCCGCGCGGTGAGGTCCCCGGCGCCCAGCCGGCCGGCGACCGTCGCGAGGTCGAGCACGGAGCGGGAGAGCCGCGCGGCGATCCGGTCCGCGGCGATCGCCGTCGCCGCCAGGACCACGGCGCCGACCCCGGTCAGGACCAGCCAGGCCTGCGCCACCCCGGCGGTGAGCTCGCCGTCGGGGACGAACGTGCGGACCACGCTCACACCGTCGGCGCCGCCCACCGGCAGGAGCACCTCCACGCCCCCGTCGGTCCGGGCGGTCAGGGCGCGGCCACCGGCGGCCACCTCCACCGCCGTCGTCACCGCAGCGGCCGGCCCGACGAGCGAGCCGTCGGGGCGGAAGACCGTGGTCGTGCGCGGACCGGTGTTGACGTCGAGGACGGCCGCCTCGAGCCGGGCGGCATCGGCGGCGACGCCGCCCGCGAAGACGGCCACGCCCTGCGCGTCCTCCCTCCCGGCGTCGAGCGCGCGCTCCTGCGCCAACGAGCGGGCAAGCAGGCCGAGCGGGACGAGGAACGCGACGAGCACCGCCGTCGTCATCGCCAGGCCGTACAGCAGGAGCAGACGCCTCATGGCGGCGGGGCCAGCTTCACCCCGACGCCGCGCACGCTGTGCAGGTAGCGCGGGGCGTCGCCGGTCTCGCCGAGCTTGCGCCGCAGCCAGTGGAGGTGGACGTCGACCGTCTTGTCCGCCCCGCCGTAGGGCTGGTTCCACACCTCGGCGAGCAGCTCGCGCTTCTTGACCACCTCGCCGGGCCGCTCGGCGAGGTAGTGCAGGAGGTCGAACTCCTTGGGGCTGAGCTCGATGTCGGCGCCGTCGAGCCGGACGGTGCGGGCGCGCGGGTCCACGACCAGGCCGCCGACGGTCAGGGGCCCGGCCGGTCCCGGGGCACCGGCGCGGCGCAGCACCGCCCGGATGCGGGCCTCGAGCTGGTCCGCGGCGAACGGCTTGACGAGGTAGTCGTCCGCCCCGGCGTCGAGGAGCTCGACGATCCCCGCCCCCTCGTCCCGGGCGCTGACGACGATGACCGGCACGTCGCTCACGGCCCGGATCATCGCCAGGAGGGCGGCGCCGTCGAGGTCGGGCAGGCCCAGGTCGAGCAGGACGACGTCGGGACGGTGCTCGACGAGGGACTGCAGCCCGCTCATCGCGTCGGGCGCCGTCATGGTGGAGTGGTGGCGCGCGCCGAGGGCCCGCACCAGGGCGGTGCGGATCGTCGCATCGTCCTCGACGATGAGCACGTCGGCCACGGTCCCGACGGTAGGGCATGACCGCGGGCCGTCGCGGGCGTTGTGGACGGCCGGGCGGCGTCCCACGACAGGTTTGTGACCGCCTTAGCCACGCGTTAACCCTCCGGCGCGCCACCATGGGGGCATGGACGGGACGGGCGGCGCAGGGCGCCGGGGCGGGAACGCCGGCGGCACGGGCCGCGTCGGCGGCGCGGTCATGGTCCTCGCCTGGGTGCTCGCCGTCGCGCTCGTCGGGCTCGTCGCGTGGTGGGCCGTGGCCGCCGTGGTCGACCCGGGGGAGGGCCGCGCGAGCGTCCTCAGCCCCGTCGAGGTCGAGTCGGCCCGCGCGGCCCAGGAGGCTGCCGCGCCCGACCCCACCGTCGGCCCGACGCCCAGCCCGACGTCGGAGCCCACCGCGGATCCCACCATTGAGCCCACCGAGCCACCCACCACCACCGGCGAGGTGGCGCGCACCTGGGACGTCACGGGCGGGCAGGTGGGCGTGGTGTGCCGCGGGGCGGCGCTCGAGCTCCTCTACGCCACACCGGTGGAGGGGTGGACCGTGGAGCTCGGCGACGACGATGACGACCTCGAGGTGGAGTTCAGGACCGGGGGGTCCGAGACCAAGCTGCAGGCGGTGTGCGTCGACGGCGTCCCGACCGCCTCGGTGGAGGACGACACCGACGAGGACTGAGACCACGGCAGGGCCGACGCCGGGACCGGATGCGCAGGGGGCGCCGGCCCGGCGTCGGTGGCGCCGCGCCGGTGCCCCCGGCGTCGGCAGCGCTCAGGGCCGGCCTCAGCGCCGCGCCAGCGCCTGGGCCATCTGGTCGACCGCCTGCTCGAGCACCGGGCGCGGCATGGCGAAGTTGAACCGGGCGAAGCCCGCGCCGGCCCCGCCGCAGAGCACCCCGTCGGTCATGGTCACCTTCGCCTCGGCGCGGAAGAACTCCGACGGCCGGTCGCCCAGCTCGAGGGCGCGGCAGTCGAGCCACGCGAGGTACGTGCCCTCCGGCTCGGTGCAGCGGATCTCCGGGATGCGCTCGGCCAGGAGCTCTCCGAGGCGGCGCCGGTTGCCGTCGAGGTAGTCCAGCACCCGCGCGAGCCACGGCCCGCCCTCGGTGTAGGCGGCCGTGTTGGCGATGACGCCGAGGTTGGCGGCGCCGTGCTCGGCCCAGGTCGCCACCTCCGCCCACCGCCGCCGGTCCGCGTCGTTGGACAGCACGGCCTGCGCCGCCTTGAGCCCGGGCAGGTTCCAGGCCTTCGACGCCGACGTCGCGGTGATGGTGTGGGCCGCCGTCGTCGCGGAGATCGAGGCGTACGGGACGTGGGTGCGCCCGGGGTAGACGAGCGGGGCGTGGATCTCGTCGGAGAAGACCCGGCCGCAGTGGGCGTCGACGACGCCGGCGATCGCCTCCATCTCCGAGCGCTCCAGGACCCGGCCGACGGGGTTGTGCGGGTTGCACAGGATGAGCAGGCCGGCGCCGGCGGTGAACGCGGCGTCGACGCCGTCGAGGTCGTAGACGTAGCGACCGTCCTCGAGGAGGAGCGGCACCTGGATGACCTCCCGGCCCAGCGCGGGCGGGAGGGTGAGGAAGGGCATGTACGCCGGTGTGGGCAGGATGACCGGCGAGCCGGGCGCGGTGAAGTGGGTGATGGTCATCTCGAGGGTGGCCAGGACGTCGGCCATCGCCCGGACGTTGCGGGTCGGCAGGTCCCACCCGTAGCGCTGGCGGGCCCACCCGGCGTACGCGGCGGACATGTCCTTGGCGACGGCGGTGGGCAGGTAGCCGAAGAGCCCCCGGTCGACGGCGGCGTGCAGGGCGGCGGTGACCGGCTCGGCGGCGCCGAAGTCCATCTCGGCGACCCAGGCCCCGATCGTGCCGGGGAAGGCCGCCCACTTCAGCCCGCCGACGGCGCGCAGGTCCTCGACGGTGATGGCGTCGAAGTCGGTGCTCATGGGACCTCCCGGGAAGGCGGCGGCGCACCGCCGTCCGTAAATGTCGTTGCGACCCTACGGCGGTCGGTCGGCCGGGGAAAGGGGACCGGTCGCCGACCCCACGCGGTCGGCCGTGACGTGGCAGACTGTAGGTAAGCGCTTTCACAACTCGAGGAGCACGCCAATGACGTCCGAGCCCACCACCCGCCGTTACGCCGTGGCGGGGACCGGTCACCGCGCCCAGATGTACATCGACGCCATGGTCGGCGACCACGCCGAGGTCGCCGAGCTCGTGGCCTGGTGCGAGCCGAACCCCGGCCGCGCCGCCTACTACGACGAGCTGATCGGCGCGGCCGGCAGGAAGCCGCTGCCCCGCTACGAGCCGAGCCAGCTCGAGGAGATGGTCCACGAGCACCAGATCGAGACGGTCGTCATCACCGCGCCGGACCACACCCACGCCGACCTCGTCACCCGCGCCATGGACGCCGGGGCCGACGTCGTCGTCGAGAAGCCGCTGACCATCGACGCCGAGGGCTGCAAGAAGATCACCGCCGGTGCCGAGCGGACCGGCCGCAACGTCGTCATGACGTTCAACTACCGCTACTCGCCGCGCAACTCCGCGCTCAAGGAGGTCATCGCGTCCGGCCGGATCGGCGAGGTGACGTCGGTGCACTTCGAGTGGGCGCTCGACACGGTCCACGGCGCGGACTACTTCCGCCGCTGGCACCGGGAGAAGGCCCTCTCCGGCGGCCTGCTCGTGCACAAGTCCTCCCACCACTTCGACCTGGTCAACTGGTGGCTCGACGACGCACCCGAGCGCGTCTACGCCCGCGGACGCCTGGCGTTCTACGGCGACCAGGGCGCCGGCGCCGCGCAGGCCGGGCCGCGTCCGGCTCGCGGCGTCGACGCCGAGCCGGGCGACCGCTGGTCGCTGGACATGCGCCAGGACGAGCGGCTGCGGCGGCTCTACCTCGACGCCGAGGGCTACGACGGCTACCACCGCGACCAGGACGTCTTCGCCCCGGGCATCACCATCGAGGACAACATGGCCGTCATCGTCGACTACCGCGGCGGCGCCCTCCTCACCTACTCCCTCAACGCCCACGCGCCGTGGGAGGGGTACAAGGTCACGGTCAACGGCACCAAGGGCCGGGCCGAGCTCGAGGTGGTCGAGCGCGGGTCGGTCGAGTTCGACGCGTCCGGCCGGGCGGTCCTCGACCCCAGCGCCCGCGAGGCCGAGAGCGCCGACGTGCTGCGCCCCAAGGGTGAGCGCCTCATCGTCCAGAACCACTGGGAGCGCGCGCAGGAGGTCGAGATCCCCATGGGGGAGGGCTCGCACGGCGGCGGCGACAAGATCCTGCTCTCCGACGTCTTCCGTGGCCCGGGCGAGGACGCGCTCGGCCGGCCCGCCGGCTACGTCGACGGCGTGCGCGCGGTGGCTGTGGGCATCGCGGCGAACGAGTCGATCCGCACCGGGCTGCCGGTGGTCGTCGACGACCTCGAGCTCGGGGTGGAGCTCGCCAAGCGCTGATCGGGCGCGCGTGGCGCGGTGATCGGGCGCGCGTGGTGCGGTGCTCGGGCTGGAGTTCGCCAAGCGCTGATCGGGCGCGCGTGGCGCGGTGCTCGGGCTGAAGCTCGCCAAGCGCTGATCGGGCGCGCGTGGCGCGGTGATCGGTGTGGGGCGCTGGGCCGCCGCTCCGCGGCGTCCTCGAGTTGGGGGTTGTTGCTGCCCGGTCGGACTCCGAGACCGCAACAACCCCCAACTCGATGCGCGAGGTGCGAGCCGGGTACCGCCGCCGCCGGTCGAGCGGCGTACTTGGAAGGCGCGGCGCCGGATCCCGCCAGTCGGTGTTGCGTTGTTGCGGGTTTCCGCACTGGGGGACGACGATTTCGTGACATCGCGCTCGTGCGACGACAACGCCGTCACATCGCGCTCGGGCAGGCCCGTCAGACGGCGCCCCGGGGCCGAGCGGCCTCAGGCCGGCGCCGATGCCCCCGTCGCCAGGCGCGCACCGGCGGACGCCACCGCCTCGCGGGACAGCCGTCCGTCCGCGACGAGCACCCGGAACGCGCGGGTGAGCGGCGTGCCCGGCGTCACGACCACCGGCTCCTCCCACGCCAGCGCCGAGCCGATCCCGGGGTAGCCCGAGACCCGGACGAACCACGGGTCGGCGGCGGTCTCCGGCGTCGCGCCGGCGAGCACCAGGGTGACGTCGCCGGCCTCGGTGGTCGCCGACCAACCGAGCCACGGGGCGACCGTGCCGTGGACGGCCTCCTCGCCGGCATCGCCGGCGGTCCGCACGTCCACATCCCTGCACGCCGGCAGCCGCCAGAAGAACCCGCCGTAGCCGCCGCCCTCGCGACCGTTCGTGCCCGGTGAGCCGAGGGTGACCGGGGCGCCGTCCGCGGTGAGCACCGACTCCAGGCCGAGCTCCCAGCCCTCCGGCGCCGCGGCCCACGTCAGGGTGCGGGTCTCGGTGAGCAGCACGGCGCCGTCGGGAGCGCGCCAGGCGAGGCGCTCGACGGCGCGGGCACCGGTGGCCGGGTCGGCGGCCCCGCCGGCGGGCGGCGCGGCGCCCGAGGGCTCCTCCACCCACCCCTCATGGGTGATCCGGCCGTGGTCGGGCCGCCAGGTGTACCCGCGTCCGGGCAGGTACGTGCGCCCGCCCCACAGGTTGTTGCCGTCCACGTCCTGCACCGCCAGCCCGACCCCGGCGTGCCAGGTGTGGTCCGACGGTGCGACGTCGGTGACGCACACCCCGGCGAGGGTGCGAACCGGGTGCAGGTGGGGCCGGGGGCTGTCCAGCGCCGAGGTTCCGGCGCCGTCGACGTAGGTCGCGACGTCGGTCCCGCCGACGCTCAACCGGGCGATCGCTCCGTGGGCGGGCGCCCACGGCGCACCGAGGGTGGTGAAGGTGCGCAGCTCGTCGGCCACCCGGTCGCACCAGTGCTCGACGTCGCGCACGACGACGTGACGGCCCACCTCATCCTCGCCCCACTCCACCAGCTCGGCGGGGATCGGCGCCGGCTCGTCGGCGGTGCGCACGGCCTCGAGGACCCGCATGAACGCGCCGGTGTCCTCCAGCGAGCTGAGGAGCGGGACGTCGGCGTCGTGGAGGTGGTCGACGAGGTTGGCCAGCAGGGGCGTCGTCGTGCACGCCACGGTGCGCCGGCCCGAGACGCCATCGACGTCGACCTCGTCGGTCTTGTACCGGAAGACCACCCGTCCGTCCGTGCCGTGGACGATGACGCGCGGCTCGGACGCCTCGGCCGCGCACACGGTCAGCCCGAGCGCGATCTTGCGCCCGCCCGTGGTGATGATGCGCACGGAGGAGGTGTCGTCGGCCTCGATGTCGTTGGCGCGGAAGAGCTCGGCCTCGACGACGGCGACGTCCTCCGCACGGGTGGAGCCGTCGATCCGCAACGCCGCGGCGACGGCGTGGGCGAGGGGGTTCGTCACGACCCCGTCGACGACGTCGACCCCGTCCAGGCGGCGCCGGCCCGCCCACGGGGCTCGCTCGAAGTAGGAGGTGGGCCGCACCCACGTGCCGACGACGCCGATGCCGGTGACCTCGCCGATCTCCTCGTCGGCCACGACCTCGTCGATGACGGCGTAGGCGCTGGAGCCGTTGGCCTGGAAACCGACCTGGCAGGCGCGGCGGGTCTCGCGGGCGACGGCGAGCAGCTCCTCGTACGCGGCGAGGGAGGCCGTCGGGGGCTTCTCCAGCAGCACGTGGCAGCCGGCCCGCATGGCCGCGGTGGCGAGCGGGGCGTGGGACGGGATCGGGGTGGCGATGGTGACGACGTCGGGCGGGTCGACGGCCAGGACGTCGGCGAGGTCCTGGTGGTACGCGGCGTCGCCGGCGAGCTCGGCGGCCTCGCCCTCGAGCGGACGACGGTCGACCACCGCCACGAGGACCGCGCGGCCCTCGGCGGCGAGACCGCGCAGGGCGCGCAGGTGGTTGACGCCGTAGCCCATGGCCCCGACGACGGCGACGCGCAGCGGACGGGCGGGCTCGGGGACGGCAGCATCAACCATGGCGAAAGCGTTTACGCCTCAGGGTGGGTTGTCAAGCAGGCCGGGCGGGCCGGGAAGCCACCCGGGTCGGTCGGTCGAGCGGAAAGGCTGCATCGTGCCGAGCGTAGCCCCGGCGACGACACCCGACGCCGTGTGGTGACGCCCGACGCTGCGTGGGTGACGGAAGAACCGGCGGGGCCTTCGTCCCTCGCTACGCCCCACGTTCAGGGGTGAGCGCCCCCAGTTCGCGCCACAAAACTAGGTCACGATCGTGTCTCGCCCTTGATGTGTGCTTGACGCCACACTGCCCTGGGCCGCATAGTGGAAGCGCTTACCTACATCCATCGGCCTGTCTGAAGAGTGCGCGGGCCGCCCCGGGTTCATCAACGACGATCCACCGAGGAGGACGCATGAGCCGCACCCCCACCGCGGGACGCCGGCGCGACGTCGCCCGTCCCGCAGCAGGAGGGCAGGGCCATGTCAGCACTGTCTGAGCTCAGCACCCTGCGCAAGCAGAAGGGTGGGCGGAGCCTCAGCCCCGGCGAGAAGAACGACGGCAAGTACGCCCTGTTCTTCCTCGGTCCGTGGTTCGTGGGCCTCGTGCTCATCGTGGCCGGCCCCCTCATGGCCTCGCTGTACCTGTCCTTCACGGACTACGACCTGCTCTCCGACCCCAGCTTCATCGGGCTGGAGAACTACCAGCGCATGGCCGAGGACCCCCGGCTGCTCGCCTCGCTGAAGGTCACCTTCACGTACGTCTTCGTCTCGGTGCCGCTGCAGCTCGCCGCCGCCCTCGGCCTGGCGCTCCTGCTCGACCGCGGCCTGCGTGGCCTGGCGATCTACCGCTCCGTCTTCTACCTGCCCTCGCTCCTGGGCTCCTCGGTGGCCGTCGCCATCCTGTGGCGCCAGATCTTCGGCAGCAACGGCCTCATCAACCAGGTCCTCGCGCTGGTCGGCGTCGAGGGCAGGTCGTGGATCTCCAACCCCGACACCGCCCTGGGGACGCTGATCATCCTCAACGTCTGGACCTTCGGCTCGCCGATGATCATCTTCCTGGCGGGCCTGCGCCAGATCCCGGAGATGTACTACGAGGCGGCCTCCATCGACGGCGCCTCGAAGGTGCGGCAGTTCATCTCGATCACGATCCCGATGCTCACGCCGATCATCTTCTTCAACCTGGTGCTGCAGGTCATCGGCGCGTTCCAGAGCTTCACGCAGTCCTACATCGTCAGCAACGGGACGGGCGGACCGGTCGACTCGACGCTCTTCTACACCCTCTACCTCTACCAGCGCGGCTTCGCCGCCCTGGACATGGGCTACGCGTCGGCGATGGCGTGGCTCCTGCTGGTCATCATCGCCGGCCTGACGGCCATCAACTTCTACGCCTCCAAGTTCTGGGTCTTCTACAATGACTGACCGCGCATCCGCATCCGAGGTCCTGACGCCGGCCGAACCCCGGCGCCCGGAGACCCTGACCGAGATCGCCGACTCCATGCCCGACGGCGGGCGCCAGCGCGGCGAGTGGGGCGGCCGGGCCCGCTCCACGATCAAGCACATCCTGCTCATCGCGGCGGGGTTCGCGATGGTCTACCCGCTGCTGTGGATGGTGGCCAGCTCCTTCAAGCCGGACGCCCTCATCTTCCGTGAGCCGGGGCTGATCCCGAGCCAGCCGACGGCCGAGAACTACGGTCGCGGCTGGACGGCCCTGCTCAACCCGTTCAGCCACTACCTGATGAACTCCTTCATCCTCGTGGCCGGGTCCGTGATCGGGAACCTCGTGTCGACCTCGCTCGCCGCCTACGCCTTCGCCCGGCTGAACTTCCGGCTCCGCGGGCTGTGGTTCGGCATCATGCTCATGTCGATCATGCTGCCGATCCACGTCATCATCGTGCCGCAGTACGTGCTCTTCTCCGAGATCGGCTGGATCAACACGTTCTGGCCGCTGATCGTGCCGAAGCTGCTGGCGACGGACGCCTTCTTCGTCTTCCTCATGGTCCAGTTCTTCCGCGGCATCCCCAAGGAGCTCGATGAGGCGGCCCGGATCGACGGGGCGGGCCACATCCGGATCTTCTTCCAGATCATGCTGCCGCTCTCCTTGCCGGCCCTGGCGACGACGGCGATCTTCACCTTCATCTGGACGTGGAACGACTTCTTCGGCCAGCTGATCTTCCTCACCGACCCGGCGATGTACACCGTGCCGATCGCGCTGCGGACCTTCCTGGACTCCACCGGTGAGAGCTCGTGGGGACCGATGTTCGCGATGTCGGTCATCTCGCTCCTCCCGCTCTTCCTCGTCTTCCTCTTCGGCCAGCGATACCTGGTCAAGGGGATCGCCACCACGGGGATCAAGTAACCATGCGCACCACAGCAAGCCCGGGGACCGACGAAGGTCCCCGGCCGGACGGCCGCACCGTGGCCGCTCTGCCGACCTGCGAACCGCACAGGGAAAAGATGATGAGACTCAACAAGACGAACCGACGCGGCACCGTCCTCAAGGCGGCGGCCCTGGTGATGGCCGGCTCGCTGGCGCTGAGCGCGTGCGGCCAGGCCGAGAACCTCGAGGAGGACGCCGAGGGTGGCGCCGCCGAGGAGAGCTCGGCAGCCGGCGGCGAGAATGCCGCCGGTGGCGAGGCCGAGATCCGCTTCTCCTGGTGGGGCTCGGACTCGCGCCACCAGCTGAACCAGGACCTCATCGACGCCTTCATGGAGGAGTACCCGGACATCACCGTGGTGCCCGACTACACCGACTGGGGCGGCTACTGGGACAAGCTCGCCACCCAGACCGCCGGCGGTGACACTCCTGACGTGCTCATGCAGGAGGAGCGCTACCTTCGTGAGTACGCCGACCGCGGCGTCCTGGCCGACCTGAGCGAGTACGACATCGACACCTCCGCGATGGACGAGGCGCTCGTCTCCTCCGGTGAGCTGGACGGTGGCCTGTACGGCCTCGCGACGGGCGTCAACGTCCGGGTGATGATGGCCGACCCGCAGATCTTCGAGGAGGCCGGCGTCGAGATGCCGGACGACACCACGTGGACGTGGGACGACTACCACGAGCTCATGGTGCAGATCGCGGAGAACACCGAGGGCTACGGCGCGCAGGACTACGGCTTCATCGAGCCCGACCTGGCCATCTGGGCCCGCCAGCACGGCCAGGCGCTGTGGGACGAGAACGGCGAGATCGGCGTCGACGCCGAGCTCGTCGCCGAGCTGTGGGAGCGCTCGCTGAAGATCATCGAGGACGGCGGCGCGCCGCCCGCCAGCGAGGCGCTGGAGATCGACGCCGGCGGCCCGGAGCAGTCCCTCATCGCGACGAACCGCGCCGCTGTCGCCCGGTTCTGGACCAACCAGCTCGAGGCCATCTCCTCGGCCTCCGGCCGCGACCTCGAGATGCTGCGATACCCGGGTGAGACCGAGTTCGAGCGCACCGGCCTGTTCCTCAAGCCGGCGATGGCCATCTCGATGTCGGCCGAGTCGGAGTTCCCGGAGGCGTCGGCCACGTTCATCGACTGGATGCTCAACAGCGAGGAGGCCGGCAAGATCCTCCTCTCCGACCGCGGTCTGCCCGCCAACGAGGACGTGCGTGCGGCGATCCTGCCCGAGCTGGGCGAGGCCGAGCAGTACGCGGCCGAGTTCATCGAGGACGTCAGCGCCGACATCGAGGACGCTCCCGCCCCGCCGCCCGTCGGCGCCGGTGAGGTCGCCGCGATCCTGGCCCGCTACAACGAGCAGGTGCTCTTCGGTCAGATGGAGCCCCTCGCCGCCGCCGAGGCCTTCATCGAGGAGGCCACCTCGGTCACCGGCTGATCACCCCCGGTCGGCGTCGGCCACCCGCTGACGCCGGCCCGGCACAGGCTGGCACCGGCCTTGTCCGGACCGGGTGCCACGACGGCGCCACTCCCTCGGGGGTGGCGCCGTCGCCGCGTGCGGGTCAGGGGATGACGAGTGTCGTCTCAGGTCGAAGGGTCGCCAGTGCCCGGTCGAAGGTCGCCAGCTTTCCGCCATGGGCGGCGGCGAGCTCGGAGAGATAGACGTCGGTGACCCGGCGGTGGCCCTGCAGGCCGGACAGGGCGACGTCCTTGTACGAGATGTCGTCGGGCCAGAAGCGGCACCCCGGGTGCGCGCTGATCCGGTCGAGCAGGGCTGCGGCGGTGGTGGGGCTCTCGCCCATCCGCAGCACGAAACGGACCAGCGCACCCTCGATGACCGGGCACACGGCGAAGGTAGGAACGCTCGCGAGCCAGCGGCCGGCCCGGTCGTGGTGCTCGTGCTCCGCGACCACCAGGGCGATGAGCACGTTCGCGTCGAGGAGACAGGGGCTCACTCGTCGTCCAGGACGTCTGCCACCTCGGTGGAGGTGATGCGCCGTCCGAGCGAGAGGACCGGCAGGCCGGTCTGCTCGTCGGTGAGAAGCTCGACCGGGTTGTCCAGCTGCGCCAGGCCCCGGACCGTGAGGTCGACGAGGACGGCGGAGAGGGACGTCCCGCGCTGAGCCGCCAGCTCACGAGCCCGACGATGCACTGCCGGTGGAAGGTCGATCGTCGTGCGCATGGGTGCATCATAGGTGATGCACCTGTGATGCACCTGTGATGCACAAGCTTGCACCAGGTCGCGCGGGCAGCACCACTTCTTACGCGAGGGAACGCATCACCTCGATGAGGTCCTTCTTGCCCTCGAACCCGATGCCCGGCAGGTCCGGCAGGGTGACGTACCCGTCGACGACGGCGACGCCGTCGGGGAAGCCCCCGAAGGGCTGGAACAGGTCCGGGTAGGACTCGTTGCCGCCGAGCCCGAGCCCCGCGGCGATCGCGAGCGACATCTGGTGCCCGCCGTGCGGGATGCACCGGCTCGCGGACCAGCCGTGCTCGGCGACGACGTCGAGGACCCGCAGGTACTCCACGAGCCCGTAGGACAGGGCGCAGTCGAGCTGGAGCCAGTCACGGTCCGGCCGCATGCCGCCGTAGCGCAGCAGGTTGGCCGCGTCCTGGGCCGAGAAGAGATTCTCCCCGGTGGCCAGGGGTCCGGCGTAGCGCTCGGCGACGGCGGCGTTGAGCGCGAAGTCGAGCGGGTCCCCGGGCTCCTCGTACCAGAACAGGTCGTAGGCGCTGAGCGCGTCGGCGTAGGCGAGCGCGGTGTCGCGGTCGAACCGGCCGTTGGCGTCGACGGCGAGCTGCCGGCCAGGGCCCAGCACGTCGAGGACCGCCTCGATGCGGCGCAGGTCCTCCCCGAGCTCGGCGCCGCCGATCTTCATCTTCACCACGCGGTACCCGCGCTCGAGGTAGCCGCGCATCTCGTCCTGCAGCGCCGAGACGTCCTTGCCCGGGTAGTAGTAGCCGCCCGCGGCGTAGACGAAGACCCGGGGGTCCGCGGTGCCGCTGCCGTACCGCTCGGCCAGCAGGTGGTGCAGCGGCCGCCCGGCGATCTTGGCGACGGCGTCCCACACGGCCATGTCGAGCGTCCCGACGGCGACCGAGCGCTCCCCGTGGCCGCCGGGCTTCTCGTTGGTCATCGCCGTCGCCCAGATGCGGTGCGGGTCGAGGTTCGTGCCGTCGTCGTCGAGGAGGGAGCCGGCGTCCGCGGCCAGGACGCGGGGGATGAACCGGTCCCGCAGGAGCGCGCCCTGGCCGTAGCGGCCGTTGGAGTTGAAGCCGTACCCGACCACCGGGCGGCCGTCGCGCACCACGTCGGTGACGACGGCGACGAGGCTCAGCGTCATCGAGGAGAAGTCGATGTAGGCGTTGCGGATGGGCGAGCTGATGGGGAGCGTCCGCTCCCGGATGTCGACGATGCGCATCGTGGGTCTCCCGGCAGGCTGGCGGCTGGTGTCGTGTAGTCTAGCGGAAGCGCTTTCATGCGCGTCGGCGCGACCCGGGCCCTGGACGCCGCGGGCGGGCGGGCCCGGCCGGGCGCCGGCAGATGACAGGACGACGGGAGACGGGGCGTGGCCGGGATCCTCACGGGCTTCGCGATCCTGCTGGTCCTCGTCACGATCGGGTACCTTGCCGCCCGGCGCGGCACCCTGCCGCCCGGGAGCCAGGAGGTGCTGGCGAAGGTCGCGTTCACGTACGCCTCGCCGGCGCTGCTGTTCAGCACGCTCCTCGACGCGCCCGTCGAGACGGTGCTGTCGCTCCTGCTCGTCGGTGTCGCGCTCTCGAGCGCCCTCGTGGCGCTGGTCTTCGTCGTCGTGGCGACGCTGTGGCGGCGCCGCGCCGGCGAGCTGGTGATCGGTGCGCTGGCGTCGTCCTACGTCAACGGTGCCAACCTCGGCATCCCGATCGCCTTCTACGTCCTCGGCGACGCCTCCTACGTCGCGCCGGTCCTGCTCTTCCAGCTCGTCCTCGCCGCACCCGTCGCCCTGGCCGTGCTCGACATCGTGGCGGACCGGACGGCGCGGGCGGACCTCGCGGACCGTTCGGACCGGGCGGACCGTTCGGACCGGGCCGGCACCGACCGCCGAGCGGGCGCTGCCGGCGCCCACCACCCCGACCGCCGCGCGCGCCTGTCCCGGTGGACCCGGCCGCTGCGCAACCCCCTCATCGTGGCGTCGGTCCTCGGCCTGGCCGCCAACCTGCTGGACCTGGACCTGCCCGACTGGGTGACCGAGCCGGTCTCGCTGCTGGCCGGCGCCGCCGTGCCGCTCACCCTGCTCATCTTCGGGATGTCCCTGCGCGGCATGCGCCTGGGCGTTGCCGACTTCTCCCGCGACGTCCTGCTCGCGACCACGCTCAAGGTCGCCGTGCACCCGGCGGTGGCCTTCGGCGTGGGGAGCCTGCTGGGTCTGTCCGGTCGCGAGCTGCTCGCCCTCACCGTCATCGCGGCGCTGCCCGCCGCCCAGAACATCTACGTCTACGCCGTCACCTACGACGAGTCGCGCAGCCTGGCCCGCAGCACCGTGCTGCTCACGACCGTCCTGGCGCTGCCGGCGATCGTCGTCGTCTCGGTCCTCCTCGGTTGAGGCCCGGCTCGCCGTCCACATCGCGAGCCCGCCGCCCCGCCCCTCTTGCCCCGCTTTGCCCCCTGTGTGAGGGTTACGCGTAAACGCTTACGCCAACGGTGGCGTGGGCACGGGACAAGGGAGCTCGTCGCATGCAGGTACGACGTACCACCAGAACGCTGCTGCCCCTCGTGGCGGCGACGTCGGCCATCGTCCTGGGGCTCGACGCCCCGGCGTCGGCCGAGAGGACCGACGAGCGCAGCAACAACGGCACCTTCGGGGTCGGCCAGCCGCGCGGAGACCTCGGCAGGACGGTGCTCGGCGAGAACGACGGCTGGGCCGCCGCCGAGGGCGGCACGACCGGCGGCGCCGCCGCGACCGAGGAGAACGTCTTCCACGTCGACACGTGGGCCGAGCTCCAGGCGGCCCTGGGCGGCCCCGGCGCCCGGAGCAACGACACCGCGAAGATCATCTACGTCGAGGGCGAGCTCAACGCCTTCGAGCGCGCGGACGGCACCGTCACCACGTGCGAGACGTTCGAGGAGGCGACTGGCTCCAGCCAGGACGACTACATCGCCGCGTTCGACCCGCAGACCTGGGACTACACCGTCACCGAGGACGAGCGCGAGGCGCTCCAGGCCCACCAGGACGAGGCCGCGAACGCCCAGGCGGCCCAGACCCAGCAGCACATCGGCTCCAACACCACCGTCGTGGGGGTCGGTGACGACGCCCGCATCGTCGGGGCGAACCTGCGGATCCGCGACGCCGACAACGTCATTGTCCGCAACCTCACCGTCTCGGACTCCACCGACTGCTTCCCCGAGTGGAACCCGAGCGACACCGGTGCCGGCAACTGGAACTCGCGCTACGACAACATCTCGGTGTGGACGTCCACGCACGTGTGGATCGACCACAACACCCTCGACTCGGGCGCGATCCCGCCGTCGCAGCTGGACACGGTCTACGGCCGGCCCTACGAGGTGCACGACGGCCTGCTGGACATCACCCACAGCTCGGACCTGATCACCGTGTCGTACAACGAGTTCGGCGAGCACGACAAGACCATGCTCATCGGCTCCTCCGACGGACGCACCCAGGACCGCGGCACCCTGCGGGTGACCCTGCACCACAACAACTGGACCGACATCGGCCAGCGCGCCCCGCGGGTGCGCTACGGCCAGGTGCACGTCTACAACAACCTCTACACCCAGACGACGTCGGAGGGCTTCAGCTACTACTGGGGCGTCGGGCGCGAGTCGCAGATCGTCGCGGAGAACAACGTCGTCGAGCTCGCCGAGGGCTCCGAGCCGGCGGACATCATCGCGCTGTGGACCGACCTGTCCCGCGGTGAGGCGATGACGGAGACCGGCACGATGATCGACGGCCGGTGGGCCTCCGCGCTCGACCTGTACAACGCGGCGGCGGACACCGAGGACCGCATCCCCTCCCCGGCGACCTGGGACCCCACGCTCCACGAGCGGATCGAGCCGACCCCGGCCGTCAGGGCCACGGTGGAGCTCCAGGCCGGCGCGGGGGTGCTGCGATGAGGCGCCCTCTCGCCACCGCTGCCGTGAGCGCCGGCATGCTCGGCCTCGTTGCGCCGGCGGCCGCCGCCGACGTCGCAGCCGCAGCTGCCGCGGCGACGACGATCGTCGTCGCCCAGGACGGCAGCGGTGACGTCACCACGGTGCAGGCCGCCGTCGACGCGGCACCGGCCGGGTCCACCGAGGCGGTCGAGATCCTCATCCAGCCGGGTGTCTATCGCGAGGTGGTCAAGGTCGGCCGCGACAAGCCGAACCTGTCGTTCATCGGCGCGACCGGGGAGCCCGAGGACGTCGTCATCACGTACGACAACGCCGCCGGCACGCCCAAGCCGGACGGCTCCGGCACCTACGGCACCACCGGCAGCGCCACGGTGACGCTCGCCGGCGCCGGCTTCACCGCCGAGTCCGTGACGTTCGAGAACGCCTTCGACGAGCAGGCGAACCCCGAGATCACCAACCGGCAGGCCGTCGCGGTCAAGACGACGGCGGACCGGATGGTCTTCGACGACGTCCGGTTCGTGGGCAACCAGGACACGCTCTACCTGGACTCGCCGAACGCGACGACGCCGGCCCGCGTGTACGTCCACGACTCCTGGATCGAGGGCGACGTCGACTTCATCTTCGGCCGGGCGACCGCCGTCATCGAGGACTCGACGATCAAGGCGCTCAGGCGCGACAGCGACCCGAGCGGCTACATCGTCGCGCCCAGCACCTCCTCGGAGGACCGGCTCGGGTTCCTCATCACCGACAGCAGGCTGATCTCGAACGCCGGGCCGGACAGCTACTTCCTCGGCCGGCCGTGGCGCCCGAGCAGCTACCCGACGGCGGAGCCGCAGGTGGTCGTGCGCGAGTCGTTCCTCGGCAACCACATCAAGGACGACCCGTGGACGTCGATGTCGGGCCGTGACTGGGCCGACGGGCGGGCGCTGGAGTACCGGAACTGGGGCCCCGGGGCCGAGATCAACGCCGACCGGCCGCAGCTCGGCGACGAGGAGGCCGCCTCGTACGAGGTGGCGGACCACCTCGCCGGCGACGACGGGTGGGACCCGACGCTCGGCCGCTGACGTGACGTGACCGCCGCTCGTCCACCACGAGCCCGGTCACGTCGACCGCAGCCTGAACCGCTGCCCGCCGCGACCGATCGCGGCGGGCAGCGCGGGTGTCAGGTCTGCGAGGCGAGCCGGTCGACCCGGTGTCACGAAATCATGACAGTCGTTCCGTGGAACGAGATCGTGCCATCCTGCTGGTCAGACCCCGCAGGTTCCGCAACAGTGGCGCGACCGAGACGACCGAGGAGTGCTCGTGACCACGATGGCCAGGCCGAGCGCGATCGGCGGCTACGAGGACTGGCCCGGCTGGACCGCCGGTCGGCCGCTTCTCGACGGCGACGACCTCACCAGCCGCCTGGCGGGCGCCCTCGGTGTACCCGCACCCGGGGCTGCGCCCGCGGTGCGGACCGTGCAGGAGTGGGAGCGCGACGGCGTGTCGGTCACCGAGGTCGAGTGGTCCACCGGGGTGGGGCCGACCACCCGCGCCTGGACAGCCCGGCCGGCCGGCGTAGAGCGGCAGCTGCCCGGCGTGCTGCTCCTGCACTGTCACGCGGGCGTGAAGTCGATCGGGGCCGAACGCCTCGTGCGGGTGGCCGAGCCGACCGTCGTCGCCGAGCGCGTGCGCCGCAGGCTCTACGAGGGCCGGGCGCTGGCGGAGGACCTCGCCCGACGCGGGTTCGTCGTGCTCGCGCACGACACCTTCGCCTGGGGCTCGCGCCGCTTCGTCCTCGACCCGCCGCCGGCGAGCATCGCCGGTCCGGTCGCCCTGGCCCGGGCGGCGCTGGCCGCCGAGACGGGCCCGGACGACGACCGCGGCGTCGACGTCGTCGGCGACGCGTACGACGTCGCGGCGAGCCTCCACGAGCACGTCGTCGCCAAGGCGGCGGGCCTGCTCGGGACGTCGTTCGCCGGGATGGTCGCCCACGACGACCTCGTCGCCCTCGCCGTCCTGCGCGCACTGCCGGGCGTCGATCCCGATCGCACGGCCGTGGCCGGCTTCTCGGGCGGCGGTGGCCGGGCCGGGACCCTCGCGGCCCTGGACCCGCGGGTCCGGGCGAGCGCCGTCGTCGCCATGATGACGACGACGGAGCCGCTGCTGCCGGCCTACGCCGACGCCCACTCGTGGCTGCTCGCCACCCCCGGCCTGCTGCACCGCACGGGGCTGCCGGAGATCGCCGTCGCCCGGCGTGCGCACGACCTGCTCGTGCTGTCCTTCGACGGCGACGAGCTCTTCCCGCCAGACGGGGTGCGGGCCGCGCACGCCGAGCTCCGGGACCGGTTCGCGGGGCGGCGGGGCGGTGCCTCGACCGGCTCGCCCGCCGCGACCGGCTCGCTCGAGGAGGCGATCCTGCCTGGCGGACACGCGTTCAGCGCCGTCGCGCAGGAGAGGGTCGGCGCGTTCCTCGAGCGCTCCCTCGCCGGCTGAGCGCCTACCGCAGCGCCGGGTACGCCGCCCGCGGCAGGTGGTAGGCGAGGTCGACGGCGGTCTCGACGGCCTCGTCGAGGTCGATCCGGTGCTCGGCGACGAGCCGTGCGAGGTAGCCGGCGTCGATGCGCCGCGCGAGGTCGTGCCGCGCCGGGATGGAGGCGTAGGCGCGGGTGTCGTCGACGAACCCGGTGGTGTTGTAGAACCCCGCGGTCTCGGTCACGGCCTCGCGGTAGCGGCGCATGCCGTCGGGGGAGTCCAGGAACCACCACGGCGCGCCGAGCCGCATCGCCGGGTACACCCCCGCGAGCGGGGCGAGCTCGCGCGAGAACGTCGTCTCGTCGAGGGTGAAGACGATGAGCCCGAAGCTCGGGTGGTGCCCGAACGCCTCCAGTACCGGACGCAGCGACCGCGTGTACTCGGTCGCGACCGGGATGTCGTAGCCCTTGTCCGGGCCGAACGTCGCGGCGACGGCGGCGTCGTGGTCGCGCAGCGAACCGGGGTGGAGCTGCATGACGAGGCCGTCCTCGGTGGACATCCGCGCCATCTCGAAGAGCATGTGACCGCTGAAGGCCTGGGCCTCGGCGTCGGTCGCCTCCCCGCGGCGTGCCGCGGCGAAGATCCGCGCAGCCTCCTCCGCCGGCAGCTCGGTGGTGTCGGCCGAGAGGTGGCCGTGGTCGGTGGCGCGGGCACCGGCGGCGACGAAGGCCCGCCGCCGCTGGCGCAGCGCCGCGAGATAACCGGCGTAGTCGGAGGCGTCGACGCCGGAGACGGCGCTGAGCTCGTCGACGAGCCCGGTCCAGTCCGGCCGGGTCACGTGCAGCAGCGGGTCGGGCCGGAACGTGGGGACGATCCGGTCACCCCAGCCCTCCTCGGCGAGCGCCGCGTGGTGGGGCAGCTCGGAGGTGGCGGGGTCCGTCGTCGCGAGGATCTCGAGGTTGAACCGCTCGAACAGCGCGCGCGGCCGGAACTCCGGGCCGGCGATGCGCTCGCTCAGCTCGTCGAAGAGCGCGTCCGCGGTCTCGGCGGAGGGGCGCCGCGTCACCCCGAAGACCTCGACGAGCTCGTGCTCGAGCCAGTACCGCGTCGGCGTGCCGCGGAAGAGGTGCCAGAGCTCGCAGAAGCGCTTCCAGATCGTGCGGGCGTCGGTCTCGACGGCGACGCCCGAGTCCGCCGTCACCGGCCGGACGCCCATGTCGGCCACGGTCATGCCCTGCGAGACGAGCATGCGCACGAGGTAGTGGTCCGGGACGACGAGGAGCTGCGCGGGGTCGGGGAAGGGCTGGTCCTCGGCGAAGACGGCGGCGTCGACGTGCCCGTGCATCGACACCAGCGGCAACGACGCCGTGTGGCTGTAGATCTCCCGCGCGATCGGCCTGAGCTCGCCGGCGGGAAGGGCTCGGTCGGGGTGCAGGGTCCAGTGGTCGGTCATGCGAAGTGCTCCTCGGGTCTGGCGGCAACAGCGGCGCCGGCGCTAGCATGTAAGCGCTTGCACGCGTGACTTGCCCAACGTACCAGCAACGGGCGGCCCCACCGAAGGGGTACCCCGGGCCGGGTCCGCACCCGACGACCAGACGGAGCTCTCCGCCATGACCGCGCGACTGACCCTCACCACCCTCGACCGGCTGCCCGCGGCGGTGGCCCGCCCCGCCGTCGACCCGCGCGAGGTCGGCGTCGGTGGCGTCCACCTCGGCGTCGGCGCCTTCCACCGCGCCCACCAGGCCGTCTACACCGAGGACGCCATGGCCGCCGCCGGCGAGACCACCTGGGGCATCCACGCCGTCACCCAACGCTCGCCCCGGGTGGTGGAGCAGCTCGCCCCGCAGGACGGGCTCTACGGCGTCCTCACCAAGGGCCTCGGCGGCGGCGGCGCCCCGACGGCGTCCATGCGGGTCATCGGCGCCCTGCGCGAGGTCTCCTTCCCCGGGGAGCAGACCGGCGCCGTCCTCGACCGGCTCGCCGCACCGACGACGCACGTGGTCACCCTGACGGTGACCGAGAAGGGCTACCGCCGCGCCGGGGGCCGGCTCGACCTCGCCGACGACGACGTCCGCGCCGACCTCGCCGCCCTCTCCGCCGAGCTGCGGACCGGGCGGGCCGAGGACGCCGCCGCACGGTCCGCGATCGGGATGCTCGCCCGGGGCCTGGCCCGCCGCGCCCTGCACGACGCCGGCCCGATGACGGTCGTCATCTGCGACAACATCGTCCACAACGGCGCCATGCTCGAGGGCCTCGTGGCCGACTTCCTCACGGCCGCCGAGGCCCCGCGCGCCGAGGAGGTCGCCGGTTGGGTGCGCACCCACGTCGCCTTCCCGTCCACGATGGTCGACCGGATCGTGCCGGCCACCACCGCCGAGCACCGCGCCGAGGCGCAGGCGATCACCGGGGTCGAGGACCACGGCCTGGTCGTCGCCGAGCCGTTCACCCAGTGGGTGATCGAGGACCGCTTCGCCGGCCCGCGCCCGGCGTGGGAGCGGGCCGGGGCCACCCTCACCGACGACGTCGCCCCCTTCGAGGACGCCAAGCTGCGCATCCTCAACGGCTCGCACTCCTACCTCGCCTACCGCGGCGCCGTGCTCGGCCACCGGACCATCGCCGAGGCCGTGGGCGACCCGCGGCTCCTCGCCGACGTCACCGCCTTCATCGACGACGACGTCATCCCCACCCTGGCCGCGCCGCCCGGGCTCGACCTGTCCGCCTACCGCGACTCGGTGCTCGAGCGCTTCGCCAACCCGGCGACCGGGCACACGACGATCCAGGTGGCGATGGACGGCTCGCAGAAGCTCCCCGTCCGGCTCCTCGGCACCGCGACCGACCGGCTCGGCGGCGGCGCCGTGCCGCACCAGGTGGCCAGGGCCGTGGCGTCGTGGATGGTGTTCGTGGACCGGACCGCCGACGGCGACCTCGTGCTCGACGACCCGCTCGCCGCCCGGCTGCAGGCCGCGGTGGGTGGTGCGGGCGCGGCGGGCGGCTCTGCTGGTGGTAGCTCTGCTGGTGGTGGCTCTGTGGGTGGTGGCCTCGCGGACCGGCTCCTCGACGTCGGCGAGATCTTCCCGGCCGACCTCGCCGACGACGACGCCTTCCGTGCGGCTGTGCGCGAGCAGGTGGCCGACCTCCAGGCGGAGCGGGTGGGCAGCGCACGCCGGCCCTGACCCGTCGCCACCTCACGGGCCGCCATTCAGAAGCGCCCGCGACCTCGTGATCCACAGCCTCTGGAGTTGTGCCGTACAACTCCCGTACAGTTGGTGCCGGAGGCGTGGAGATGGCGACGAAGAGCAAACGGCTGGAGATGCGGGTCGACGAGGAGACGAGCGCGCTGCTCAGTCGCGCCGCCTCGCTGTCGCGCGAGCCGGTGTCGACCTTCGTGACGCGGGCCGCCCGCGCGGAGGCAGGCCGGGTGCTTGCCCGGGCGGACGTCACGCTCATGCCGGCCGAGCAGTTCGACGTCTTGGTGGAGAGTCTGGAGCGAGCTGACCGGGCACCGGCGCTGGCACGGGCAGCAGCACGGCGTCGACGGTTCGACCGTGCATGAACCGGCCGCGTCGATCTGACGAGCAGCACTTCCTGTCAGAACCACTGTCGCCGGAGCACCGACACGACGACTTCTCATGCGGTCGCACCTCGCTCGACCTGTGGCTCCGTCAACACGCCCTCCGGGCACAGCGGGCGGGTACCGCCCGGACCCACGTGTGGACCGTGCGGGGAAGCATGTCGGTCAGGGCCTACTACGCCGTCGCTCCCACGCAGCTGAACCGGGAGGACGGACTCTCGCGCTCGATGTCGGCGGGGTACACCTCTGTTCCGGCGTACCTGGTTGCCAGGCTGGCCGTCGACCTGGAGCTCCAGGGTCGAGGCCTTGGTGCCGAGCTCCTCCTCGACGCTCTCGAGCTGATCGTCGAGGCCGCCGAGCTCGGCGGGGGCAGGCTGGTCGTCGTGGACGCGATCGACGAGATGGCGCGTGCCTTCTACGAGCACCACGGCTTCACGCGAATCGGCGGAAGTGATCGGCTCGTCATCAAGGTGGCAACCGTTGCCGACGTGCTCCGGCGCTCGAAGAGGTTGTGAGGACGTGGGCGCAGCGTGGGAACCCGGTGGGGCAGGGGTACTCGCCCTGCCGTCGGGCAGGCTCGTCCGTGGCCGGTCGCTGCGCGCGCTGCCGCCCGGCCCGCCGCCTCAGTTCGCGCTCTACCTCGCCGCGCGACCGGTCGCGCCCGCGCAGTGGGAGAGCCGGTGGCTGCGCTGGCTCGACTTCCGGCTTCCCGCCGATCCCGGAGCGGTGGCGGACGCCCTGCGCGAGGCGTGGCAGCGGGCAGCCACGGAGCGCGTGGAGATCGCGTGCGCCGGCGGCCTCGGGCGCACCGGTACCGCCCTGGCCTGCCTGGCAGTCCTCGACGGCGTCCCGCCGGGCGAGGCCGTCGCCTTCGTGCGGGAGCGCTACGCCCGCCGCGCCGTCGAGACAGCCGGGCAGCGGCGGTTCGTGCGCCGCTTCGGCGGTCTCGCCACGAACGATCCCTCTGTTGCCGAATGATCCCCGCACACCACTCTCACTCGGCGACACCGCTCTCGCTCGGCGACGGGGTGATCGCTCGCGGTGCCGGTCAGGTCACGGCCCCCAGCTGCCACGGCACGAACTCCTCCTGGCCGAGGTCGAGCTCCTCGCTCACCGACGTCTCGCCGGACGCCACCGCGATGATCTTCTCGAAGATCTCCTCGCCGACCTCGGTCAGCGTCGCGGTGCCGTCGACGATGCGCCCGCAGTTGAGGTCCATGTCCTCGTGCATGCGCTCGTACATCTCGGTGTTGGTGGCGAGCTTGATCGTCGGTGCCGGCTTGGAGCCCAGCACCGAGCCGCGGCCGGTGGTGAAGCAGACGACCGTCGCACCACCTGCCACCAGCCCGGTGACCGAGACCGGGTCGTACCCGGGGGTGTCCATGAACGCGAAGCCCACGCCGCGCTCGATCGGCTCGGCGTACTCGTAGACGGCGGAGAGCTCGGCGGTCCCGCCCTTGGCGACGGCGCCGAGGGACTTCTCGAGGATCGTCGTCAGCCCGCCGGCCTTGTTGCCGGGGGAGGGGTTGTTGTCCAGCGTCCCACCGCCGGCCGCGGCGTAGTCCTTCCACCACGCGATGCGGTCGAGCAGCTTCCGACCGACCTCCTCGCTCACCGCCCGGCGGGTGAGCAGGTGCTCGGCGCCGTAGACCTCCGGGGTCTCGGCGAGCACCGAGGTGCCGCCGGCCCCGACGAGCAGGTCCGAGGCGTGGCCGAGCGCGGGGTTGGCCGTGATGCCGGAGTACCCGTCGGAGCCGCCGCAGTTGAGGCCGAGGACGAGCTCGGAGATGTCGACGTCCTCGCGGCGCGCCTGGTCCACCTCGGGCAGCATGGCGCGGATCTTCGCCACGGCCTCGCGGACGGTGGCACGCACGCCGCCGCTGTCCTGGATCGTCATCGTCTCCACGTGGAGGCCCTCGGGCAGGTCCAGGCCCGCGGTCAGGGACTGCACCGGGATCATCTCGCAGCCCAGCCCGAGGACGAGCAGGCCGCCGAAGTTCGGGTGGTGGGCGTACCCGCGCAGCGTGCGCAGGAGGGTCTGCCCGCCGTTGGAGTCGGGCACGAGGCCGCAGCCGGAGCCGTGGGTGATGGCCATGACGCCGTCGACGTGCTCGAACTCGTCGAGGACCCCGATGCCGCGGAACTGGTCGGCGATCATCTTCGCGGTGCTGGCCGAGCAGTTGACCGAGGTGATGACGCCGATGAAGTTGCGCGTGCCCACGCGCCCGTCGGCCCGGCGGTAGCCGCGGAAGGTCCGCCCGCGCATCGTCGGCGGCACCGTCACCCGGGCGGTGCCGAACTCGTAGTCGTGCTCGCCGTCGTCCATGGCGAGGTTGTGGCCGTGGACGTGCTCGCCGGGGAGGATCTCGCGAGTGGCTCGGCCGATCGACTGGCCGTACTTGCGCACCTGACCACCCGCGGCGACGACGCGCACGGCGAGCTTGTGGGCGCGCGGGACGGTCGCGGCGACGACGAGCGGCTCGGCGCCCTCGCGCTCGAGCACCGTGCCGGCGAGCAGGTCACGGGTGGCGATCGCGACGTCGTCGTCGGGGCGCAGGAGGATCGTCGCCTCCGCGAGCGGAAGCGATGTCGTGGTCCGGAGCGTGTCTGACATGAGAACCTTTCCGTGGACCTCTCCCCAAGAGGCAAATGGCCCGGTACGCTAGGCGTAAGCGCTTTCATCGTACCGTCCCCGCGAGAGGAGGACCACCCCCATGGCGACCATCCACGACGTCGCGCGCGAGGCGGGGGTGTCGATCGCGACCGTCTCCCGCTCGCTCAACGGCGCCGCGCGCGTGAACCCCGAGACCCGGCGCCGCGTCATCGAGACGGCCGAGGCGCTCAACTTCCGCCCCAACCTCGCCGCCCGTGGCCTGGCCACCGGCAAGCTCGGCAACGTCGGCGTGCTGCTGCCCGACGTGTCCAACCCGTTCTTCGGCCCGATCGTCGCCGGCATCGCCCAGGTCGCGCAGGAGCGCCGCTTCGGGATGTTCCTCGCCGACTCGCGCGAGGACCCCTCCGTCGAGCCCGAGCTCGTCGCGCGGCTGAGCCAGCAGGTCGACGGCCTCATCCTCATCGCCTCGCGCCTGGAGGACGACGACGTCCGCGTCTTCGCGCAGCGCCGCCCCACCGTCCTGGTCAACCGCCTCGTCGACGGCGTCGACGGCGTGGCGATCGACGCCGCCCAGGGCATGGACGACCTGCTCACCCACCTCGCGCGCATGGGTCACACCTCCGTGCTCTACCTCGACGGCCCGGCCGCCTCGCGGTCGGGCCGGGCGAAGCGCGCCGGCCTCACGGCGGCCGCCGACCGGCTCGGGGTGGACCTGCGCATCGCCGGCCCGCACGCGCCCACCTTCGCCGGTGGCCGCGCCGCCGCACAGAAGGTCGTCGACTCCGGTCGCACCGCCGTCATCGGCTTCGACGACCTCATCGCGTGGGGCCTGCTCACCCGGGTGCGCGAGATGGGCGTCGACGTCCCGGGCCGGCTGAGCATCGCCGGCTTCGACGACTCCCTCGACGAGGGCATGGTCACCCCGGGCCTGACGACGATCGCGGCCCGCAGTGGGTCGATGGGCACCATCGCCGCCGAGATGCTCGAGCGGCGCCTCGCTGACGTCACCCTGCCGCCGGCGTCGGAGCTCCTCCGCTCCACCCTCGTCGTCCGCGGGTCGACCGGGCCGGTGGAGAGCACGCGCGAGGCGGCCCGCGCCATCGGCTGAGGCCAAATCGGCAACTGGGGCTGTCGTCACCACCAAGATGCGTTGCGGGTCATATGATTTTCGCGTCATACTGAGTGGATGCTGGTCGACTGGAACGACGACTTCCAGCGGATGCTTGACGATCTTGAGCGCAAGGCCACCGGCGGTGACTGGTCGGCGCAACGGAAGCTGGACCTCATCGCAGCCCAGATCCAGTACATCGAGGAGCTCGACGACGAGCCACGCGACGAGAGTCCGACTCTCAGGCGGGTCAGGCAGTCGAAGAGGTACCCGGTCTGGCGCTTGTCGCATCCGTTCGAACCTGGAATCGCCGTGAGGACGATCGTGTGGTTCATGGACACAGAGACCGCGGTGGTGGTGCTCTTCAGCGGCGACAAAGCGGGGATGGGTGATGTGTTCTACGACAGCGTAGGCACCCGGGCCGATCAGATCATCGAGAAGTTCATGCAGGAGGACGGGAAGTGAGCCCCATGGAGAGGTCACGCTCCACGCGCGGGAACGATTGGCTCAAGGAGCGTCTGTCTGACCCGGAGCGCGCGACTGAGGTCGCCAAGATCCGTGCGGGCATGGCAGAGGAGGACCGCATCTACGCGATGAACCTCGCCACCGTCCGCAAGGCGGGCCAGCTCACTCAGGAGGAGCTGGCGAAACGGCTTGGTGTGGGCCAGGACGCCGTCTCTCGCACCGAACACCGCGAGGACATGTTGCTCTCGACGCTCCGCAACTACCTACATGCCGCGGGGGCCGTCGATGTGGCCATCACGATGACCGTCGGCGGGCGACGCGTCGAGCTCGACATCGACGCACCGTGAGTGGAACGGAGGGCTCGGTCGCCTGCATTCGAGGGTGATTCGTCCGAAAGGACGGACGGCCCGGGTCCGGCGCGGTTCCCCGTCGTAGCGTGAAGACGCCGCCCCGGTTCCGTGGGCGGCGCGAGGAGCGCCCGGCGCCCGGGCGCAAGGAGCGCCCGATGACCGTGCGTACCCCGTCCACACCCGGCTCAGCCGTGCGTACCCCGTTGACCCTGGCCGACGTCGAGGTGGGGGCCGGCCTGCGCGCCGCGCTCGCGATGGCCCCCTCCGACGTCGTCGACGCCGTGACCGGCTCGGGTCTCAAGGGCCGCGGCGGAGCGGGTTTCCCCACCGGGCTGAAGTGGGCGCTGGCCGCCGGGGCGCCCGCGCCGGACGGGCGGCGCTACGTCGTCTGCAACGCGGACGAGGGCGAGCCCGGAACCTTCAAGGACCGCGTCCTCCTCGCCGAGCTCGCCGACCTCGTCCTCGAGGGCATGACCATCGCCGGGCACGCGATCGGCGCGGCCGAGGGGATCCTCTACCTGCGCGGTGAGTACGTGTACCTGCGCGAACACCTTCTCACCCGCCTCGCGGCCCGCCGCACGGACGGCCTGCTCGGCGCGGACGCCCTCGGCCCCGGCGCCCCCTTCGACATCCGGCTCCACCTCGGCTCCGGCGCTTACGTGTGCGGGGAGGAGACCGCCCTGCTCGAGAGCCTCGAGGGCCGACGCGGCGAGCCGCGCAACCGCCCGCCCTTCCCCGTCATCAGCGGGCTGCACGGCGCGCCGACCGTGGTCAACAACGTCGAGACCTTCGCCTGGGTGACGGCGATCCTCGCCCGCGGGCCGGAGTGGTTCGCCGCGATCGGCACCGACCGGTCCACCGGGCCCAAGCTCCTCAGCGTCTCCGGCGACGTCGAGCGGCCGGGCGTCTACGAGTTCCCCCTCGGGGTGCCCATCGGGGAGGTCCTCGCCGCGGCGGGCGGGCTGGACGCCCGCGCCGTCATCGTCGGCGGTGCGGCCGGCCGGTGCGTGCCGGCCACGGAGTTCGGCCGGGCGATCAGCTACGAGGACGTCGCCACCGGCGGCGCCGTCATCGTCC
The DNA here is from genome assembly GCF_003814705.1 of Georgenia muralis. Lineage (NCBI taxonomy): Bacteria > Bacillati > Actinomycetota > Actinomycetes > Allobogoriellales > Allobogoriellaceae > Georgenia > Georgenia muralis. The sequence goes on along the minus strand of NZ_RKRA01000001.1, from coordinate 871,038 downwards.
TCGGCCCCGACCGTGACCTCCTCGAGGCGGCCGAGAACATCATGAGCTTCTTCGCCGACGAGTCGTGCGGGCAGTGCACCCCCTGCCGCGTCGGCAACGTCAAGATCCTCGAGGGCATCGCGATGCTGCGGGCCGGCACCTGCACCGCCGAGCACCTGGCGGACCTCGAGCGCCTCGGCGCGACCATGCAGGTGGCGTCCAAATGCGGGCTCGGCCAGTCCAGCCCGAACGTCTTCCTCTCGATCCTCGAGCACTTCGGGGACGAGCTCGTCCTGACGGGGACGGCGCCCACCGTCCGCACCGTCCCAGCCGCCACCCCCCGGGCCGTCGCACCCGCGCCGGCCATCTGAGGAGCCCGCCATGGTCGCCCAGGCCACCCCCGCCCCGTGGGCCCCGCCCACCGCGGCCCCGACCGCCGCGCCGGTCGCCGTCACCATCGACGGCCGTCCCGTCGAGGTCCCCGCCGGCACGTCCGTCCTCGATGCCGCAAAGCAGGCGGGCATCCGGATCCCCACCCTGTGCCACCACCCCGACCTGCCCGACGCCGGGGTGTGCCGGGTCTGCGTCGTCGAGATCGAGGGGCAGCGGGCCCTGCAGGCCGCGTGCGCGTACCCGCTCACCGTGCCGGTCGAGATCCGCACGCACAGCCCGCGCGTGGCCCAGGCCCGCCGCGACGTCGTCGACCTCATGCTCTCCGAGCACGCGGGGGAGTGCCCCACCTGCGCGCGGAACGGGAATTGCGAGCTGCAGGACCTCGCCGCCGAGCACGGCGTCGACTCCTGGCGCCTGGGCCGGCGCACCGAGCCGACCGGCCGGCAGGACCTCCTCGGCCCGTCTGTGACCATCGACCTCGACAAGTGCGTCCACTGCCTGCGCTGCGTGCGCACGTGCGCCGAGCTCCAGGGCATCGGAATCCTCGGCGTCCTCGGCCGCGGGGACGCCACCACCATCGGCACCTACCTCGACCTGCCGCTGAACCAGCTCAGCTGCATCGGCTGCGGGCAGTGCATCAACCGCTGCCCCACCGGTGCCCTGCAGGCGGTCGACGACACCGCCGCGGCGTGGTCGGCGCTCGCGGACCCCACCAAGCACGTCGTAGTCCAGACCGCACCCGCCCCGCGCGCCGCGATCGGCGAGGAGTTCGGCCTCGAGCCCGGCACGGCCCTGACCTGGCCGCTCAACACCGCCCTGCGCGAGGTCGGGTTCGACCGCGTCTTCGACACCAACTTCGCCGCGGACCTCACCATCATCGAGGAGGGCGCCGAGCTCCTCTCGCGCCTGTACGACAACCTCGTCCGCGGCGACACCACCCGCCCGGTGCCCATGTTCACCTCCTGCAGCCCGGGATGGGTCAAGGACATCGAGCACCGCTACCCCGACCTGCTGCCGCACATGTCCACGTGCCGCTCCCCGCAGCAGATGTTCGGGGCGCTCATCAAGACCTGGTACGCCGACGCCAACCACCTCGACCCCGCCGACGTCGTCTCGGTCTCCCTCATGCCCTGCACCGCCAAGAAGTTCGAGGCGGCCCGCCCCGAGCTCTCCCGCGACGGCCGGCCCGACGTCGACATCGCCCTCACCACCCGTGAGGCCGCGAAGATGATCCGCCAGCGCGGCATCGACCTGCCGGCCGAGGCCGGCTCGGACTTCGACAACCCCTTCGGCACCGCCACCGGCTCCGGCGTCATCTTCGGCGCCACCGGTGGGGTCATGGAGGCGGCCCTGCGCACCGTGATCGAGCTCGTCACCGGCCGGCCCGCCGAGGAGTACTTCACCCACGCCGACGTCCTGCCGGTGCGCGGGTTCGACGGCGTCCGGCTGGTCGAGGTGACCATCGACCAGGTCGGGCCGGTCCCGGACCTCATCGCCCACCTCGTGCCGGACCTGGAGTGGCTGCGCGGGGCGACCCTGCGCCTGGCCGTGGCGCACGGCACCGCCAACGCCCACCGCATCCTCGACGACATCCGTGCCGGCGGGGAGTTCTCCCGCTGCCACTTCATCGAGTTCATGGCCTGCCCCGGCGGGTGCCGCGATCCAGCAGGCCGAGAACGCCGCCGCGGGCGGGCAGGCGCCCCCGGTCGGCCGCAGCATCGAGCAGGTGAGCACCGCGGCGTTCGACCGGCTCACCGGCGGGGTCGCCGTGGCGCTCGTGGCGCTGGTCCTGGTGCGGCTGCTCGCCGGCCGCCGGGCCTGGGCGAAGGCCGCACTGGCCCCCGCCCCCGGCGTGGTCGGCGGCCGCGGACCGCGCACGGAGCTCGGCCCGCTCGGCAACCGCCTGCCCGACCGGGCCTGGTTCTGGGTGGGCGCCAACGCCCTCTTCGGACCCATCCTCGGCGTCACCGCCATGGTGTGGGCGCTGCAGACCATGCAGCCGGGCGTCGTCCAGGCGGTGGCCGCGATGGCACCGCTCATCGCGATCCCGTTCGCGCGGTGGCTCGAGGGGTACCGGCCGCCCACCGGGTACTACCCCGGCGCCGTCATCGCGGTGGTCGGGCTCGCAGGGCTGGCGCTGAGCGCCTGAGGCAGGAGACGCTCAGCGCCCTACCTGCGCGCGCCCACTGTCACCGATGTCCTGAGACATGGCGGTCGAAGCCGGCCAGTGGCCCGAGCCGACGGACGGCGTTCGAGCCGGGCGACGGCGTTCGAGCCGGGCGTCGATGGCCCCAGCCGGTTCACCAGGTTGCTCAGATGGCTGTCGATAACGACCATTTGAGCAACCTCGTGCCCGCCGCTCGTCCCGCCACCCGGCCCACCGGCGCACGGGGTGCTGAGGTGGCTGTCAATCGCGACCAATTCAGCAACCGTGTCGGCCGACGGGGTCCGCCCCGGCTGACGAGCCTGCTGAGATGGTCGTCAATCGCGACCGATCGAGCAGACTCGTGCTCACCGAGCGTCGCGCCACGCGACCCACCGGCGCATCAGGTCGAGGTCGTAGTCCGGTCCGCTGCTGCCGATGGTGAACAGGGTGACGCCGGCGTCGAGGAGGCCCTCGGCCACGTCCTCGGGACGGCGGCGCACCGCGGTGGACCGTTCGATCCGGGACGGGTCGCGCCCGACGTCGGCGCAGTGCCGGTCGAGCACCGCGCTCTTGTGCCGGATCGTCTCGAGGGAGCCGAAGGCGTGCCAGATGTCGGCGTGCTCCGCGGTGTAGCGCAGCGTCTTGCGCTCCCCGCCACCGCCGACGAGCACCGGGATCTCCCGCGTGGGCGCCGGGTTGAGACGCTCCCATCGCGACCGGATCCTGGGGAGAGCCTGCCGCAGGTCGGCGAGACGGGTGCCGGGCGTGCCGAAGTCGTAGCCGTACTCGCGGTAGTCCCGCTCGAACCATCCCGCGCCGATGCCGAGGATGAGCCGGCCGCCGCTGATGTGGTCGACGGTGCGCGCCATGTCGGCCAGGAGCTCAGGATTGCGGTAGCTGTTGCACGTGACGAGCGCGCCGATCTCGACCCGGCTCGTGGCCTCGGCCCACGCGCCGAGCATGGTCCAGCACTCGAAGTGCTTGCCGTCCGGGTCGCCGTCGAGCGGGAAGAAGTGGTCCCAGTTGAAGACGACGTCGACGCCCGCGTCCTCGGCACGCGCGACGGCGTCCCGGATCTGCGGGTAGTCCGCGTGCTGCGGCTGGAGCTGGACGGCGATGCGCACGGGTCGTTCCATGCAGGGATCCTGCCACCCGTGGTCGTGGCCGGCGCTACGGAGCCTGCCCAGCCGGACCGGCGCTACCGTCGTGCTCGCCGGTCGCCTCGGAGCCGGCAGCTCTCACGGCGTAGACCAGGCGGGCGAACTGTCCGACGGCGGTCGCCGAGACCAGCCGGAGCCGGTCCGACTCCACCCGACGGGGGAGGAGCGGGGCCCCGCCCGTCAGCGCGACCGGCGCCACGGACAGTGCGATCTCGTCGAGCGCGCCGGCGTCGAGGAACTGACCGGCGAGGTCGCCCCCGCCCACCACCCAGATGTCGCCGTCGCCGGCGGCACGGCGGATCTCGGGGAGCACGTCCGCCACCGCACCGGAGACGAAGCGCACGTCGGCGCCGGCGGGCACCGGCAGGTCGCGGGTGGTGAAGACGAAAGTCGGCTTCTCGCCGTGGAACTCCCGCCACTTCTCGGGGTGGGCGAGGATGTCCTGCTCGGCGAGGATCCACTCGTACGTCGTCGAGCCCTCGACGAGCACCGCGGCGCCGGAGGGGAACAGCTCGTCGTCGGGCGTCTCGCCGTTCTCGACGGCGAACAACCAGGCGAGCGAGTTGTCCTCGTCGGCGATCCAGCCGTTGATGCTCGTGGCGGTGTCGAACACGATGCGGCCCATGGACCTGAGCGTAGAGCGGGGGCCCGGCTACGGGCAGACATCAGTGGACCCCGGGACGCAACGAGATTGCTCAAATGGTCGTAGATCACGACGATTTGAGCAATCTCGTGCCGTGGGCGGGGGGCCGTGGACCATGCGGTCGTGGCGGTGCTCGCGGTCTCCGGACGCACTGCGGTGGCCATCGTTCCCGAGCCCGAGCCCGAGCCCGAGCCCGAGCCCGAGCTAGAGCCCGAGCCGGAGCCGCGGGGTCCGGTCGGCGCAGCAGGCGACCGCGTGCCGGCACATCCTGGCGACACCATGCCGTAAGGTCGAACCTGACACGTCAGGAGGTCCCTGACGGCTGGGGGATCACTGATGGCGCGTTCGGAGGAAGTCGCGGTATCGATGCGCTGCTCGTTCTGCGGCAAGGCGGCGCACGAGGTCGCCAAGGTGATCGCGGGGCCCGGCGTCTACATCTGCAACATCTGTGTGGACCTCTGCCGGGACATCCTCGCGGCCGACGCGGCAGCCACCGGCAGCCCGGTCGACGGCGCGGGCGTCGAGGTGCCCGACACCCGGCTGGCCGTCTGGGACGACATGACCGACGAGCAGCTGCTCGAGTACCTGCCCCGCATCGTCGCGGCCTCGGACCAGGTCGCCTCCGGGCTGCGCGAGTGTGTGGGCAGGCTGCGTGACCACGGCGTCACATGGGCGCGGATCGGTGCGGCCCTCGGCATGACGAGGCAGTCCGCCTGGGAGCGCTTCTCCGGCGAGGAGTGAGCTGGACGTCTCGTTGCAGGTCAAAGGACGTCCCAGCGGCGAGCTGACAGCCGGCCACCCCCGGACGCCCTGGCTGAGTCCGAGATCGTGGACGCTGACGCCGGTCCATCTTGAGCCAATCTTGAGGTGGGAATTCCCGCCATTGAGCCGCTACCGGCGCTCCATTGCCCGTTTCCTCAATTTTCCCCAAATGTGACGTCCGCGCGCTGAGGGAATCTTCAGGTAATCCCGACCCCCCTCGCTGCGCGATGCAGCGCCTAGCCCCATAACGTCATTGACGTGGGAAGTGACAGCCGCTCAGCAAGAATCAGCGGCCCTTCTTGCGTCATTTGTGGGGGACAAGAATTGGGGAGACAGAAGCTGTGAAGAACACCTTGAGGGGCGCCTCGGTAGCGACGGCGATCCTGATCGCCGGAGCTCTTTCCGTCCCTGCCTACGCCAACAACGGTCGCGGACAGGACGAGGTCCAGGACCCCAGGGTCACGCTGTGCCAGGCAACCGCCTCGGCGAAGAACCCTTACGTCATGATCACGGTCGACGCTGCTTCGGCCTACAACGGTCACCTCGGCAGCGGCGACGTCGTGCCCGTCTTCACGTACCTCGGCCAGACCTACGGCCCGTTCGGCGACCAGAGCATCCTGGCCGCCGGCTGCGCGGTTGTCGTCGAGGAGCCGCCGGCCGAGGAGCCCCCGGTTGAGGAGCCGCCTGCTGAGGAGCCTCCGGCCGAGGAGCCGCCTGCTGAGGAGCCTCCGGCCGAGGAGCCGCCCGCTGAGGAGCCCCCGGCCGAGGAGCCGCCGGCTGAGGAGCCCCCGGCCGAGGAGCCCCCGGCCGAGGAGCCCCCGGCCGAGGAGCCGCCCGCCGAGGAGCCCCCGGCCGAGGAGCCGCCCGCCGAGGAGCCCCCGGCCGAGGAGCCGCCGGCTGAGGTGCCCCCGGTCGAGGAGCCCGGCGACGGAGGCGCACTGCCCGACGAGCAGACGCCGGAGCCCCCCGCCGTCGAGCCGGCAGACCCCAAGGTCACGATCTGCCAGGCCACCGCCTCGGAGCAGAACCCCTACGTGACGATCACGGTCGACGCTGCCGCCGCCTACAACGGGCACCTCGGTGGCGACGACATCGTCCCGGTCTTCACCTACCTCGGTGAGACCTACGGCCCCTTCGGTGACCAGGACATCCTCGCCGCCGGCTGCGCCGTCGCCGACGAGGAGCCGCCCGTCGAGGAGGAGCCGCCGGCCGAGCCCCCGGTCGACGTCCCGGACGGCGGCACCTCGCCGGACGACCAGACGCCGGACCCCGAGACGCCGGTCGACGAGACGCCCGACCCGACGACCCCGGTCGACGAGACGCCCGACCCGACGACACCCTCGACGCCGGTCGACACCGGCACGTCCGACGTCGAGGAGGGCCGCATGGATGAGCCCGCCTCCCGCTCGCTCGACGGACTCGTCGGCCGAGCCCCGGTCACCACGCCCGTCGTGACCGAGTCCGCCGTCGCCGCCAGGACCGTGACCGTGAAGACGCTGCCCAACACCGGCGGCACCACGGGCCCCCTCGCCATCGCGGCCCTCGCCGCCGTGGCCCTGGGTGCTGCGATGATCCGCCGCAGCGCCCGCGTCTGACCACCGCGCACGGCCGAGACCGGCCCTTCCCCGCACAGGGGGAGGGCCGGTCTTTCGTCACCGGGCAGGTGGCGCCGTGGGTTCCGTCACCCGGCGGGCGGCGCCGTGGAGTCCCGGACCACCAGGGACGTCGGGACGAGGGTCCGGCCCGCCTCGGGCCCGTGTCCCTCGATCTGGCGCAGCGCCTTGTCCACGCAGCGCCGGCCGACCTGGGCGAAGTCCTGGTGGATCGTCGTCAGCGGCGGGCAGTAGGACGCCGCCTCCGGGACGTCGTCGAACCCGACCACGCTCAGCTGTTGCGGCACCGCGAACCCCCGTTCGCGCAGCGCGCGGAGGATGCCCAGGGCCATCTGGTCGTTCGCCGCGAACACGGCCGTGCACTCGGCGGGAAGGGCCAGCCCGGCCTGGTAGCCGGACGCGGACGACCAGTCGCCGTGCAACATGCGGGGCACTGTCCGGCCGTGCGACCGCAGGGGTCTCGGCCCAGGCGGCCGCCCGGCGCTGGGCGGCGAGGGACCCGTCCGGCCCGGCCACGTGCCAGACCGTCTCGTGCCCGAGCCCGAGCAGGTGCTCGACCGCCTGACGGGAGCCGTCCGCCTGGTCGGTGTCGACGACCGTGTACTGCTCGTCGGCGTCGGAGTCGACCACCACGACGTTCGCGTCCGGCGGCAGCGTGATCCGGACGGCGTCGAGGAGGTGGACCTCCATGGCCACGATCACGGCGTCGACGGCGAGCTCGCCCAGCCGGGTGAAGGCTCCCCGGACCAGACCCTGGGTGCCGACCCCTACGCCGAGGTCGTCGTGACCCAGCCGACGCGGTCGGACCCCACGGCCACGGTGACCGTGACCAGCGGGACGGCGCCCAGGAGCGGACCTGCACGGTCCAGCTGGCGGGCTAGGACAAGGGCCGGGCGCCGCGCGAGCGCGATCCCCGGTCCTCCCGCGGGTAGGGCTCACGCCGGCGGATCGGGGAAGCCGACACAGCGGCCGGCGCGCAGGAGAACGGAGCGGCGGGGTGGGCGAGGCGTCCACCCCGCCGCTTCGTCCTGCCCAGCGATGACCGACCGGCGCTCACCGCCCGGTACCGAGACGCCCGAAGTGGAGCACCGGACCGCCGCGAAGGAGGAGCGTCGGCCCGCCGGGACGGAAGGTGTTGACCCCCGCGCAATCATCTCCCTAAACTGCGCTAAACCGCTTTAGGAGAATGGCCGGTCTGTTCCAGATCAGGAACATTCCTGCGCGCCATTTCTCTGACGCGGACGTGCCCGGTCGTGCTCTCCGACACGGCCGAACTCGATGGAGAGGGAGACCGATGGAGAACGCCGGCATGACGAGGCGAACGATGCTCAAGGGGGCGGGGGTCGTGGTTGCGACGTCGGCGATCGCCTCCGCCACGGCGGCGCCGGCCGCCGCTGCGCCGACGACGTGGATCGACGTCGTCGGGCACTTCGAGTCCCGCCACGAGCCGTGGGCGGTGCATCTCGGCAACGAGTACGGAGCGGCCACCGCCACCTTCGAGCGTGACGCCACCGTGTCTGCCGTGGGGGAGCGGTCCGGGAAGCTCACCGCCGACTTCTCCGCCGCCGGACGCTATGTCGCCCTGCGCAAGACTCTGGACCACCTCGACATCACGAAGGTCACCTTCGCCGTGATGAGCCAGGGAGCCAGCCGGGTGCAGGTCCGGCTCGTGAGCGGCTCGAACGTCCTGCGCAACACCCAGGTCAACATCCCCGCCTCGCCGGGGTCCTGGACGCCCGTCGAGGTCACCCACTTCAACAACATCGCCGGGATGGAGGACGTCGTCCGGCTGGAGCTGCAGGTGTGGAAGGACCACCTCGGTGGCCGCACGGCCGCCACCGTGTGGTTCGACGACGTCCGTGTCGAGCACACCGTCAGCCCCGTGGTCCCCGCGTCGCTCGAGACCAGCGGGCTGCCCGTGGTTCTCACCGACGACGTCGACCTCGTCCCGCTCGTCGTCCGGGCGCAGTACGACGGCGGGTCCGCCATGGACGTCACCCAGCACTCCACCCTGACGAGCTCCGACCCGGCCGTCCTGCGGATCGACCCCTACGGGTACCTCACGCCTGTCGCGGCGGGCACCGCGGAGATCGGGATCGACCACCTCGGTGTCGTCCAGAGCTTCCCGATCGAGGTGCGGGTCCCGCGCGAGCTGGTCATGCCCACCGTCGTCGACGGGCGTCTGCTCGAGGGTGACCGCCCGCTGGGCTTCACCGGCTTCAACTACGACCTCATGATGCTCGGCTTCCCACGGCGGGCCGACTGGACCGGGCTCGACGCAGACATCGCGCTCATGGCCTACTGGGGCCTCGGGGCTGTGCGGGTCCCGCTCAACCTCGGCATGGTCCAGCCCGCGCGGGGGGTCTTCCCCGACGACGACGCCTGGGCGGGCGAGATGACCTCCCGCGGGATGAATCCCGAGTGGATGGACATGCTGGACCACTTCGTCGAGCGGGCCGGGCGTCACGGCGTCCGCCTCATCCTCGACTGGCACCGGTTCCCGGTCGACCCCTACGACTACTGGAGCGGCGGCCGCACCCAGGACGCCGGTACCGGCAAGGACGGAACCGCCTTCGCCTACCTCGCGCCCTCGCTCACCGAGCGCGGAACCCTGAACATGTCCGACCCTGCCCACCTCGACGCGCTGCTGGACGCGCACCGGTGGCTGGCCGCGCACTTCCGTGGCAGCCCGGGACTGCTCGGCATCGAGGTGCCGCACAACGAGCCCCACGACGCCTACATGTCCGTCCAGGCCAACTGGCGCCGCGTCACCGAGCGCGCCGCCCTCGCGGTGAAGGCGGGCGATCCGGACCGGCTGACCTTCGCCATGGCGCCGGCGTACGGGCACGACGTCTCGACGGCTGCCCCGACCTGGCAGCTGCCCGGCGTCGTCGACGGCAACGCGCCGCACCACTACATGCCCAACGCGCCCATCGAGCCGCGCCCGGACGCCCCCGACCGGCACTCGCCCTGGCTCGCCCGCGACGTCGACGAGGTGTTCTCCCACGCGATCGCCTCGCTCTTCGCCCCGTACTCGACCTCCCGGGCGCCGGTGTACAACGGCGAGGGCGGCAGCTACGGGTGGGACTCCTTCCTCCCCGACCTCACCAACGTCGAGGCGGCCGAGCTCATGATCGAGGCCGGACTCGCGCAGTACTACGCGGCCGGCGCCGTCGGTCAGCTGCACTGGGCGCTGTGGCACAACGCCAAGGACTTCGTGCCGTTCGAGGAGATCTTCGACCGGCTCTACCGTCGCTATGCCCCCGTGTACGCCGCCGGACCGGTGGACTGGCGTGCGGCGCCGGTCGCCCTCGTGCAGAACCCGGCCGCGGTGCCGGTCTCCAACGGCCACAACTGGTCGGTGGTGCCGTTCGTACGGCTGACCCTCGACCTCCACCTCCCCACGTTCCACCTGCTCACCGACGACGAGATCATCGACACGATGCTCACCCAGGTCCCGACCGGCTTGGAGCAGGTGGACGGCCTCAGCGCCGAGTTCGCCTACAAGGCCGTGGTCGTCGACCGCCGCAACCTCGACGAGCGCGTCCGCTCGGTCCTCGACCGCGAGGACCTCGGTGTCCCGGTGCTGTGGCTCGACGACGTCGCCACCCTCACACGCGAGGACCTCGCGCGCTTCCTCACCGGCGCGGGTGTGCCGGTGGACCAGAAGACCGGGACGGACTTCCAGCTCATCGAGGGACCTGAGCACCTCGTCGTCTACCGGCGCGCGGCCAAGAACCCCGCGCGGACCCGGATCTTCCCCAGGGTGCGGCGCGACGGCAGCTTCCGCCTCGTCGCCGAGGACGGCGGCGTCGCCTACGAGGGCAACGCGGGGACGCTCCTGGCCCGCGGTCTCGATCTCGAGCTCGAGCAGTGGCACAGCGTGATCCTGCGCATCGAAAGCTGAGGCTCGGTCCCGCCCGAACCCCGCGACCGGTTCCGCCCGAACCCCGCGACCCCCGGCCCCGAACCGGGGGTCGCGGTCTGTTCGGCCCAGCACCGCCGGAGACCGCTGCTACGGGAGGGCGAGGTCCCAGAGAGCGCGCGCGGCGCCGGCGGCCGCTGCGGCGTGCCCGGCGGCGCTGAGGTGGACCCCGTCGTCGGTGCAGCCGGGTAGCCATCGTCCGTCGGCGCCGACAGCGGCCGCGAGGTCGATGAACCCGGTGAGGGGCTCCGGCAGGGTGCGCACCCAGTCGTTGACCCGCTCGCGCACCGCGAGCCCGGCGTCGGGCCGCTGCCCCGCGGTGGTCCGCCACCCGTCCGAGGACAGCGTCACCGGCGGCAGCGTGCAGGCGACCACCGGGCGCCCGGCACCGCTGAGGAGGCGCCAGAGCGCCGTGAGGCGCCGCTGCATCTCGGGCAGGTCCGGTCCGCCGCCCTGCAGGTCGTTGGTGCCCAGGGCGGCGACGGCGAGGGTCGGGTCGGTCCAGCGCAGCAACGTGAGCCGGTCGGCGAGACCGTCGGGTGTGGACGCGCCCAGCGCCGTGGCGCCGCTGACCGAGAGGTTGACGTGGGGGATCCGGGACGGCTCCAGGGCACGCCGCACCCAGCCGCGGTGCCGGGCGGAGCCGCGGACGTCGCCGAAGCCGACCGCGTTGGAGTCGCCGGCCACGAAGACAACGGGTGCCGTCGCCGCACCCTCGCCGAGGACCTGCCACGGCCCATATCCGTGCCGGGGCGGCGCGCCGGGGCCGGACGCCTCGACCTGCTCGCCGGCGAGGACGTCCGGCTCTGGGCCGAGCGGGATGCGACCACCGGCTTGGACGGTCGCTGTCGTCCGCGACGTCAGCACCTCACCGGCGGTGACGACGACGCGCACGTGGTCGGACAGGACGACCGCCCCCGGCGCCAGCAGCACCGACTCCCCACCGTCGAACCGGACCGGCACGGATCGGCCCCCAGGACGGGCGAGCCCGGCCCGGACCTCGATGGGGTCCGGGCCGGGCTCGTCGTGGCCGAGTCGGTTGTGACGGTTGGCGAAGACCAGACGCAGCCCGGCGGCGTCCTCGAGCACCTCGTGGTGGAGGGTCGTCGTGATCGACGTCGCCCGGCCGTCGGTGAGGTTGTCCGGCTCGGCGACCCGCACGAGGAGGTGGACGTTCGTGCCCACCGGGCGCAGCGTCATCAGCCCTTCAGGCCGCCGGCGAAGCCCTGGATGATGTGCCTCTGGAGGAAGAAGTACACGATGAGCACCGGCAGGGCCGCCACCACCATGCCCGCGAAGATGAGGCCCCACTCGCTGGCGAACTCGCCCTGGAAGGAGAACACCGCCACCGGCAGCGTCCGGTTGTCGGTGCCGGCCAGGTAGAGCAGCGGGGTGAGGAAGTCGTTCCAGGTGTTGATGGTGTTGACGATGATCACCGTGCCGGTGACCGGCCGCAGCAGCGGGAAGACCACCCGGGAGTAGGTCTGCCACCAGCTCGCGCCGTCGATCTTCGCGGCCTCCTCGAAGGTGGGGGACTGGGTCTTGAGGAACCCGGTGTAGAGGAAGACCGTCATCGGCATGAGTGAGCCGACGTAGAAGATCATCAGGGACGCGTGGGACTGCAGCAGCCCCGCGTCGCGCATGAGCATGTACAGCGGCACCATGCCCAGCTGGCCGGGGATCATCATCCCCAGGAGGAACAGCATGAGCTTGGGCCCGGACGTCCGGCGGCTGCCGCGGACGATGGCGTAGGCCGCCATGGAGCCGACGAGGATGGCGACGGTGATGCTCACGGTCGTGATGAGGAGGCTGTTGATCATGGCGCGGCCGATGGCCGCCTCGGTCCACGCCGTCGCGTAGTTGCCCAGGAACATCGACGCCGGCGGGGTCACCGTCGACGCCGCGATCTCCGACGTCGTCTTGAACGACATCGAGACCATGATGTAGAGCGGGAAGAGGTAGGCGATGGTGATCGGCACCATGACGATCTCGAGCAGCGGCCGGCCGTAGCCGTACCGACGGCGCCGGGCCGGCCGGTGCTCGGTCGTGGACGGGGCCGGGATCGGGGCCTGGCTCAGGGTCGCGGTCATGCCTCGACCTCCCCTCTGCGGGTGACGGAGATCTGGAGGAAGACGATGAAGGCCACGATCATCGTCAGGACCAGGGCGATCGCCGAGCCGTAGCCGTACTCGCCGTAGACGAACGCCTCGCGGTACATGATCAGCGACAAGGTCTGGGTGGAGACCCCAGGGCCGCCACCGGTCATGACGAAGACCTGGTCGAAGAGCTTGAGCGACGACGTCATGGTCAGAGCGGTCACGATCGTGGTCGCCTGCCCGAGGAGCGGGCGGGTCACGGACCAGAACCGGCGCACCGGGCCGGCGCCGTCGAGCGCGGCCGCCTCGTACAGCTCCTCGGGGATCCCCTGCAGGCCGGCGAGGAAGATGACCATCGACATCCCGACGTGGTGCCAGATGACGCTGGCGATGATCGCCCACAGGGCGATGTCGGCGTTGCCCAGCCAGCTCTGGCGCAGGGCCTCCAGGCCCAGCCCGTCCAGGACCGTGTCGAGCGGGCCGTTCGGGGTGTAGATGTACTGCCAGAGCAGACCGGTGATGACCGGCGGCAGCATCATGGGCGCGAAGAACAGGGTGCGCAGGAGGTTGCGGCCGCGGATCGCCGAGCTCAGCGCGAGGGCGAGCAGGAGACCGAGGCCCGTCTGGACCACCGTGAGGCTCACCGCGATGAGGAGGGTGTTGCGCAGGGAGGCGATCGCCGCCTCGTCGGCGAGCAGCCGGCGGAAGTTCTCCAGCCCGGTCCAGCCGGCGTCGGCGCCGCCGCGCCAGTCGGTGAACGCGTACAGGCCACCGGCGACCGAGGGGTAGAGCACCACCACGAGGTAGAAGGCCAGCGCCGGCAGGAGGAACCACTGGGGCACCAGGCGCAGGTGGCCGGCCCGCCGCGGCCGGCCGGGTGCCCCGGAGGGGGACCGCACGGCGGCGGCCCCCCTCACGGCGAGCGTCGTGCTCACGACATGCTCTCCTCGTAGGCGGCGTCGAGGGCGGCGAGGAGGTCGTCGATGCTCTTGGAGCCGTCGACCACCTGCTGGCCGGTCTCCATCAGCGCCACCGCGACCTGCCCGCCGGGCCACACGTGGTTGGCGAACGGCGTGGTGCGGCCCTCGGAGAGGAAGGGCTGGACCGTCTCGTTGAGCGCGTTGTCCACGGGCTCGGCGTTGGTCAGCGCCGGGATGGCGCCGGTGTCGGCGGCCCAGGCGGCGGTGCGCTCGGGCTCGGCGATGTAGTCGAGGAAGGCCAGCGCCGCGGCCTCGTTCTCCGCGTCGCCGTTGACGACGAGGTAGTCCGGGGTGAAGGGGATGTGGGTCTCGGCGGCGTCGTCGGTCGCCGGGATCGCGAAGGAACCCATGCGGTCCTCCCCGCCGGACATGAAGCCGGCGAGGACCGGGGAGGCGGCGGAGGGCATGACCACGATCGCGGCCTCGCCGTTGCCCACGGACTGCATGGCCGGGTCGCCCGGCATCCCGAGCGGGTCGGGGGTGGTGTAGCCGTCCTCGATGAGCCCGAAGAACAGCTCGAACGTCTCGCGCCACCCCTCGGACTCGGCGAAGGAGGTCTCGCCGGCCTCGAGCTGCTCGTAGAAGTCGGGCTCCTGGCCGTTGACGAGCGTCGCGGACAGCGCGTACGGCAGGAACTGGATGATGTAGTTGTCCGCCAGGCCCAGCGCCAGCGGGACCTTGCCGGCCGCCTTGAGCTGGTCGGCGACCTCGATGAACTCCGACCACGTGGTGGGCGGCTCCACCCCGACCTCCTCGAAGACGTCCTTGTTGTAGAACGCGAGGATCGCCTGGCCGTAGGTGGGGAACGCGTAGGTGGCGCCGTCGAGCACCTGCAGCGGCGCGAACGACTCGGGCACGTACTGCGCCCACTCCTGGTCGGAGAGGTCCCGCAGTGCGCCCTCCGTGGCGAGGTTGAGCACGGACGACGGCGCGGCGTAGCCCGGGGCGGAGCGGAAGAGGTCCGGCGCGGTGCCGGAGGTGATCTGGATCCGCAGCTGCTCGCCCAGGGCGCCCGCCTCGGCGAACGTGCCGTCGATGGACACGCCCGTCTCGGCCTCGAAGTCGTCCATGAACAGCTCGAGGCCACGCTCGCTCGTCGTGGCCAGGGCGAGGGTGCCGCCGAGCTCGGCGGTCTCGGACCCACCGCCCGCGGTGGTGCCCGCCGCGCCCGGCTCGTTGCCGCTGCTGCCCGCGCAGGCCGCGAGCAGTGTCACGGTCAGGGCGGCGCTCGCCGTCGCGATGCCGCGACGCCTGTTCAGTACACGCATGATGGTCCTCGGATCCTTCTCGTCGTTGAGTGACTGTCTGGGGGGCGTGCGGGGTTGGCCGGTACGCGCAGTCAACGACTAAAGGGCTTTAGTTGTCAAGGGGCTCGCCGTTCGCCGTGCAGGTTCCACGCTCAGCGGACCGGTGCCGGACCGGTGCTCTGGCGGGCGACGAGCGTCGTCGTGGTCCCCTGCAGGCTGCGCGGGGCGCCCCCGTCGATCGTGCGCACGAGCTCCTGCGCGGCGAGCCGCCCGTACCCCGCGATGTCGCGGTGCAGGGCCGTGAGCGAGGGGCGCAGGAGGGTGGCGGCCGCGCCGTCGTCCCAGGCGAGGACCGAGATGTCGCCCGGGACGGACATGCCCAGCTGGGCGAGGTTGGCGGTGAGCTGCACCGCCACCTCGAGGTCCTCGACGATGACGGCGGTGAGGGGGTCGGTGCCGCGCCGGGCGAGGTCCCGGATCTCCTCCGCCCCGTGCTGGTCGTGGGTGAGGGTGCGCTGCTCGGTCCGCATGGCGTGCGCGGCGAGCGCGTCGCGGTAGGCCCGCTCGCGGATCGCGTAGTGCAGGAGGTGCGAGTCGCCGCTCATGCGGCCGACGTTGCGGTGGCCCAGCCCGGCGAGGTGCTCGACGGCGAGTGTGGTGGCGGCGGCGTCGTCGGTCCAGACGCAGCCCAGCGCCGAGCGGTCGCGCACGTCGCCGACGACGACGGCGGGCAGGTCCAGGGACTCCAGTGCGGCGAACCGCGGGTCGTCGGTCTCGGGATTGATGACGAGCACGCCGTCCACGCGGCGTTCGCCGAGCCAGCGGTCGTACAGCGCCGACTCGGCCTCCAGGTCCGCGACCGTGTGGAGGATGAGGAGGACGTCGCGCTCGGCGAGCTCGGCCTGGACGCCGGCGAGGAAGTGCCCGCCGAAGCTCGCCGACCACAGTGGCTGCTCGGGCTCGCGGATGGTGACCACGCCGATCGCGCCCGACCGGGCGGTCGAGAGGGCGTGGGCGGCATAGTTCGGCCGCCAGTTCGCCTCCTTGGCGACGGCGAGGATGCGCTCACGCGTCTCCGGCGAGATCCCGGGCCGGCCGTTGAGGGCGAAGGAGACCGCCGAGGGGGAGACCTGCGCCCGCGCTGCGATGTCGGCGATCGTCAGCCGTCGCGGCCGGCCGGCCGGACCGCCCGTGGTGGGCGGGCTCGCAGTGGTCTCCATGGACGCAGCGTAACGACGCGCCGTCTGCGGACGGGCCGCGACGGCCTGACGTCACTAAACCGCTTTACAACCCGTGGTCGTTCGGGCTACGCTCGCCCGGTGGGTGCCGTTCGCGGGGCTGGCCGGCTCATCGACTTCCTCCCCACACCAGCGGAGCACACCCGTGAACACCCCAGCCCCGGCGCCCCGCGCGCCCGAGCCCACCTCCACCGACCTCGGCGGACGGTGGACGTGCCGCGCCCTCGCCGGTCCGGTCCCCGCCGAGCTGGCGGACCGCCTGCGGGCGGGAATCCCTGGCACGGTGCCCGGCGTCGTCCACCTCGACCTCCTCGCGGCCGGCCTCATCCCGGACCCGTACGTCGGTGAGAACGAGGCTCGGCTCACCTGGGTCGGGCGCACCGACTGGGAGTACTCCCGCAGCTTCGAGCACGTCCCCGACGGGCACGACCGCCACGAGCTGGTCGCCGCGGGCCTGGACACCGTCGCGACGATCTGGCTCAACGACGCCGAGGTGGGCCGGACGCAGAACCACCACCGTGGCTACCGTTTCGACGTCGCCCACCTGCTCCGGCCCGGGACCAACCACGTGCGGGTCGTCATCACCTCCGCCCTGGAGGAGGCGGAGCGGCGCGAGGCGGAGCTGGGCGCGCGGCCGCACTCCAACCCGCACCCCTTCAACGCGCTGCGCAAGCCGGCCTACGCCTTCGGCTGGGACTGGGGGCCGGAGCTCGTCACCGCGGGGATCTGGCGCACGATCCGCCTCGAGGGCCGCTCCACCGCTCGCCTCTCCGCCGTCCGCCCGCTGACGTCCTACGGCGTCGACGGCGCCCGGCTGGACCTCCGGGCCGAGATCGACCAGCCCGCTCCGGGCCACACCATCACCGTCGAGGTCCGCGGGACCGGCGAGGTGGGTGCCACCAGCACGGTCCTCGTCTCCGCGACCACGGTCGCCGGTGCGGGGGAGACCCAGGTCGAGCTGGCTGTGCCGGGCGCCGCACCGTGGTGGCCGCGCAGCCACGGCGGGCAGCCCCTCTACCCCGTCACCGTCACCCTCGCCGGCCCCGACGGCGCGGTCGTGGACGTGTGGACCGGACGTGTGGGCTTCCGCACCGTCACCATCGACACCAGCCCCGACGAGGTCGGGAACAGCTTCGTGATCCGGGTCAACGGCACGGACATCTACGTCCGTGGCGCGAACTGGATCCCCGACGACACCTACCTGCCGCGGGTCGACCGCGCGTCCCTCGCCACCTCCCTGGCCGACGCCGTCGAGGCGAACATGAACCTGCTGCGGGTCTGGGGCGGGGGCATCTACGAGTCCGACGACTTCTACGGCCTGTGCGACGAGCTCGGCCTCCTGGTCTGGCAGGACTTCACCCTCGCCTGCGCCGCCTACTCCGAGGACGCGTCCCTGGCGGAGGAGCTGGAGGCCGAGGCCCGGGAGGCCGTGACGCGGTTGTGCGCCCACCCGTCCCTCGCCCTGCTCAACGGCGGCAACGAGAACATCTGGGGCTGGGCCGACTGGGGCTGGCGCGCCGCCCTGCGCGGCGCGACCTGGGGCGAGGGCTACTACACGCGGCTCCTCCCCGACGTCGTGGCCGAGCTCGCCCCCGGTGTCCCGTACTGCGAGGGCAGCCCCTACTCGTTCGACCGGTACCTCCACCCCAACGACGACGTCAACGGCACCATGCACATCTGGGACGTCTGGAACCGCCGCGACTACACCGCCTACCGCGACTACCGCCCCCGGTTCGTCTCGGAGTTCGGCTTCCAGGGCCCGCCGGCGTTCTCGACGCTGGAGTCGGTCGTGCGGGACGAGCCCCGCTCGCCCCACGGCCCGCAGATGCTCGTCCACCAGAAGGCCGAGGACGGCAACGGCAAGCTCGAGCGCGGGCTGGGGGATCACCTGCCGCTGCCGGCCGACTACGTCGACTGGCACTGGGCCACCCAGCTCAACCAGGCGCGGGCCGTGCGGTACGGCATCGAGCACTTCCGCTCGCTCGCGCCGTACAACACCGGTGCGGTGATGTGGCAGCTCAACGACTGCTGGCCGGTGGTCTCCTGGGCGGCGGTCGACTCCCACAGGATCCGCAAGCCCCTGTGGTTCGCCCTGCGGGAGGTCTTCGCCGACCGGCTGGTCACCGTCCAGTCGCGTGACGGCTCGCCCGCCGTCGTCCTGCACAACGAGACCGACGAGCCGTGGCGCGCCGCGGTGACCGTACGGCGGCTGCGTCTCGACGGCGCGACCCTCGCCGTCGCCGAGATGCCGGCCGAGGTGGGTCCCCGGGGCAGTGCCACACTCCCGCTACCGCCCGCCCTCACGGTCGCCGCCGACCCCACCGCCGAGGTCCTCGTGGCCGACGCGGCCACCGGGGAGCGGGGCCTGTGGTACTTCGCCGAGGACACCTGTCTGGCCCTGTCCGCCGACGCCGCCGAGGTCTCCGCGGAACCGGCTGAGGGCGGGTACGTCGTGCAGGTCCGTGCGCGCGCCCTGGTCAAGGACCTCACCCTGCTCGTCGACCATGCGGACCCCGGCGCCACCGTCGACCGTGCCCTCGTCACCCTGCTGCCGGGCGAGAGCGCCGAGCTGCGCGTCCGCAGCAGCGCGCGGCTCGACCCGGCGGCCCTGACCACGCGTCCGGTGCTGCGGACGGCGAACGACCTCGTCGCCGCTCCGTCGGCGACCGAGGTGGCCCCGGAGGTCGTGGCAGCAGCTTCCGTGCGCGAGACGGCCGAGGTGTCCGTCGGCGGAGGTCTGTGACGGAAGGCCGGCACGGCCATCCGACGTCCCTCGTGCTCAGGCACGGTGGCCGCCGGAGGCGTCAGCGGACCGAGGCGACCTCGGTCATCGTGCTGGTACGCGCGGCGACGAGCAGGGCCTCGGTGGCGGCGACCGCGGCCGCCGCGTCACCGCCCGGACCGAGGTTCTCCCCGCGGCCCAGGACCAGGTCGACGAACGCCCGGACCGGCTCGCCCGCGCGGTAGGCGGGCTCGTGCTGGCCCGGCTCGCGCACCACCTGGCTGCCGTCAGCCCGGTGCAGGGTGACCCTCGCGCGGTGGAGGTCCTGCTCCACCACGCCGTCGGTGCCGAGGTAGCGCAGGTGCTGGCGGGCGGGCAGGTGCGCACCCGTCGCCCCGGAGGAGACGGCGACGCCGGTGGCGCCGCCGCGCAGCCGGAAGGCGGCGACGTCGTCGACGTCGACCGAGAGCCCCTGGTGCTCGGTGAACGCGCACACCTGGGCCACCTCGTCGCCCGTCACCCAGCACAGCATGCCGAGCGCGTGGGTGAGCTGGGTGTGTGCCTGCCCCCCGCCGTTCGCCGCGGAGTAGGCCTCCGGGTGCTGGCCGGCGACGGTCCGGGCAGGGTGCTCCGTCTCGGCCGCGGCGTAGAGCGCGCCGGCCCGGGAGGCGAACTCCACGGTCACCTGGACCAGTCGCCCGATCTGCGTGCGGACCGCCTCCCGGGCGAAGAACGCGCCGGGCTCGAACTGGTGGGTGTAGCCCACGCTCAGGTGGACCGCCGCGGCCTCGGCGCGCCGCAGCAGGTCCACGGCATCGGCCCGGGTGAGGGTCATCGGCTTCTCGACGAACGTGTGCAGGCCGGCGTCGAGGGCGGTGGCCGCGGCCGCGTGGTGCGCGGCGCTCGGGGTGGCGACGACGACGGCGTCGAGCCCGCCCGCCTCCACGGCCTCGGCGAGCGTGGTGAACGTCCGGGCGCCGGCGGGGCCGGCGAGCGCCGCGGCCCGTTCCGGCACCGGGTCGCACACGGCGACGACGCGCGCGTCCGGGTGCGCGAGGAGGGCGGGGAGGTGGTGGGTTCCGGCCCACCAGCCCGCGCCGACGACGGCCAGCCGCACCGGCGCGGTCATCCGAAGCCCGCCGCACGCTTGTCGGTCCCGGCGCCGGGGACGTCGGTCACGGTCGGCACGACCGCCGGCGCGCCGGCTCCCACGAGCACCTCGGTGAGGACGTTCGGCCCCAGGGCGGAGAGCAGGTGCAGCGCCCACGGGTGCATCGCGGCGTTGTGCGGGGCGAACGTCACCCCGCGGCGCACGGCCACCTCCCCGAGCGTCCGTGCGACGCTGAGGCCGCCGCACCAGGTGACGTCGCTCTGCAGCACGTCCACGCAGCGGCCCTCGAGGAGGGCCAGCCCCTCCGTCAGACCGAAGGCGTGCTCCCCGGCGGCCACGCCCACCGGGCCGAGGCGGGCGCGCAGCTCCGCGTGCCCGGCGAGGTCGTCCCGGGCGAGCGGCTCCTCGACCCAGCCGAGCCCCAGCCCGGCGGCCTCCGCGGCGAACCGCAGGACGTAGGGCACGTCCCACGACATGAAGCAGTCGACCGCCAGCGGGATGTGCCCGGGGACGAGGCGGCGCACCTCGGCGAGCCGATCGAGGTTGTCCCGCAGGTGCGCGGGGCCGTCGGCGGGACCGTACGCCATGGGCACCTTGACGTACCGGGTGCCGGCGAGCAGGTCGGCGTCGACCTCGGCGAGGGTGTCGGGATGCGGGGCGGTGACGTAGTACGGCAACGGGCCGGACCGGCCGCCGAGGAGGCGGTGGAGGGGCGCTCCCAGCGACCGCGCCTGGAGGTCCCACAGGGCGAGCTCGACGGCGGAGACGGCCATGGCCGCGGCTCCGCCGGCGGCGTAGGGCTCGGCCGCGCGGCGCAGCTGCTCGGCCGCCGCGGCGGGGCCCGTGCCGGTGCGGGGCAGGAGGGTGACCAGGTGGTCCACGACGGCCTCGACGGCCGTGCCGCCGCGGGTCTGCCCGATGCCGAACACCTCCGGGTCGTCGGTGCCGAGGTAGAGCCAGACGAGGTCGCTGCCCGGCCCGCGCCAGCTGGAGCGGCGCTCGGCGAACGCGGGGTAGGGGGACATCGGGGTGGAGATCCGGCTCTCGTCCAGCCACGTGCCCGCCGAGAACGGTGCGGTGCGCACCATGACGTCGGTGATGCGCAGGCTCATCGTTCCTCCCAGGCCAGGGTCAGGGTGCCGGTCACACCGGTCAGGTGCCGTGCCGCCGCGCCGGACGCCCGTCGCACGTCGTCGGCGGTGGCGAGCTCGTCGAGATCGAACGGGACGTCGTCGACGTCGACCCGCACCTCGGCCGCCGACGGCGGAAGCAGGAGGGTGACGGTGGCGTCCACCAGCCCGGTCACCCGCATCGCCCGGGTCATGTGCGCGGGGTACGGCGCGATCTCCCGGCAGCGCAGCACCCCGGCCGTGGCCTGGTCGACGAGCACCCGGCACTCGGCGCGGAAGGACTTGGGCAGCTGGTAGGTGGCCGTCGCGCCGTCGTACCAGCACTCCTGGTGGTTGAGCAGCGGCGCCCCGGCCGGCAGGGCCAGGCTCAGCCGCGTGGTGGTGTCCGGCAGGTAGCCGGTGAACCAGTAGGCGCCGGCCGAACGGTGCACGGCGTGCACGGCGCGCCCGGCGGCCGGCGTGCGCAGCTCGTGAGCGACGTGCAGCCCACCTCGGCGGAGCAGGTCGCGCAGGAGGGCAGCGGGGTCGGCAAGGGCGGCACGGTCGTGGGGGACGTGCGCACGGCGGCCCTGGGCGTCCGGGTCGGCGTACCGGAACGGCGAGGAGCCGCGCACCCACCGGACCTCACCGGCCCCGAGAGGACGCGCCGTGGCGTAGGCGCGGGCCTGGCCGGCGGGCCCGGGGGCCATGCGGGCCGGGCGGGCGGGCCTGCGGTCCGTCACCGAGGCGAGGACCTGCGTGCCGGGCGCCGCGACCTCCCGGACCGGGCCGCCGGAGAGGTGGGGCACGTGGCGGACGGTCGTCGGCAGCGCACCGCCGGGCACGACGTCGGAGCCGAGCGTCGAGACCAGGGTGAGGTCGCCATCGAGGCCGTCGAGACCGTCGAGGCCATCGAGGCCATCGAGGCCGTCGAGAC
Organism: Georgenia muralis; assembly: GCF_003814705.1. Taxonomy (NCBI): domain Bacteria; kingdom Bacillati; phylum Actinomycetota; class Actinomycetes; order Allobogoriellales; family Allobogoriellaceae; genus Georgenia; species Georgenia muralis. The sequence goes on along the minus strand of NZ_RKRA01000001.1, from coordinate 848,977 downwards.
CGTCGTCGGCGACCGCGACGCCGAGCAGCCCCCGGGCCGCCGACGAGGCACCGTCGAGCGCGCCGTAGGCGATCAGGGTGCCGCCGCCGCGGACGTGCCCGGCCAGCACCCGCGCCACCGGCTCGCTCAGTGCGCCGACCGGGACCACGAGTGTGCGCCCGGCGAGCGCCCCCGCGGCCATCGCCCCGGCGAGGTCGTCGGTGGAGACGACCGTGTTCAGGGGCAGCCCGGCGTTGATCGCCGCGGTGAGGTACCAGTCCTCGAAGTGCGGGCGGCCGATCGTCGTCGGGTCCGCGGCCATCGCCTCGTGGTACTCCCGGAACGGGTAGACCCACACCACCGGCCCGGCCTCGTCAGGCAGCGCCTCGAGCGCGGTGGCGACGTGCGTGCCGACCTCCCGGCCACACCGTTCGTCCAGGACGCCGTGCGCGGTGTCCACCGTCAGGACGTTGACCTCCGACGCCGGCTCCACGGAGCCGTCCGCCCGGAGCCGGGCCACCGCGAGGGGGAGGTAGATGTCGAACGGCTCGCGGTGGTAGAAGTCCCACCACGGCTGCTGCCAGAACCACGGGTCGTTGGCGTAGAACCGGAACCGGAAGCCCTGCGCGCCGGCCGGGAGCACGGCCACCCGCGACATCAGCCCGGACAGCTCGATGCCGAAGTCCTCGTTGAGCGGACCCCACGGCGAGTTCGGCGGCGGGGACTCGAGGTAGCCGCGCTCGTAGACCTCCAGCGCCGGCACGGAGTCGGCGCCGATGTCGATGCCCGCGGTGTGGTTCGTCCCGCGCACCTGGACGGGGTAGGTCAGGTGCGCGGTGAGGTCGGCCCAGAACCCCAGCGCCCACTCGCGGAGCTCGCCAGTGCGCTCGGGCCGGAACCGGGTGCCGTCGAAGGACTCGCCCAGCTCGGACCACGCGTAGGAGCTGAACCCGAAGCCGTTGGACAGCCACAGGTAGTCGAACCCCAGCGCCCGGAGGTAGTCCTCGGACTGCCTGCCGAGGAGCTCCCCGAAGCTCGTCCCGGCGGGGATCCCCGCGGGGAACGCGGCGTAGGGCCGGTCGTCACCCTCGAGGACGGAGAAGTGCCGGACCATCGCGATGATCGGCCCGATCCCCACGTCCTCCCCGCGCGCCACCACCTCGGGGTGGCGGGTGAACTTGAAGTCCGACGGCGCGAACTCGGGGCCGGGGTCGAACGTGGCGCCCACCCGGGTGGGGATGCCCGCCTCGGCGCCGGCTGCCTTGATGGCGGCGACGACGCGCGCGACGTCGGCGTAGGTGATCGGTCCGGTGCCGGCGCGGTAGGGGATGGCCACCCGCTCGGGCTCCTTCTCCTCGCCGTAGGCGCTCGCGGCGGTGTTGTTGAACCCGATGAAGCGGGCCCATTCGAGCTCGTCGGTGAGGTCGCCTGCCCAGTCGAGGATCTCGCTGCCGTCGGAGACCCACAGCAGCACGGAGCACTCCTGCGCCGTGGCGAGCAGGGTGCGCCACTGGTCGAACAGGGTGCGCACCGTGTCGGTGACCGCGGCGTCGTCGAAGGAGGGGAAGGGCTTGAGGGAGACCTCGAGGTTGGCGCGGCGCAGGGGCCGGGCGATGGCGGGGCGCGCGGAAGAGGTGGTCACGACAGCTCGGTCTCCTCACCGAGTCGGGCGCCGAGCGCCGCGGCGGCGTTCTGCAGGGCTGCGCGGCACTCGGCGATGTGGGCGTCGTCGAAGCGCCGGGAGGGTCCCGAGACCGACAGGGCCGCCACCACCTCGCCGAGACGTGAGCGCACCGGCACCGCCACGCACCGGATCCCGAGGATGTACTCCCCGTCGTCCTCGGCGTAGCCGCGCTCGCGGGCCTCGGACAGGTGCTGCTCGAGGGTCGGGACGTCGGGCAGGGTCGTCTCGGTGAACCGCTCGAGGCCGTCGGGGTAGAGGGCCTCGACGGCGTCGTCGGGCAGGCCGGTCAGCAGCGCCTTGCCCAGGCCCGTGGCGTGGCAGGGCAGTCGCGCGCCGACCCGCTGGTCGAAGACGAGCGTGTGCGGGCCGAGGGCCTTGGCGATGCACACCTGGTCGCTGCCCGAGCGCACGGCCAGGCGCACGGTCTCACCGATCTCGTCGCGCACCCGGTCCATGAAGGGCCGAGCCCGCTGGCTCAGGGTCTGGGCGAGGTCGTACGCCTGGCCCACCTCCCAGGCGCGCAGCCCGAGCGTCAGGCGCAGGGTCTGCGGGTCGCGCTCGACCCAGCCCAGCTCGACGAGCGCCGAGATGACGTGGTGCACGCTCGACTTGGGCAGGCCGAGCCGGGCGGCCACCTCGGTCAGGGTGAGCGACTCGCCCGCGTCGGCGAGGAGCTCGAGGACGCGCAGCGCGCGCACCGCCGCGGGCGCGGCGAAGCGCGGGGACGACTCGTCGGACATGCTGTTCCAAACGCAGAACGGAGGTTGCGGGTTTTGAACGGAACCTACTAGCGTCCCCCGGGAGATGTCCACCGTGCCCGGCCGGGAGGAGGCCCCCGTGATCGTCGACGCCCACGTCCACGCGTGGGACCGCTGGCCCTACGACGCCGCGGTCCCCGACCCCGCCACCCGCGGCAGCGCCGCAGCGCTGCTGCACGAGATGGACGCCGCCGGGGTCGAGCGTGCCCTCGTCGTCTGCGCCGCGATCGGCGGGGAGGACCCGCGCACGGCCAACCCGGCGAACAACGCCGACGTCGCCCGTGCCGTCGCCGCCCACCCGGACCGGCTCACGGCCCTGGTCGACGTCGACTCGCGCTGGTCCGGCACCTACCACCGCCCCGGGGCGGCCGACCGGCTCGAGCGCGTCCTCGCCGAGACGGGGGCCTCGGGTGTGAGCCACTACCTCGCCGACGAGGTCGACGGCTGGTTCGAGGAGCCGGAGGGCCGGGCCTTCCTCGCCCGGGCCGCGGCCGCCGGCGTGCCGCTGAGCCTGCACGCCCGGCCGGCGTGGTTCGCGGCGCTGGGCCGGGCGCTGCGGGCCGTTCCCGGCCTCGTCGTCCTGCTCCACCACCAGGGTCACGTCGTCCCGGGCTCACCGACGTACGAGCGTGACCTCGTCGCTCTCACCGATCTCGCGGCCGTTCCGGGCGTGGCGGTCAAGGTCTCGGGGTTCCACTACCTCGCCGACCGGCCCTGGGCCTACCCCTACCCCGAGACCCATGCGGTGCTGCATGCGCTGCTCGCGGCGTTCGGGACGCACCGCCTGCTCTGGGGCTCGGACTTTCCCGTCTCGCGTCCGCACGTGACCTACCGGCAGTCGCTCGAGCTCGTCCGCGAGCTCACCGGCGGCGACGCCGACGTCCTCGGTGGCACCGCTCTGCGGCTCGTCGAGCCGGCCCGCCGTCCGATCATCCCTGCCCGGCCCGACAACGGCTGAGCACACCGGGCGCCCACCGGCGCCCCCGACCCTGGAGAACCATGAAGCTCATGCGAGTCGGCGCGTTCGGCGCCGAGCGACCGGTCGTCGAGCACGACGGCGTCACCTACGACCTCCGGCCCCTGACGGACGACGTCGACGGCGCCTTCCTGGCCGCCGACGGCATCGCTCGTACCCGTACGGCGCTGGCCGCCGGGTCGCTCCCACGCACCGACGTCGCCGGCGAGCGCGTGGGTGCCCCGGTGGCGCGCCCGCAGGCGGTGTGGTGCATCGGCATGAACTACGCCGCGCACGCCGCCGAGTCCGGGGCGACGCCCCCGGAGGTCCCGGTGCTGTTCTTCAAGACCCCCAATACGGTGGTGGGCCCCTACGACGAGGTGCTCGTGCCGCGCGGGTCGGAGAAGACCGACTGGGAGGTCGAGCTCGCCGTCGTCATCGGCCGCCGCGCGCGCTACCTCCACTCGCCGGAGGAGGCTGCCGCCCACATCGCCGGCTACACCATCTCCAACGACGTCTCCGAACGTGCCTTCCAGCTGGAGATCTCCGGGGGTCAGTGGTCCAAGGGCAAGTGCGCCGAGACCTTCAACCCCCTCGGGCCGGCGCTCGTCCCGGCCGACGAGCTCGACGTCTCCGACGTCCGGCTGACCTCGTCCGTCAACGGCGAGCCCCGTCAGGACTCGACGACGGCGGACCTCATCTTCTCGGTGCCCTACCTCGTGTGGCACCTCAGTCAGGTAGCGGTGCTGGAGCCGGGTGACGTCATCAACACCGGGACCCCGCAGGGGGTCGCGATCTCGGGGCGGTTCCCCTACCTGCGCGCCGGCGACGTCGTCGAGCTCGCCATCGAGGGCATCGGTACGCAGCGTCAGGTGCTCGCGCAGGCCTGACGCGGGTGCGCACCGGAGCGGCCCTTGCACGTGATTGTCGCGTCCCGTCCTTGCTCGGTCTGCCTCCCTCGCCTACTCTCGTTCCAAGTGAGAAATACGTGTTCCATGGATAGAACGGAACGTCGATGACGACGACGGACACCACCATGCGCGCCCTGGTCCTGGAGGACTTCGGCGACCTCGTCCTCGTGGAGCGGCCACGTCCCGCACCAGGCCCCGGCGAGGCTCTCGTACGGGTCCTCGCCACCGGCATCTGCGGCTCCGACCTCCACGGGTACACCGGCGAGAACGGTCGGCGGGTGCCGGGGCAGGTCATGGGCCACGAGACGGTCGGCACGGTTGTGACGCTCGGTGACGCCGGACGGCCCGGTGCGGGGATCGAGCAGTCCCCCGTGCCCCTGGCCGAGGGAGACGTGGTGGTCCTCAACCCGACCCTCTCCTGCGGAGGGTGCGAACGGTGCGCCCGCGGGATGTCGTACATCTGCGCCGACCGCCGCGTCGTCGGGGTGGACCCGGCCATCTCCGCGGCGTTCGCCGACTACTTCGTCGTCTCGGTGGCCAACCTCGTGCCGTTCGGTGGGGAGACGCTGCACGGCGCGCTCGTCGAGCCGCTCGCCGTGGGCTACCACGCGGCGGTGCGCGGGGGAGTCGGGGCCGGTGACGACGTCCTCGTCCTCGGCGGCGGGCCCATCGGGCAGGCCGCGGCGCTGGCGTGCGCGCGACTCAGGGCTGCCTCCGTGACGGTCAGCGAGCCGGCTCCTGAGCGGCGTGAGCTGCTGGGCCGGCTCGGCGTGGACGTGCTCGACCCTGGCGCGGTGGACGTTGCCGTCGAGGTCATCGAGCGCACCGGCGGCCTGGGCGCGAGCGTCGTCATCGACGCCGTCGGCAGCTCCGCCACGCTCGGTACGGCGCTCGCCGCGACCACGGCGGGTGGGGTCTGCGTCCTCGTGGGGATGGCGGCCCCCCGGGTGGAGCTCGACGCGTTCGCCGTCTCCACCTTCGAGCGCACGATCGTCGGGACGTTCTGCTACTCGGCGGCCGAGTTCGCCGAGACGGCGCGGTGGGCCCAGGACCACCCCGAGCTCCTCCGGGCGCTCGTGTCCCGGACCGTCCGCGCGGAGGACGGCCCGGCCGCCTTTGCCGCGATGGCGGCGGGCGACAACCCGGCCGGAAAGGTGCTGGTCACCTTCGCCTGATCGCGCGCCCGGCAACCGACACTGGCTCCGCTCCCGTCCTCCACGCGTCGATCTATCAGGAGGCGCAGACAGCCCTGGTCCTGTGCAATGGCTCCATCCGAACCGGTCGAAGCGGTCAACTCCCACGTCAGAGCGCAGTTGAAGCCCCCAGGTTGCGCGGCATCACAATGTGATTACGGTTGTGGTCTGGTTCACCAATTGGGGGATCGCCAAGCCAGATGCATGGTATAGCGACTCACCCGTCGCGCTGATGCAAGGGAGCAACGTGATGAACGTCAGAACCAAGATCCTCGGTGCGGCTACCGCCGCCTGCCTGGGTGTCGCCGTCGGCGCCGGCCCGGCCACCGCTGCGCCCGCCGCTGTCGCTCCGTCGGCGGTCTCCGCCAGCGCCCACCAGGTCCTCGAGGGCCCCCTTGAGGTCACCGGTACCGACCAGCTCGGTAACGCCTTCACCGGTGAGATCACCGACCTCACCGCGTTCGTCGACGACGGCGTCCTCATGGTCACCGGAAGCATCACGGACACTGTGACTGGTGAGTCCGACACCTTCACCACGACGGTGGACGACCTCTTCGCCACCGGCGACGGCTCGGGCGGACGTGGTGACTGCCAGATCCTCAACCTGGACCTCGGCCCCCTCGACCTTGACGTCCTGGGTCTGATCGTCGAGCTCGACCCCATCGTCCTGGACCTCTCGGCCGACCGGGGCCCGGGCAAGCTGGTCGGCAACCTGCTGTGCGCCGTGACCGGTCTGCTCGACGGCGGCGGCCCGCTCACCGGCATCACCGCCCTGCTCAACCGCCTCCTCACCGGCCTCGGCCTGTAAGGACGGCGAACCCGGCTCGCAGAGCCGACGAGGATGCCCGGACGACAACTCGTCCGGGCATCCTCGTGCTCGGCGGGTGTCCCAGCGTGCTCGGCGGAGGATCTCTCCCGGCCCGGGGCAGCGCCAGGGCACGTGTAACGTTCCGGATGAGGCGCGACCCCGTCACCTCACCCACCCAAGACGCAGCAGTCGCGCGGCGGCAGCGCAGGGCCGAGCCGCCGCCAGATCGACAGGACCGGTTGGACCCATGACCCCGAGCCAGGCACCCCGGCCGGTGCCCGCTCGTCCCCCGTGGATGCCTGCCGAGACACCGCCGCCCGTCCGCCCGGTGTGGCGGACCCTCGTGCACGGGCGGAACGCCGCCCCGCCTGCGCCGGTCGAGGACGCCGTCGAGGATCGTCTCGAGGAGCCGGTCGACGACGACGCCCCCACCGTGCCAACCGGTCGCCCGCCCGCCGAGCCGGACGAGAAGGCGCCGCCGGTCGACCTGGTCGAGGAACCGTCGCCGCCGGCCGAGGGCGTCGAGGAGCGGACCTCGCACGCCACGTCGGCTCAGCCGACCACCGTCCTCCTGCCACCACCGCCCACGCCGGCCGACGAAGCGGTCAACCTCCTCACCCTCGCCGAGCGCAGCGCCGAGGCCGTCCGCGCCGAGGCCGCCAGGCTTCGCGAGGAGGCCGAGAGCCTGCGAGCCGAGGCTGAGCGCCTCCACCGCGCGGCCGAGCAGCAGCTCGAAGCGGCGCAGGAGGAGTCGGCCGACGTCATCCGGGACGCGGGGGAGCAGGCCGCCCTGGTGCTCGCGACCGCCTCGCGCTCCCGCGACGAGATCCTCGCCCAGGCCGAGGTGGCCGCGACCGAGATCCGTGCGGCGGCCGGGCGGGTGGTCGCCGGGAGCCAGGAACGCGCGGAACGGCTCGTCGACGATGCCGCCGCCCGGAGCCGGCGGATGCTCGACGACGCCGAGGCCGCCGTCGCGTCCCGGACCGCGGCCCTCGAGGCCAAGGAGCAGCAGGTCCTCGCCGACGCGTCGCACGAGGCGGCGCGGATCCTCGGCGAGGCCCGCGACGAGGCCGAGCAGGTCCTCGCCGCCGCGCGGACGACGGCCGCCGAGCTCGGCGCCGAGGCGGCCGGTGAGCTGGAGCGGGCCCGGCTCGACGCGCAGACCGAGCGGGAGGGCGCGCGCGACGACGCCCGGCGCACCCGCGAGGACGCCACCGCGGACGCCCAGCGCGAGATCGCCGAGGCGCAGGAGCAGACGGCGTGGGCCCGGCGCACGGTCGACGGCCTCCTCGCCGCGGCCGAGGCCGAGGCCGAGCGCACCCGCGCCCGTGCGCACGCCGACGGCGCCGCCGCGGTCCGCGAGGTCCGCGAGCGTCTCGAGGAGGTCCTGGCCCGCAGCACCGTCACCGTGAACGACCGCCTGGCCGCGGCCGACGCCGACGCCGCGGCCCTCCGGACGGAGGCCGAGGAGGTCGTGCGCGTCGCCCGCGACCGGGCGGCCGCGGACCTCGCCGAGGCGCAGCGGCAGGCGGAGCAGGTCCGCGCCGAGGCGGAGGGCCGCGCCACGGCGATGCTCGACCGTGCCGAGCGCCGGCTCACCCAGGCCGAGGCCGGCGCCCGGGTGCTGCGCGAGCAGGCCGCCGAGCAGACCGGCGCCGCGCAGCGCGAGGCGCAGGAGCGTCGCCAGGAGGCCCGGTCGGAGGCCGCCCGGCTCCTCGCCGACGCCCGCGAAGAGGCGGACGACGTGCGGACCAGGGCCGCGCGCCTGCTCGCGGACGCCCGCGCCGAGGTCGACCTCCTCACGCGCCGTCGTGACCGCATCACGGCCGAGCTCGGCCAGCTCTCCGGCGTCATCGACGCCCTCGCCGTCCCCGACCGAGCCGTCCCCACCCAGCCGCACGATCCTGCCCACCACGAGAGAGAGCCAGACGCATGAGCAGCACCTCTTCCACCCCCGCCTTCCGCACCGTGCTGCGTGGCTACGAAGCCGGCGAGGTGGACCGCCACCTGGGCGAGCTGCACGAGCAGCTCCGCGCCGAGCAGCAGCGCGCCGACGAGGCGCAGCAGCGCAGCGACCAGATGGCTCGCCGGGCGGCGGACCTCGAGCGCCGCCTCGTCGCCGTGGAGCAGGCGGCCGCGGAGCGTGCGGCCCAGCCCGCCGAGGAGCCGGTGTTCACGGCTCTCGGCAGGCGGGTCGGCCAGATCCTCCAGCTCGCCGACGACGAGGCCAACGCCCTGCGCGCCGGCGCCAAGCTCGACGCGGACGCGTTCCGCGGTGACGCCGAGGAGGCCGCCGCGGTCCTGCGGGCCGAGGCCGACCGGTACGCCGCCCAGACCCGCAGCGCCGCCGAGACCGATGCCGCGCTCGCCCTGGAGGAGGCCCGACGCCGCGCGGACGAGATCCTCGACGAGGCCGCGCAGGACGCGACCGCCCGGCGCGAGGAGGCCGAGGCGTTCTACGAGCGGCAGCGGGCGAACTCCGCGCAGGCGGCTGCCGACTTCGAGACCACGCTCGCCCAGCGGCGCGAGCGCGCCGAGCAGGACTTCGCCGAGCGGGCCGCGGCGGTGGAGCAGCAGGTGAGGATCCTCGAGGAGCGGGCGACCGCTGTGCACAACGACGCCGAGCGGGCCCGGTCCGAGGCCGACCTCAACGCGCGCCGCGCGCTCGAGGACGCGCAGCAGCACGCCCAGCAGCTCGTCGCCGAGGCCAAGGCCCGCGCCGAGCGGATCCGCGCCGAGTCCGAGCGCGAGCTCGCCGCGGCGATGAACCGCCGCGACAGCATCAACGCCCAGCTCGCGAACGTCCGGCAGATGCTCGCCACCCTCAGCGGCGGCACGGTCCGCCTTGACGAGGTGGTCGACGCCCCGCCCGCCCCGCCCGCGGAGGACACCGCCGAGGAGTCCGACGCCGAGCCCGACATCACCGAGGAGCTCGACGCCACGGAGGAGTCCGACGCCGAGCGCGTGGATGAGCAGGACGGTGACCCTGTCGTCGCGGAGTCGTCCGACGTCGAGTCGGAGCGGTCGAGCGATCGTTGAGGGCGCTCGGACGCCGCCGCGGTCGGAGACGCCGTGGGGGCGTCGGGATGTGTTTTTCGGAAGAGTGGGGCAATCGAACACCGTGCGGTCGAAAGGTAGCGGAATGTTCGATTGCCCGACAGGGCGCCAACACCATCCCCCCGCCGCGACCCACGACCACACGGTTCATGCTCTTCACGGTCACGGTCACCGTTCAGGGGAGGCAGTCATGAAGGCACGGTTCGTCGGTCTGGTGACCACCGTAGCCATCCTCCTGATCGGGTGCTCAGCCGCTCCGGAGTCGTCCGCCCCGGGAACCTCGGCGACGGCGGACCGGGCAACTGACCCGCCCGCCTCGGCGACGGTGGACCCGGCCGCCTACGCCGAGGACCTCCTCATCCGTACGAACGACGAGCGCACCGGCCTGGACCTGGAGCCGCTCGAGCCGTCGGAGTGCGCCGAGCAGGCGGCCACCGAGCGGGCCGAGGCGCTCGTCGGCGGCGGTGAGCTCGTCCACGCGCCGATGCAGTCCCTGCTCGAGGAGTGTGGCGTGGCCCGGGCGGCGGAGAACCTCGTCCGGTCCGACGCCACGGCCGCCGAGGTCGTCGCGGCCTGGATGGACTCACCCGGCCACCGCAACAACATCGTCGACCCCGACATGACCGCCCTCGGGATCGGCTGCGTCCCCGATGGCACCGAGCTGCTCTGCAGCCAGATCTTCCTGCGTCTCGGCGACTGAGGTCGGCGCGAACCGGTCCCGGCGGCGGCGCCCACCGCGCGACCGGCGCCCCGCCCGGTTACGTTCGATGGCACGACATCGACCACACTCCAGCACCCGGAGAGGAAAATCCATGAGGACATCCCGTGCCTGGACGGTCCCGGCGACGGCGGCGCTGCTCCTTGCCCTGGCCGGCTGCTCCGACGGCCCGGCCGGTGACGAGCCCGCGCTCGGCGACGAGGAGACCGCGCCCGCCTCGCCGGCCGAGACGCCGTCGGGGGAAGCCGCCTACGACGGCGACTACGACTCGGCCTTCTACGACAAGCTCGCCGACTACGACGGCGAGGAGGTCACGGTCGTCGGCGTGGTCGACGAGGTGCTCTCGCCGACGGCATTCACCATCGTGGGACCGGAGGACACCGAGGTCGGACCCCTGCTCGTCGTCGACGTCGGCGCCGTCACCGCGGCCGACCCGGGCTCCGAGGTGACGGTGGCGGGCGTCGTCCACGAGGCCTTCGACCTGGAGGTGATCGAGGAGGAGTTCGCCACCGACCTCGACGACGAGCAGATGGCTGACTGGGAAGGCGGCCCCTTCCTCGAGGCGCTCATGCTCGACCTCGCCGAGGGCGACTCCGAGTAGGCCGTCGCCCAGCCGCACGCTGCCGGGTCCGTCGCGCCCGCGTCCTGCCGGACCCCGCCTATCGCACGACGAGATCGGCCAGGTCCCGGGTCGCGGCGATGATCTCCGCGTTGCGCTGGTCCGAGCCCGTCGACCGCTCGTGGGCCTCGGCGCGCGACCGGCCGAACCGCTCGTGCCGGGCGATGAGCCGGGCGAGGCGTTCGTCGTCGTCGGGCTCGACGTACCAGCACTCGTCCAGGAGTGGGCGGACGGCACCCCAGCCGCCCTCCTCGACGAGGAGGTAGTTCCCCTCGGTGATGACGAGCGGCACCTCCCGCGGGACGGGCACCGACCCGGCGATCGCCTCCTCGAGCGACCGGTCGAAGAACGGCGCGTAGACCACCGGCTCGTCCGCCGCGCGCAGCCGCCGCAGGAGCGCGACGTACCCCAGCGCGTCGAACGTGTCCGGGGCGCCCTTCCGCTCCCGCGAGCCCAGCCGGCGCAGCTCGGCCTCGGCCAGGTGGAAGCCGTCCATCCCGACGAGCCGGGCCCGCTCACCGAGCGCCTCGGCGAGGACCTCGGCCAGCGTCGACTTCCCCGCGCCGGGCGGGCCGGTGATCCCGAGGATCCGCCGGCCGCCACGCTCCGCGAGGGCTCGCGCCCGGTCGAGCAGCACCGGGTCGAGAACCAGGCTGTGGTCCGTGCGGGTCATGCGGTGCCTCCTCGGGCGACGGTGAGCAGTTTTGGGTCGGTCAGCCAGGACCGCGGTCCGACGTGGCCGACCTTGAGCGAGGCGACGCGGACGGCGAGCCGGAGCGCCTCGACGGGGGATTGTCCCTCCGCGACGCCGAACGCGTACGCGCCGTGGAGCACGTCGCCTGCCGCCAGGGTGTCCCGGGCGACGACGGCGGGAGCCGGGACGGTGCCGCTGCCGTCGCGGCTCCACCACCGCAGCGGATCCGCCCCGGCCGAGACGGCGACGAGGGCGGGGCCGTCGTCGAGCAGCCCGGGACCGGGTGGCTCACCGCCCGGCAGCCGGAAGTCCGACGAGCAGATGACCACCCTCGCCAGCGGGAAGACCTCCGCCAAGACCGGCTTCCAGCTCCCGGCGTCGACGACGACCGGTGTGCCGGCCCGGTGGGCCGCGGTGACCGCGGCGAGCGCGAGCCGGGGGTGGTGCCCGTCGACGAGGACGACGTCGGCCTCCGCCGCCAGCTCGCCCAGCTCGGCCGGGACCTCCACCTCCACGCCCTCGGCGTTGCGGGAGACGACCGAGCGCTCGCCGGTGGCGTCCACCACCGTCACGGCGGACAGGGCCGGCCGGCTGGTGCCGGCGGTGTCCGCGTCGACCACCTCGACGCCGTGGTCGGCGAGGTCGCCGCGGACCAGCGCCGCGAGTGGGCCGCCGCCGACCACGCTGAGGAGCGTCGCCCGGCCGCCGAGCGCGGCGAAGGTCACCGCGGCGTTGGTCGCCGGGCCCCCGGCTGAGACGTCCGCGCGCAGGGAGACGACCTTCTCGTTCGGCCCCGGCGCCCGCTCGACCCGCTGGACGACGTCGACCGTGGCGAGCCCGACGAACAGGCCCGTGGTCACGACCGCGTCTCGCCGTCGCCGTCCGGCCCGGCGCCGTCCGCCCCGTCCGGCCCGGCGCCGTCCGCCCCGTCCGGCCCGGCGCCGTCCGCCCCGTCCGGCCCGGCGCCGTCCGGCCCGGCGCCGTCCCGGTCGGTGCGCCGTCGCTGGCTCGCCCGCTCGTCGTAGTGGCTCCGCCCGCCGACCTCCTCAGGCCTCGCCGCACCGGTCATGATCGCCACGGCGTCGGCCATGGTGTGGGTGCGCGGGCTCACGACCGCCACCCGGCTGCCGAGCCGGTGGATGTGGATGCGGTCGGCGATGTCGAACACGTGCGGCATGTTGTGCGAGATGAGCACGACCGGCAGGCCGCGCCCGCTGATCCGGCGGATGAGGTCGAGCACCATCCCGGACTCGCGCACGCCGAGCGCGGCGGTCGGCTCGTCCATGATCACGAGCTTGGTCCCGAACGCCGCCGCCCGAGCCACCGCGACGCTCTGCCGCTGCCCGCCGGACAGGCTCTCGACCGGCTGGCGCACGTCGGGGATCCGCACCCCCAGCGCGTCGAGCTGGCTCTGGGCCTCGGTGCGCATCGCCCGCGCGTCGACCACGCGCAGCAGCTTCCCGATCGGGCCCGACCGGCGGATCTCGCGCCCCAGGAACAAGTTGGAGGCGATGTCCAGCGCGGGTGCCACGGCGAGGTCCTGGTAGACCGTCTCGATGCCCATGGCGCGGGCCTCGATCGGGGAGCGGAAGGTCACGCGCTTGCCGTCGATGAGGATCTCGCCGTGGTCGGGCACCACGGCGCCGGACAGCGCCTTGATGAGGGTGGACTTGCCCGCGCCGTTGTCGCCGATCACCGCGAGGATCTCGCCCGGCATCAGCTCGAAGTCCGCGTCGACCATCGCGCGGACGTGGCCGTAGGACTTGCTCAGCTTGCGCGCCTCGAGGACCGGCGTCCGGTTGTCGGTCCGCGGTGCCGCGGCGTCGGGGTGGTTGGTGTCGGTGGTGCTGCTCATCGTGCCGCCCTCCTTCGCGACGCCTGGTCCAGGGAGACCGCGACGATGACGAGTACCCCGGTGGCGAGGTCCTGGTACAGGTTGTCGATGCCCGCCTGGGTCAGGCCCGAGCGGAGGACGCCCACGATGAGCGCCCCGATGAGGGTGCCGACGACGCTGCCGCGGCCACCGAAGAGGCTCGTGCCGCCGATGACGACGGCGGTGATGCTGTCGAGGTTGGCGGTCTGGTAGGCGTTCGGGTCGGCGTTGGGGATCCGGCCCAGGGCCTGCCACGCGGCCAGCCCGTAGAGGGCGCCCGCCGCCACGTACACCGACAGGATCGTCCGGTTGACCTTGATGCCGACCAGCCGGGCCGCCTCCGGGGCGTTGCCCACGGCGTACACGTGCCGCCCCCACGCGGTCCGGGTCAGGGCGAACCAGAAGGCTGCGAAGACGACGATGAGCAGCAGGGTGCCCCACGTGATGCGGACCCCGCCGATGTTCGTGCCCTGGCCCCAGACCCGGAGCAGGGGGTCGGTCACCGGGTAGCTGCGCGACTCCGAGTAGAGCCGCGCCAGGGCGAACACGACGGTGAGCATGCCCAGGGTGACGATGAACGGCGGCAGCCCCAGCCGGGTGACCAGCGAACCGCTGATCGTGCCCAGCACGACCGTGATGGCCAGGCCGAGCACGAGAGCGACGAGCGGGTTGCCGCCGTCGACGACGTGCTTGGCCATGACGATCGTGCCGAGGACGGCGATGGCTCCGTTGGCCAGGTCGATGCCGGCGGTGAGGATGATGAGGGTCTGGCCCAGCGCGAGCGTGCCGATGACGATCGACTGCTGGAGGATCAGCGAGGCGTTGCCCGCCGTCGCGAAGGTGTCGGTCGTGAGGGTGAAGATCACGACGGCGAAGATCAGTGCGGCGAGCGGGCCGAGCAGGGGGTTGCGCAACGCTCGGCCGAGCGCCTCGCGCCTCTCCGTGTCCTTGGCCGGGACCCCTGGGTCCTTGGCCGGGACCCCTGGCGGAGTGCCGGCGGTGGTGGCGTCGGTCATGGTTCCGTCCTTGTCTCGTGGCGGGATGCGCGCCCGGGCGGCGGGATGCGCGCCCGGGCGGCGGGGTGAGGGCGCCCGGCCGGCGGCGGCCGGCGCGGTGGGAGGCGGACGTGCCTCCCACCGCGGCCGGCCGCGGTGCCGGCCGCGGTGCCGGCCGCGGTGCGGTCACCGGGGTCCGGTCAGCACGGTGCTGCCACCGGGGTGCGCTCACCTGGGTGGGGGAGCGGGGTCAGCCCCAGCAGTTGTCCAGGCCCCAGGCGGTGTCCTCGGACTCGATGCCCTCGACCGGGTTGTCGGTGATGACGACGCTGCCGGTGTCGACGAAGCCGGACGGCGCCTCGCCGCCCTCGGCGGCCTGGACGATGGCGTCGATGCCCTGACGCACCATCTCGGCCGGGAACTGCATGACCGTGGCGGCGTACTTGCCGTCGGCGACGTCCTGGACGCCCTCGCAGCCGCCGTCGATCGAGCCGATCGTGATCTGGTCGGTCAGGCCCCGGGCCTCGATGGCCGCGTAGGCCCCGCGCGCCGCGGGCTCGTTGATCGTGTAGACCGCGTTGGCGTCCTGGCTGCGCTGGAGCAGGTTCTCCATGGCCGTCTGTGCGGTGTTCTGGTCGCCCTGGGTGTTCTCCGCGCCCAGGATCGCCGGGTCGCCCTCCTCCAGGCCGAAGCCCTCGAGGAAGCCGTCGTGGCGGAAGGTGTCCACGGTGCCGCCCGCCGTGCCGTCGAGCATGATGAGCTTGGGCTCCTCGTCGCCGAGGACGGCCCTGACGTAGGCGCCCTGGAGCCGCCCGGCCTCGAAGTTGTCGGTGGCGAAGGTGGCGTCGACCGCGTCCTCGGGGTCGGTGGCGGTGTCGAGGGCGATGACGATGATGCCCTGCGAGCGGGCCTGCTCGATCGCGCCGAGCACGCCGCTGGAGTTGTTGGGCGTGACCATGATGCCGTCGACGCCCTGGGCGATGAGGTTCTCCATCGCCTGGACCTGGCCCTCGTTGTCGCCGTCGAACTCACCGGCGAGCGCGGTGAGCTCGACGCCCTGCTCCTCGGCGTACTCCGAGGCCACCTCGCGCATGGTCACGAAGAACGGGTTGGTCTCGGTCTTGGTGATGAGACCGATGCTGACGCCGTCGCCGCCGGTCTCCTCGCCGCCGCCCGTGGCGGCCGGGTCGTCCTCGGCCGAGCCGCAGGCGCTGACGCCGAGCGCGAGCCCGGTGACGGCGACGGCCGCGGCCAGCCGCCTGGGCAGCCGCCCTGATCGTCCGATGTTTCGCCGGTTGATGGTCACGTAGCGCTCCTTTGCGTTCGCCGGTGCCTCCGCACCGTTCGTGGTGGTCCGAGTGAAACAGGTCACACATGGCAGACGCAAGCGTTTGCGCAAACGCTTGTCCAGGGCGCATCCTCAGTGCCATGGTCACCATCACGGACGTGGCCCGCCGGGCCGGGGTCTCGGCGTCGACCGTCTCGCACGTGCTCAACAGCACCCGGTTCGTCAGCCAGGACGCCCGCGACCGGGTCCTCGAGGCGGTCGAGGCGCTGGACTACGTGCCCAACCACCAGGCGCGCGCCCTCGTGCGCTCGCGCACCCAGCAGATCGGCGTCGCGATGTCGGCGCTGACGAACCTGTACTTCGGCGAGGTGGTCCACGCCATCGAGGAGGCGGCGAGCGCCGCCGGCTACACCATCGTCCTGGCCGACACGCACGAGGACCCGGCCACCGAGGAGCGGGTCGTCGCGGCGCTGCGGGAGCGGCGGCTCGACGGCCTCGTCCTGGCGCCGTCGGCCGGGGCGGGGAAGGTGCTGGACCGCCTCGCCCGCAGCGGCCCGCCCACCGTGCTCGTGGACCGCTCCCCGGACCCGCGGTTCGACTCCGTCTGCAGCGAGAACGTCAAGCCCATGGCGCAGCTGGTCAAGCACCTGGCCGGGCTCGGCCACCGACGGATCGCCATGGTGGCGGGCATGCCGGGGCTGACCACGAGCGAGGAGCGCGTGACCGGCTACCGCGTGGGCCTCAAGGCCGCGGGGCTGCCCGAGATCGAGGAGCTGCTCGTGCCGGGTGACTCCGACGCCGCGCACACCCACGCCGTCGTCGACCGCCTGCTCGACCTGCCCGAGCCACCGACGGCGATCGTCGCGGCGCAGAACACGATGGTCATCGCGACGATGCGGGCGCTGAGGGCGCGAGGGCTGTCCGTCCCCGGTGACGTCGCCGTCGTCGGCTTCGACGACTTCGAGTGGGCCGACGCCTTCTCGCCCCGGCTGACCACGGTGGCGCAGGACGCCACCGCGATCGGCGCGGTCGCGGTCAAGCTGCTGCTGCGGCGGATCGCCGGCACGGAGGCGCCGCCGACGGCGGTCCGGGTGCCCGCGGCCGTGCGGCACCGGGACTCGTGCGGGTGCATCGACGCGGACTGACCGCCCGGCCGTCGCGGCGGCGTCAGCCGATCCGGCCCCCGTACGGCAGCAGATTCCCCGACCACACCGGCACGAGCTCGACGAACTTGCCCGGCGACGGCGCGTGGACGCGCATCCCGTTGCCGGCGTAGATCGCCGAGTGGTAGATCCCCGAGGGCTGGCCGTTGCTCGACCAGAACATCAGGTCCCCGGGCACCATCTCGTCCAGCGCCACCCGGCGGGTGTCGTACCACTGGTCCTTGGTCATCCGGCGCAGCTGGACCCCGGCCTGCTCGTAGGCGCGCAGGATCAGGCCCGAGCAGTCGTACGCGTCCGGCCCGGCCTGACCCCACCCGTACGGCTTGCCGATCTGGGTCTTGGCCCACTCGAGCGCGATCTTGCCGGCGCCCCTGCTCACCGGGGGCGAGGTGTAGGTGGCGTCGATCCGGCCGATCTCGTCCCACGACGGCGGCAGGGTGACCACCGGGTTGTCCGCGAGGATCGGGTCGGTCACCTGCCCGGCGGCCTGTGCGGCCACCGACGCCGAGACCGAGGCCTCGGACCCGAGCACGACCACCTTGCTCGCCCCCAGCCGGGCCAGCTCGGTGGCCACCGTGCCGGGGATCGCCGTCGGCGTGACCAGCAGCACCGGGCCGCCGTCGCGGCCGGCGACGGCGGCGCCGGCCAGGGCGTCGGGGAAGTTCCAGCCGGTGGTGAGGTACACGGTGTCCGCGCCGTCGGGGAAGGCCGTCGCGGACAGCTGGGCCGCGGTGGCGAACCGGTCGGTGCCGCCCACCCGGCTGACCGGGGCGTACCCGGCCAGCTCGGCCTCGATCTCGGTGCTCACCGACGCGCGGTCGCCCAGGATGACCAGGCGGCCCGGGCGCAGCGTGCGCAGGGCCTCGGCGACGGCGGGGTGAAGGCTGGTGCCGCCCACGAGGAGCAGCGGGTCGTCGCCGAGCCCGGCGACGGCGGCGCCGGCCAGGGCGTCGGGGAACTTGGCGCCGGCGGCGATGTACGCGACGTCGACGCCGGCCGGGAACGTCGAGGCCAGGCGCGCGGCCGTGGCGAACCGGTCGGCCCCGGCCACCCGGGTCACCCCGCCCGAGGTGTACGCCGCCAGCTGCTGCTCGACGCCGGTCGAGACGGTCTCCGGCCCGCCGAGGACGACGACGCGTCCGGGGTTGAGGCGGTCGAGCTCGGTCGCGACGGCGGCGGGGATGTCGGTGGGCCGCACGAGCAGGACGGGGGCGCCGTCGGCCGCGGCGCGCGGGGCGGCGGCGAGGGCGTCGGGGAACTTCACGCCGCTGACCACGTAGACGACTCCGACTCCGGGGGCGAAGCCGGCCCGGGAGACGGCCGCCGCCGTGGCGAAGCGGTCGCTGCCGGCGTACCGCTCGATCGTCGCGGGCGCCGCGCTCGCCGCCGGGGCCACCAGGGCGAGGACGGCGACCAGCGCCGAGACAAGGACGGGGACGAGGCCCCGGCGGGCCGGCGCGCGCATCAGCCGATCCTCGAGAGGGTGTCGACGACGCCGGCGCCGATGGAGTTCGTGTCGCCGAGCACGACGATCTTGCCGGGGTCCAGCCGCCGGAGCTCGTCGAGGATCCACGGCGGCACCGACGACGTCTGGCTGATGAGCACCGGCACCTCCTTCATGCCGGCCACCGGGGCCGCGGAGAGGGCGTCGACGTTCGTCTGGCCGTTGGCGACGTAGACCACCGGCAGGCCGGCGGGGAACGAGGCCCGGGACAGGGCGGCCGAGGTCGCGTAGCGGTTGTCGCCGGAGCGGCGCTCGACGGGCGCGTAGGTGCGCAGCTGGGCCTCGACGGCGCTGCTGACGGAGGCACCATCGCCGAGGATGACGATCTTGGCCGGCCGCAGCCGGGCGAGCTCGGTGGCGATGGGGGCCGGGAGGCCCCCGGTCTGGGTCAGGAGGACCGGGGCGCCGTCGCGGCCCGCGACCGGAGCGGCCGAGAGGGCGTCGACGAAGGTGAGCCCGTTGGCGATGTAGGCCACCTTCACGCCGGGTGCGAACGCGGCCCGCGAGATCGCGGCGGAGGTGGAGAAGCGGTCGGGGCCGGACAGGCGGGTCACCGGGCCGTAGGCGCGCAGCCGCTCCTCGACGGCGGCGGAGATCGACCTGGTGTCGCCGAGGACGACGATGCGCGCGGGGTTGAGCCGGTCGATCTCCGTGGCCGTGGCCGCGGGCAGCGAGCCCGCGGGGGTCAGCAGGACCGGGGAGCTGTCCCGCCCGGCCGCCGAGGCGGCCGAGAGCGCGTCGACCGAGCTCACGCCGTTGGCGAGGTAGACCGCCGGCACCCCCGGGGCGTAGGTGGCCCGCGAGATCGCGACCGAGGTCGCGTAGCGGTCGGTGCCCGCCAGCCGCTGGACCGCGGTGGTCACGGCCGGCTTGAACGTCACCGAGGAGGGGTACTGGGCGAAGTTCTGGGTGGCGTAGAGCCGGTCGCCCGACGAGGTCGCCGCCACGCCGATCCCGGCGTGGGTGATGTAGGGGTTGAGGATGTTGTTGCGGTGGCCCTCCGAGGCCATCCACATCTCCATGAACCGGTCGCCCGTGGCTACTGACGACGACGTCCACGCCACGTTCTCCGACGCCTTGAGCCACCCGGCCGGGTACTGGCTCAGGTAGCTCGGGTTGTGCGCCATGGTCCGGGTGGCGGCCTGCTGGGCGCTCCACGGCTGGGCCACCTTGTCGAGCTCGGGGATCCGCTGGAGCTGCGGCAGGCTCCGCTTGGCGCGCTCGGCGTTGACGAGGGCGAAGATCCGGTCCGCGACGTCGGCCGTGGAGGCCCGGGCCGGTGCCGCCACCGTCACCGACGCGAGCGCCAGGGCCAGGGCGACGAGCAGGGCGAGAGCAGCGAGTGGCAGGCGCCGCGCGGGCGCGGGTCGGGCGGTGGTGTACGTCATGACGGTCCCCCAGGACGGCCGAGAATCAAGGTCCCCGGCGCCCCCAGGAGCCGGTAACGCACATTTGCGAGGTCCGCAACTTTGCGCCAGGCGCGATGCTACCGGTGGGGCACGTGTTACTCGTGTGACTTCGGACTCGCGGAATCCCGCCAGAAAATGACACCGATGTGTTTCGGCAGGTCAGCGCGGAGGTGCCGGGAAGCGCTTCACGGAAAATTCATCCGCGAAGTCTCTTGACGAGTTCGGGCCGGCCTACCGCTCGACGACGTTGACGAGGTCCCGCCCGGCGAGGAACGCGGCCACGTTCGCCTCGATGAGTGCGTCGGCGCCCACCGGGCGGCCGCCCGCGCCGTGCGGGGTGATGATGAGGTTCGGGGCGTCCCACAGCGGGGACTCCGCGGGCAGGGGCTCGACGGCGGTGACGTCGACCGCCGCGCCCGCGATCCGGCCCTCGGTCAGGGCCGCGAGGAGGGCCTCCTCGTCCACGGTGGCCCCCCGGCCGACGTTGACGACGTACGCGTGCGCCGGCAGGGCCGCGAGCCGGGCGGCGTCGAGCGCCTTCTCGGTGGCGGGCGTCGCGGGCAGGATCATCACCAGGATGTCCGTGGCGGCGAGCTCGGCGTCGAGGTCGTCCTCGGCGACGACGTCGAACCCGGCCCGGGTGCCGGCGCTGCGGGCGGCCCCGCGCACGGTGGCCCCGAGTGCGGTGAGCACCGGCGCGAGGGTCTGGGCGATCCCGCCGAACCCCACAGCAGCACCCGCGCCCCGATGAGCGAGGTCACCGCGCCCTCGGGCCGCAGCGGCTGCAGGCCCCCGAGCTCGTCGGCCCACCGGTGCTCCTCCTGCGCGGCAAGCGCCGCGGGCAGCCGGCGCACCAGCGCCAGGGTCAGGGCCAGGGCGTGCTCGGTGACGGTGGCGTTGTGCAGGCCCACCCCGGAGGTGACGACGACGTCGTCGGCGAACCCGGCGGCGAGGACGGCATCGGGGCCGGCGGCGAGGGTCTGCACCCAGCGCACCGCGGTGAGGTCGCGGGCGGCGGCCGCGAGCGGCTCGGCCGGGTTCCCCCACACCACGAGCACCTCGGCGTCACGGTGCTCGGCGGGGATGACGTCCGTCACGTCGTAGAAGACCGCCTCGACGTCCTCGGGCAGGGCGGGGGACAGGGCGGTGGACGTCGGGAGCAGGATCTTCATGGGCACATCCTCCCAAAGCGCGCACCCGACCAGCTCCCGCCGTCCGCGGCGGACGCCCGGGGCACCCGACGCCGCCAGGTAACGAGCGTGTGAACGGCGTGAGCGCACCGTTCACGGCGGCTGGGAGGTGTGGGAGCATCCGTTCACGTGAGCACCCAGACCGTGGCGGCACGGAACCCGATCGACAAGTTCTTCCACATCTCCGAGCGCGGCTCGACCGTGGGGCGGGAGGTGCGCGGCGGCATCGTCACGTTCTTCGCGATGGCCTACATCCTCGTGCTGAACCCGCTCATCCTGTCCACCCCGGACTCCACCGGCACCTTCCTCGGCGGCGGCACGGACGGGGCGAACCTCGCCGCGGTCTCGGCCGGCACCGCGCTGGTCGCGGGCCTGATGTCCATCCTCATGGGGACAGCGGCAAACTTCCCCCTCGCGATCGCCGCGGGCCTGGGCATCAACGCCCTCCTGGCCTTCACGATCGTCCAGATGCCCGGCATGACGTGGCCGGACGCGATGGGTCTCATCGTCCTCGAGGGCCTCATCATCCTCGTCCTGGTGCTCACCGGGCTGCGCGAGGCGATCTTCAAGGCCGTGCCGCACCAGCTCAAGGTGGCCATCTCGGTGGGCATCGGCCTGTTCATCGCCCTCATCGGCCTGGTGAACTCCGGCATCGTGCGCCCCGGCGGCACCCCGCTGCAGCTCGGCGTCAACGGCTCGCTCACCGGATGGCCGTCGCTGGTGTTCGTCGTCGGCCTGTTCGTCATCGCGATCCTCATGGTCCGCAAGGTCCGCGGCGCCATCCTCATCGGCGTCGTCACCGCCGCGGTGCTCGCCGCGATCATCGAGGCCGTCGCCCACCTCGGCCCGCTCGGCGAGGACAACCCCGGCGGCTGGGGCCTGACCGTCCCCGCGCTGGAGGGCTCCCCGGTCCAGGCGCCGGACTTCGCGACGCTGGGCCAGTTCTCGCTCTTCGGGGCGTTCGAGAAGATCGGCTGGCTCGCGGCGCTGCTGCTCATCTTCTCGATCATGCTCGCCGACTTCTTCGACACCATGGGCACGATGGTCGCCATCGGCGCCGAGGGTGGCCTGCTCGACAAGGACGGCAACCCGCCCCACACCCGCCGGATCCTCGTGGTGGACTCCATCGCCGCGGCCGCCGGCGGCGCCGCGTCCGTCTCGTCCAACACCAGCTACATCGAGTCCGCCACCGGCGTCGGCGACGGCGCCCGCACCGGCCTGTCCTCGGTGGTGACCGGCATCGCGTTCCTCCTCGCGACGTTCCTCTCCCCGCTCGCGGCGTTCGTGCCCTACGAGGCGGCCACCCCCGCCCTTGTGATCGTCGGCTTCCTCATGATGATGCAGGTCACCGAGATCTCCTGGCGCGACGCCGCCATCGCGATCCCGGCGTTCCTCACCATCATCCTCATGCCGTTCTCGTACTCCATCACGGTGGGCATCGGCGCCGGGTTCATCGCCTACGTCGTCCTCGCCGCGGTCAAGAAGGGCGGCGCGAAGAGCGTGCACTGGCTCATGTGGCTCGTGGCTGCCGCGTTCGTCATCTACTTCGCGCTCGGTCCCATCGAGCAGGCGCTCGGGATCTGAGCCGCACCCGCACGGTCGGAGGACCGGCCCTCGCAGCATGACGCGAACGCTCCCGTGACGCCCTCACGGGGGCGTTCGCGATCCGAGGTGGTGCTCCTCGAGACTCGACAAGCATTCGGTGCGATGCCTGTTGTGGCCAGGGTCAAAGCTCAGGCGGACAGTTGGTGGATAGACGGCGGCCTCGCGCCGACAGAGTGGCCGCCGGCCGCTTCCATTCGGATGCAGGCGTTAAGGTCTCGGCAATGACGCAAAACAGAAAGCCCCGGGTCGGCTGATCGCCGATACCGGGGCTTCCCAGAGCCTTGGCTCCAACAACATGCACTGCCAGCGGTCGTTTGGAGCTCTCACGTGCCAGACAGTCTACGGGAGGACATCGGGTCGTGTCGACACCGGCGTGGGTGGAGCAGTGGCTTACTGCTGGACGCTTCCAGAAGTACTTGAGGGCTGCTGGCGGAGATCCCGCGCTCGCCCTGGCTATCTACGAGTGGAACTCCGAGATCGCCTCTGCGTTTCTGCGTGACCTCGGCCATCTCGGGGTGGCTGTGCGCAACGCTTATGACCGCGCGCTGCTGAACCACCCCGACACTGTCAACGGAGAGTGGCTCACCTCTGCGTCATGTGATCGACTGCTGCCTCCGCACCTCGCCACGGACAAGAACGGCAAGACGCAAGACAAGAACTCCACGCCACGATCGAACGTCAAGAAGGCAAGAAAGGACTCGGGATTCGATGACGGGGCCGTTCCGCGTGGAAAAGCGGTTGCCGAACTGATGTTGGGGTTCTGGTCGTACTTGACGGACGACCTGCACGAGAAGACTCTCTGGGTGCCAGCCCTGCACACCGCCTACGTCGCCGGCGCAGACAGGCAGAAGATCCGACCGGTTGCCGAGCACCGGCACGCCGTGCAGGGTGAGGTTGCGTTTGGCGGGGTCGTCGTCAATGAGACCGACGGCGCGGTAGGGCGAGTTTGCGTCGCGGTTGAGAAGACGCAGGAGCTGGTTCCCGGCGTCGCCGGCTCCGTAGACGAGCACAGGCTCCGCATTGGCCGACGACGGTCTTGAGCGCAGGCCCCACGCGCGGTAGAGCCACCGGGCCGCGCCCATGATCATGGCGGCCACCGGCGGCACCAGGACCGCAATCCCGACGGGGAAGTCGCCGTAGCCGAGAAGGTAGAAGACAAGCCCCAGCGTCCCGGCGACGAAAAGCGTGGACGCTGCGAGCGCCAACGGCTCTTCGAAGCTGCCGACGCGGTACCTGCCGCGGTAGAGCTTGAGAACGGTGCCGACGACGACCTGCAGGGCGATCGCGCCCGTCGCGTAGAGGAAGATCCTGTCCCACTGCGCATCCGTGAGGGCGAAGTCGTACCTCGAGCCGACCACGAGGAGGATGGCGCCGATCCATGCCAGTGCGTCCCAGAGGATCATGGTCATTCGCCGAAGCGCGACTATGGATGGCATTGCGAACGTGCTCCCTCGGTACCGCGAATCCGTGCGGTTGTGCGGCCCCCCGGCCTGATCGAACCCGCCGTGATCTTACGGGGCACCTGCCCGTTTACGGAACCGTGGGTCAGTATTCGGTCCGAGGGATCCGCCACACATCGCAAGAACTGGGGATGCGTCCTGTCTGTTTGTTCGGCGACGCTTCATGAACTGTTCAGGCGTGAAGAGCCCGATCGAATTTGCGGCACCGTAATGATTTACGCGCTTCAGCGGGGGGACGCCGTGACCGCGGGTGGTGCGGATGTGCCTACGGAACGTCCGCCTGGACGATCCGGCCCCGGCCGTGGCCGGTGAGGCGTCCCTCGTCGGCACGGACGAAGATCGCCTGCCCACGGCTGAGGCTCAACTTCCCGGTCGTCGAGGTGATCTCGATCTCTCCGTCGAGGCACACGATGATGCGCGGGCCGCGACCAGGCAGGGGGTGGTGCGGCTCTCCGTTCTCATCGGCCAGGTCGGTCACGGAGAGCTCGAAGTCGTCGACCGGTGCGTAGTACATCCGCGTGGCGCCGTGGAAGATCTCCGGCGCCGGCCGGATGGGGGGTGCGGCCACGTAGTCGACGCAGTCGAGCATCTCGTCGACGTCGATGTGCTTCTCAGTGAGGCCCGCCCGCAGGACGTTGTCCGACGAGGCCATGATCTCGACGCCCAGACCGTGCAGGTAGGCGTGGACGCCGCCGGCAGGGATGAACAGTGCGTCACCTGGCTGCAGGGTCACTGGGTTGAGGAGCAGCGTGGAGATGACGCCAGGGTCGCCGGGGAAGTCCTTGGCGAGGTGGACCACTGTGGAGTCGGCGCGGGGCGACGGTGAGCCGTTCTCGAGGCGCGCCGCGCACGCGGCGACCAGCTCCTGCACCTCGCCCGGGGTGGGACGTGTGCTGGGATCGAGCAGCGAGGTGAACGCCCACCGAACGCCAACCGCCGTCGGCTCGGCGTGGAGGAGGTCGCGCAGCCGACGGGCCAGCGGGGCGTCGAGGTCGGCGAGAAGCTCCACGGCTCGTCGCGGGGCGCGGAACCCGCACACGGCCTCGAACGTGTTCAGCGCGAAGACCATCTCCGGCTTGTGGTTGGGGTCGCGGTAGTTCCGCCGGGGGTCGTCCATCGCGATGCCGGTGGCGTTCTCCTCGGCGAACTTCTCCTGGGCGCGCTCGAGGCTCGGGTGCACCTGGAGGGAGAGCGGCTTGGCCGGCGCGATGAGCTTGAGCAGGTAGGGCAGCCGCGGGCCGAACCGGGAGACGACGTCCTCGCCGAGACACCCTTCCGGGTCAGCCTCGATGAGTGAGCGCAGGTCGCGTGGTGCGCCGCCGTCCCCGGCGTCGGCGAGCAGAGCCGGGGCGTCCGGGTGGGCGCCGAACCACAGCTCGGCCACCCGGCGGTCGGTGGGGGACTTGCCGAGCAGTCGCTGGATCGCCTCGAAGGATCCCCACGCGTAGTTCCGCTCGATCCCGGTCAGTCGCTGCATCGTCCCGCCCACCAGTGGTCTCCGGCATCGCGTCGACTCTCACGGGGCCGGCGCGGCTGCCGCCATGCTATCGGCGCCGCACCGGGGCGAGGTCGTACCTAAGGCCCTCCCCTGAATCAGAAAGAATCTCCGTCGAAGCACCCGTGTTTTCACCTGGGGTGCACGCGGGTGGAGAATTCCCTCCGCAATCTGGGACCTGAGTTCGGTCATTCGCTTAGTGCCTGAGTTTTCCCGGTCGTGAGGGCGTCGATGATGGTCCGTCGGTCGGGGTCGATGTGCGGCGGGATGGTTTGGGTGGCGCCGTTGGCCGTGATGGTCGCTGAGCGCAGCGGCCGGAGCTGGCGGATGACGTTGCGGATCGCGAGCCCAGAGCGGGCCTGGACCTCGCGGGAGACGGCCAGTGCGGTGAACACGATGGTCAGGTGGGCCTCGATCGCGTCCCGGGTCCGGACAAACATGGGCCGGGCGGCCAGATCGGTCTTGGACATCCGGAACGACTGCTCGACGTGCCAGAGCTCGTGGTACGACCCGATGACCTCACCGGCGGGCATCAGCCGGGCGGGGATGTTCGTGATGTAGCCCTTCAGCCCGACCAGGCGCCGCGCCCTGGCGAGGGCGGCCTCGTCCAGGCTGGGCGCGTCACCGGTGGTCTTGACGAACCGCGGGGTCCGGGTGGCCTTCTCCCCGGCGATGACTGCGCGGGCCCGGTTCTCCTGCAACGTCAACGTCTTCCCGTCCCGCGCCGCCCGCTTGGCCGAGTAGGCCCAGACCGCCCGCCACGACCCGGGGTGGCGGTCACGGTCCCAGATCGGCTCGACCTTGACCGCTTCGTTGTTCTCGCTGCGGTGCCGCCCGGTCCGGGGCGTGAGGGTGTCGATGACCTGGGCGTCGGTGAACGCGTCCCCGTGCCAGCGGAAGTGCGAGGCCAGGTCCAGCGGTGCCTTGGTCACCCGCGAGCCGACGATGAACCTGAGGTTCGCCTCCTCCAGAGCGGCCAGGTTGCCCGCCGAGAGCATCCCGGCGTCGGCGACGACGACCATGTCCTCGACGCCGTGCCGGTCCTGGAACTGCTTGACGATCGGCACGATCGTGGCGGTCTCGGCCTGGTTGCCCTCGTAGCAGCCGATCTCGAGCGGGAACCCGTGCCGGTCGACGAGCAGGCCGACGACGATCTGCGGGTCGACGCGGCGTTCCTTGGAGTAGCCGACCTTGCGCAGGTCGTCCTCCTTCTCCGCCTCGAAGTACAACGTCGTCACGTCGTACAAGCACAGCGAGACGTCACCGCTGGTCACCGCGTGGGTGAAGCACAACGCGGCGACCTTGTCCCGGTAGGCGCCGGGCCCCTCGCCGGCCGCGGCCCGGGCCAGGGTGCGGCGCATCGTCTTCTCACTCGCCGGCCTCACGCCGAGGTCGGTCAGCACCCGGGCGGTGTCCAGGATCGAGGTCGGCTCCACGATCCGGGCGATCACCAGGTCCCGGAACACCTCATCGCCCAGGGCGTCGAACCCCAGATCGGTGAACACCGCGGCGAGTGCGTCGTAGAGCACCCGAGAGGAGGTCGCCACCACCCGGGGCGGTGCGACCGGTCCCCGCCGCTCCTGTACCGGGGAGCCCGGCTCGCCGAAGAGAGCCGCCACTCCGGGCCGGCCGATCAGCGTCGTTCTGGGCGCCGCCGGCTCGAGGCCGAGGTCGAGCTGGTCCTGGCCCGGGTCGTCCAGCAGCTCCCGCGCCCGCTCGACGAGCAGCCCGAGCTCGGCCTCGGTATGCGCCGACCCGACGTGCACGACGATCCGCCGACGACCCCCGACGGACTCAGCGATCTGCACGGCCGTCGCCCCCGAGGCCGTCCGCACCCGCCGGATCCACGCCACAAACCCCACGGTAGAGCACCAATTAGTGCCTCAGAACCGCCTCCCACGCTCCCATCACCGCAGGTCAGCGAACTACGCGATCCCGGAACGCGACGCGGTGACCAAACTCAGGCGGGTGGAGAATTCCCTCCGCAATCTGGGAGGATGCGGGCATGGCGAACAGGCGACGGTCGTACAACGAGAGGATGCGCCTCTGGCGCCGCGTGGAGTACGTGGCGCTCGGCGTCATGGTGGTTGCGACCGCGGTGCTCATCTACCTTCTCTTCGTATGACAGCAGTCGAGGCGCCGCCCCGCCGGGGACATCGCGCCCAGCCCGTGCGCAGGCGTGGCCCCGTGGCAGCGCTCATCGGGTTCGTCGGGGAGCTGCTCCTCACCGCCGGGCTCCTGCTCGGGCTCTTCGTCGTCTGGCAGGTGTGGTGGACCGACGTCGCCGTGAGCGACGACCAGGCCGCCGCCGTCGAGGAGATCGAGCGGAGCTTCGAGACGCCGTCGGTCGAGGCCGCCGTCGAGCCGCGCACCGACGCTCCGCCCGCGGTGGCGCCGGTCGGGGCGGGGGAGGGCTTCGCCACTCTCTATGTGCCGCGGTGGGGTGCCGACTACCGGGTGCCCATCACCGAGGGGGTGGGCATGGACGTGCTCAACACCGGCGCGGCCGGGCACTACCCTGACACCGCGATGCCGGGCGACATCGGCAACTTCGCTCTCGCCGCCCACCGGCAGAGCTACGGCGCCGCGTTCCACGCCGTCGACCAGCTCGTCGAGGGTGACCCGGTGATCGTCGAGACCGCGGAGGCGTGGCTCATCTACGAGGTGCGGGAGGACTACATCGTCCTCCCCCAGCAGGTGGACGTCATCGCCCCCGTGCCGGGCGACCCCGCTGCCGAGGCGACCGAGCGGCTGATCACATTCACCACCTGCCACCCGTTGTGGAGCACCCGGGAGCGGTGGATCACCCACGCCGAGCTGACCGGATGGATCCCGCGCTCCGAGGGCAAGCCCGCCGAGCTGGAGACGAGCTGATGTACGCAACGATCTGGCGGATCCTGCCCGGGCCGCGCTGGCTCAAGGCGCTCGAGGCACTGGTCCTCGCCGCCGCCGTCGTCTACGCGCTCTTCACATGGGGCTACCCGTGGGCGGCCGAGACGTTCGACATGCTCGACACCACGGTGGGGGAGTAGCCGCCCTTCGCCGCCGCCCGGGTGACCGGCTGCAGGTTCGTGTGCGTCCTGATCGTCAGGTCTGACGACGGGAACCTGCCTCATCGTCGGGATGCTTTGCGTACACGGCTGCGAGGGCGCGAATGGTCGGGCACGGGTACCCGTCCGTCGAATCGGCTCCGTTGCCGCATGTGAGGCAGCCCGTGAAGCCCCACACGTCGTTGGCGCACTCGTGCAGCGCGAGGATCTCCCGCTTGGCCGCAGCCTCCGCGCGAGCCCGGTCGGCGCGGATCCGTATCGTGGCAGGCGGCGCATGCGCGGCATCTTGCGACATGGTGCGGAGCGCGGCCTCGTCCTCGGCGAAGCGCTCGAGGAGGAAGCGGGCGATGTCCATGCGCCGATTGTCCACGGTGGCCTGACGCGGGGGCTCGCGCCAGTGCAAATTCGCCGGGTGGGGCCAGCCCGCTGTTCATGCATGTGGGCCCTCGCGAGATCACGGTGGGAGTAGCCGGCCTCACGCTGCCTTCCGGTTTACTTAGCAGAGGTAATGACCTAGGCTAAGGACCGATGACTTCACCGGCCCCCGACCTCGCCACCAACCTGCGCGTCGCCACCCTGCGGCTCTCGCGCCGGCTGCGCCGTGAGCTCGTCTCCTCCTGCACCGAGTCCCAGTACGCCGTCCTGGCGGCGCTCGTCCACGTCGGGCCGCTGAGCCCGGGCGAGCTCGCCGAGCGCGAGCGGGTCCAGGCGCCGTCGATGACCCGCACCGTCGCCGCCCTCGAGGACGTCGGGCTAGTGGCCCGCACCAAGCACCCCACGGACGGGCGCGGCGTCGTCGTCACGATCACCGACGCGGGCCGGGAGGTGGTCGCCGAGACCAAGCGCCGCCGCAACGCCTGGCTCAACCAGGCCCTCGCCGGGCTCAGCGAGGACGAACGGGACACCGTGGCCCGGGCCGCCGAGATCCTGAGGAGGATGACCGAGGGATGACGCGCACCTTCTACTCCCTGCGGTACTTCAACTACCGGCTGTGGTTCGGCGGAGCCCTCGTGGCCAATGTCGGCACCTGGATGCAGCGGGTGGCCCAGAGCTGGCTCGTGCTCACCGTGCTCACCGCGAACGACGGGTTCGCCGTCGGCGTCGTCACCGGCCTGCAGTTCCTGCCCGTGCTCATCTTCAGCCCCTACGCCGGGGTGCTCGCCGACCGGCTGCCGCTGCGCAGGCTCCTCATGACCACCCAGGCCCTGCAGGGCGTCCTCGCCGGGGCGCTCGGGGCGCTCGTGCTCGCCGGCGCGGCCGAGCTGTGGCACGTGTACGTCTTCGCGTTCCTGCTGGGCACCGTGACGTCGTTCGACGGGCCCGCGCGGCAGACCTTCGTCTCGGAGATGGTGCCCGCCGACTCCCTGCCGAACGCCGTCGGGCTGAACTCCACCTCGTTCAACGTCGCCCGGCTCATCGGTCCGGCGGTCGCCGGGTTCCTCATCGCCGCGGTGGGCACGGGGTGGGTGTTCGTCATCAACGCGGTCACCTTCGCCGCGACGATCCTCGCCCTGGGGCTCATGCGGGTGGGCGAGCTGCACGAGCTGCCCCACTCACCCCGCGGCAAGGGCCGGGTGCGCGACGGCCTGGCCTATGTGCGCGGGCGCAGCGACATCATGGTCATCCTGTTCGTCGTCGGGATCGTGGGTTCGCTGGGCCTGAACTTCCAGCTCACCTCCGCCGTCATGGCCACCGAGGTCTTCGGCCGGGGCGCCGAGGAGTACGGCGTGCTCGGATCGGTCCTGGCCATCGGCTCGCTCACAGGCGCGCTGATCGCCGCCCGGCGCAAACGTCCGCGGGTGCGGCTGGTCATCATCGCGGCGTTCGGGTTCGGTGTGGCGTCGGGCCTGCAGGCGCTCGCGCCCACGTTCGAGCTGTACGCCGCGGCGAGCGCGCTGGTGGGCCTGAGCTCGCTGACGATGATGACCTCGGCCAACGCCACCGTGCAGATGTCCACCGAGCCGGCCATGCGCGGGCGGGTGATGAGCCTGTACATGATGGTGTTCATGGGCACCACGCCCATCGGCTCGCCGCTGGTGGGGTGGATCGCCGACACGTGGGGGGCGCGCTGGTCCGTGGGCGTCGGGGCGATCGCCTCGCTGGTCGTGGCCGTGATCGCCGCGCTGTGGGCGCGGAAGACGTGGGAGGTGGAGGTGCACTACTCGCGTACCGAGCACCCGCACTTCTCGATGGTCGGACCGGGGGAGCGGCACGTGCTCGAGGTCGAGCGGGACGCCGCCGTGCGCGCGGCGGCGGCGCAGGACCGGGCCGCCGAGCGGCAGGGTCGCGCCGAGGTGCGCGACGCGCTCGGGGCCTCCGACGCGCAGCAGCGGAGCTCGTCGGCGTGAGAAACGGTGTGGCTCGGCCGCAGGTGGCCGTGTCGGGAAGTCTGGTCCGGGGATGTCGGTGTTTGCGCTCTTCTTGAACAGTGTCCGGGCACGAGTTGCTCCTTAGTGAGAATCCACAGGCCGCTGTGTCAGGGACTGAGCGGATGAGTGACACTCTTCGGCGAATCCCACCCATGAAGTTTCACTCATCGCCCGGTAGACTGACATTGTGGACATCGCCAGCTTCAGCGAAGCTTCGCCAGGTGTGCTCGTGCCCATCTCCGGCGTTGATCCGCGCCGAGGTGGATGGGAGCACCGAGCGTTTCTGCCGGATCCATTGCCGGAGCACACCCCACCTCTCGACCCCAAGACGTACCTTGCCGTAGCCAACGCACGTGCGGCTCTAGCCGCGCTGGACAGCACGGCGAGGCAACTTCCCCACCCCCAGCTCCTGAGACGGCCCACGCTCCAGACCGAGGCGCAAAGCACGTCCGCCCTGGAGGGCACCTATGCGCCCCTCGCCGACGTGCTGACCGCGGACGAGGAGAACCCGGGCACGTCGAACCTCAGGGAGGTGTTGAACTACGTCAAGATGGCCGACGCGGCCTTCGACTCGCTTCAGGATGGACGTCCGCTCACCCTGAGCACGTTGAGTGCATTGCAGCGGATCCTCGTCGCCGGCACCGCCAGCGAAACTCCTGCGTCAGGAGCGATCCGGAACATGCAGGTCGTGATCGGCAGGCGCGAAGGAGCTGCGGTCAACGATCTGCCCGTGACCGCTGCTCGATTTGTCCCTCCGCCTCCGGGCGACGATCTTCAAGCTCGTCTCCAGGATCTCTTGCGCTGGATGAGCGAGGACCGGTCCGAAGAGATGGATCCTGTCGTCTCGGCAGCCATGGCTCACTACCAGTTCGAAGCACTTCATCCATTCAACGACGGGAACGGCCGGATCGGCCGACTCCTCATCGTCATCCACCTCCTCATGTCAGGGATCCTCGCGGAACCGACGCTGTCTGTGTCCCCCTGGTTCGAGGTGCGGAGGTCGGACTACTACGACCGACTCCTCGCAGTGAGTACGTCAGGGCAGTGGGACGGCTACATCAGTTTTTTCGCCCAGGGTTTGCGTGAGTCCGCTCTGAAGACCCGCGACCAGATGCTCGCGCTCGTTCACGTCCAGGGCCAGCTGAAGGAGCTCGTCAGGGCATCGAAGCTCAGGGCGGACACGGCTCAGGCGCTCGTGGACTACGCGGTTGGACATATCTCATTCACGGTTCGCACTGTCGAACGTGATCTGCACATCTCCTATGGGCGAGCGAACGGATTGATCGGTCAGCTCGTCCAGCTCGGAGTCCTCGCGCCACTCGACCCTGAGGGAACGTACCGCCGCAGGTTCTACGCCCCGGAGGTCCTGCGGACCTTGATCGGCTGAGCCCACACCGGTGGATTAGGGCTGAGCAGCCGTCGTCCGGGCCGTCGGCTCACGCGCGATGATGTTGCGCAGTTCCCCGCCGTCGACCAGCGCCCGCAGGTTGGCCGCGATGAGCTCGTCGGCACCCACGGGCCGGCCGCCGGCCGCGTGCGGGGTGATGACGAGATTGTGGGTGTCCCAGAGCGGGGAGTCCGCCGGCAGCGGCTCGGTCTCGGTGACGTCCAGCGCCGCGCCGGCGAGCCAGCCGGACTCGAGCACCTCGCGCAGGGCCTCCTCGTCCACGGTGCTGCCGCGCCCGACGTTGACCACGTACGCGCCCGCGGGCAGCGCGCACAGCAGCCGCGCGTCGAGGATCTTCTCGTTCTCCGGCAGGCCGGGCAGGAGCAGGACGAGGACGTCAGCGCCGGCGAGCTCGGCCTCGGCGTTCTCCACGGCGGTGACGGGGTAACCCGCCCGGGTGCCGGCGCTGCGGGCGATCCCGCGGACCTCGGCGCCGAGGGACGTGAGCACCCCGGCGAGCCGCTGGGCGATGGAGCCGAACCCCCACAGCACCACCCGCGCCCCGAGCAGCGTGGTGACGGGCCGGCCGGGGTGGAGCGGCTGGCGGCCGCCGAGCTCGCGGGCCCAGCGGTGCTCGTGCTGCGCCGCCGCGGAGGCGGGCAGCCGCCGCACGAGCGCGAGGATGAGGGCGAGCGCGTGCTCGGTGACCGGGGCGTCGTGCAGACCCGCCCCGCCGCACAGGACGACGTCGTCGGCGAACCCGCCCGAGAGCGCGGCGTCCGGCCCGGCGGCCAGGGACTGCACCCACCGCAGCCGCGGCAGGTCCGCCGCCATCTCGCGCAGCCGCGGTCGCGGGTTGCCCCAGATGACCACG
This sequence comes from Georgenia muralis, assembly GCF_003814705.1. Classification (NCBI taxonomy): domain Bacteria; kingdom Bacillati; phylum Actinomycetota; class Actinomycetes; order Allobogoriellales; family Allobogoriellaceae; genus Georgenia; species Georgenia muralis. Next base: position 815,939 of record NZ_RKRA01000001.1, on the reverse strand, counting down.
CCGCCCGCGTCCCGGTGCTCGGCGGGCACGCGTTCGGCGGGGTCGTACGCGACGGCGACGACGCCGTCGGGCAGCTCCGGGTCGAGCGGGATCGCCGTCGGCAGGAGCACCTTCATCACGCGAGCACCCCGCCGCCGTTGGCGTGCAGGGTCTGCCCGTGCATGAGCGAGGCGGCGTCGGAGGCGAGGAAGACGATCGCGGCCGCCACCTCCGCGGGGTCCGCGAGGCGCCCGGCGACCAGCGGCGCGGTCCGCTCGGCGATCCACGCCATGTCCTGGTACGGGGCGGTCATGGGGGAGTCGACCGGCCCCGGCGCGATCGCGCACACCCGCACCCGGGGGCCGATCTCCCGGGCGAGCGCCCGGGTCAGCCCCACGACCCCGGCCTTGGCGGCCACGTAGGCCGCGTAGCCGGCCGCGCCCTTGAAGGCGAGCTGGGAGGCGACGTTGACGATGACGCCGCCGTCGCCCTCCCACATCACCGCGCCCGCGTGGCGGCTGCACAGGAAGACCCCGTCGAGGTCCACCGCCGTTGTGCGCCGCCAGGCGGTCAGGTCCATGGTGAGGAACGGCTGGTTCTCCATGATCCCGGCGTTGTTGACAAGGACGTCCAGGGCGCCGGCCCGGTCGACGACGGCGCCGACCATCGCCTCGACGTCGCCGGGGTCGGTGACGTCGGCCTCGACGACCACGTGCCCCTCGCCCGGCAGCGCGGCGGCCAGGGCGCCTGCGCGCTCGCCGTCGCGCAGGTGGTGCACGGCCACCCGGGCGCCGGCCTGGGCGGCCGCGCGGGCCGTGGCGGAGCCGATGCCGCCGGTGGCGCCGGTGACGAGCACGACCTTCTCGGCCAGGGCGCCGCCCGCCGGGGCTCCGCTGTGCGCGCTCACTGCTCGCGCCCGAGGAACGCGCCCAGGTCGCCGCCGGCGGCGGTGAGCCGCACGGCGCGCCGGCCGAGCATCGTCTCGTGGATCTCGGAGGTCCCGTCGAAGATCTGGGTGACCTTGGCGTCGCGGTCGAGCCGGTTCACCCAGGACGAGCGCACCATGCCCTCGGCGCCGTGGATCTGCACGGCGGCGTCGGTGTGGCGGCGGGCGGCCTCGGAGGTGAACAGCTTGGCCATGGAGATGACGTCCTGGTCGCCGCCGTCGCCGGCGGCGAAGCTCGCCGCGGCCCGGGCGGTCAGCGCCCGGGCCGCCTGGTAGTCGGTGGCCATCCGGCCGATCTTGGCCTGGATCGCCTGGAGGTCGCCCAGCGGCCGGCCGAAGGCGGTGCGGCGCGCGGCCCGCTCGGTGGAGGCCACGAGGGCGCCGCGCAGCAGGCCGCACGCGTAGGACGCGGCGTCGATCCGGGCGAGGTTGAGCCCGTCCATCATCCCGCCGAAGCCCTCGACGGACAGTCGCGACCAGGCGGGCACCCGGACGTCGTCGAAGGAGAGGGTGCCGTTGGACATGCCGCGCAGCCCGGAGAACGCCGGGCCGGGGGCGCCGGTGACGCCGGGTGACGCGGTGTCCACGACGAGGGCGACCATCGGGGCGTCCCGCTCGGCGGTGCCCTCCTTGGCCAGGACGATCGCGAAGGAGGCGTTCGGGGCGTACCCGACCCAGGCCTTCTCCCCGGTGAGGAGGTAGTCGTCGCCGTCCCGGCGGGCCACCGAGGCCATCCCGCGCACGTCGGTGCCGGCGTGGGCCTCGGTGATGGCGAAGGCGCCGAACGTCTCCCCGGTGAGGGTGGGCTCGACCCACCGCTCGGTGAGCTCGGCCGGGGCGTACTTGAGGAGGAGGTAGGTGGTGAGGTGGGCGTTGGCGATCGCGACGGCGGAGGCCATCGAGTGCATCGCCAGACGCTCGGAGATCTCGTGCACGAGCGGGGCGCGGCTCGGGTCGAGCGTCCCGTCGTCGCCGATGAGCACCCGCTGCAGGCCGATCTGCGCGGCGGCGCTGATGACGTCCTGCGGGAACTCGGCCGTCTCGTCGATCTCGGCGGCGCGGGGGGCGAGGACGTCGGTGACGAACGTGTCGAGCTGGTCGAGCAGGGGCATGGGACTCCTTCGTCTCAGTAGCAGTGCAGGAGGTGGGTGGCGGCCAGGCACATCTCGCCGCGCTGGTTGCGGACCTCGACGCGGGCCGAGGCGCGGCGGCGGCCCTCGTCGACGGCGACCACCTCGTAGCGGCAGTCGACCGTGTCGCCCAGGACCACCGGGCGCAGGAACCGCAGCCGGTCGTACCCGGCGGAGACGGCGACGAGCTGCTCCTGCGCGCACAGCGCCGACGCCGCCGTCGAGGCGATCCCGAGGGTGAGGATCCCGTGGGCCACGCGCTCGCCGAGGGGGTGGCGGGACATGTAGTCGGCGTCGACGTGCTGCGGGGCGAAGTCGCCGGTGATGCCGGCGAAGAGGACGACGTCGGCCTCGGTGACGGTCTTGCGGAAGCCCGCCGTGGCGCCGAGCGCGGGCAGGGGGCCGGGCTCGGGGGTGCTGCCGGGCGCCGGGGTGCTCTGCTCGCTCATGCGCGGGTCCGTCCGGTGGTGACGACGCCCTCGGCCACGAGGTGGCGGACCTGGTCGGGGGACCGGCCGGCGGCGGCGAGGACCTCCGCGGTGTGCTCCCCGAGCAGGGGGGCGGTGGCGCGCACCGGGAGGCGGGCGCCGTCGAGGGAGAGGGGGTTGAGCACCTGGAGGATCTCCCCGGCCTCGGGGTGGTCGGCCCGGACGTGCCGGTTCTCCCACCCGACCACCGGGTCGGCCTGCATGGCGGCGAAGTCGTTGACCGGGCTGCACCAGATGCCCTGGCTGTCGAGGAGGTCGAGGAGGTCGGCGGTGGTGCGCTCGGCGAGGACGGCGGCGACGGCGACGGCGAGGTCGTCACGGCGGGCGGCGGCGTCCTGCGCCGTCGGGAACGCCTCGGCGAGCTCGGGCCGGCCGAGCGCCCGGGCGAGGTCCGGGACGGGACAGATGGACAGGGCGAGGTAGCCGTCCGCGGTGCGGTAGACCCCGTACGGGCCCTCCATGTACGGGCTGGAGGGGACCGGGCCGCGCCGGGCACCAGGGGCGAGGTCCTCGGCGACGATCTCCTGGGTCATCTGGTGCAGCATCGACCCGACGAGGTCGACCTCGACGAGGCGGCCCCTGCCGGTGCGGCTGCGCTCGTGCAGGGCGGCCAGCGCGCCGAGGGCGAGCATGGAGGCGGAGTGGACGTCGGCGATGAACTGCCCGGCCGGGGCGGGCGGGGCATCGGCGCCACCGACGAGCCACATGCCGCCCGAGCGGGCCTGGGCGAGGAGGTCCTGCCCGGGCCGGCCGCCGGCGCCGGGGCCGTAGCCCGACGCCGAGCAGTACACGAGGCGGGGGTTGATCGCGCGGACGTCCTCCCAGCCCAGCCCCAGACGCTCGATCGCGCCGGGGCGGAAGTTCTGGATGAGGACGTCCGCCTCGGCCACGAGGTCCCGCGCCACGGCCAGGCCCTCGGGGCGTTTGAGGTCGATCGCGAGGGACTTCTTGTTGCGGTTCATCGCCAGGAACATCGCGGAGTGCCCGCCGGCGGTGACGGCCCCGGAGGCCCGGCCGCGCTCGCCGCCGCGCACGTGCTCGACCTTGATCACCTCGGCGCCGAGGTCGGCGAGCATCTCCGCGGCCCACGGGCCCTGCATGAGGTGGGCGAGGTCGAGGACCTTCACGCCCGCCAGGGGCAGCCGGTCCTCGTCGAGGAAGGTGGGTGACATGGGGCTCCTGCCGCGTCGTCGCGTGGTGGTCCGGTCCGGGAGCGATCCTGATAGATCGATCTAACGGAGTGTAGCATCGAGCGGTCGGAAGGAGCAGCAATGGGGCGGGTCACCCTGAACGACGTCTCCGCGCGCGCCGGTGTCTCCCGGGCGACCGCCTCCCTCGTGGTGCGCGGCAGCGGCCGGATCTCGGCCGCGACCAGCGCCCGCGTGCGCGAGGCGATGGAGGAGCTCGGGTACGTGTACGACCGGCGGGCCGCCGGCCTGCGGGGGACGCGGTCGATGACGCTCGGCGTCGTCGTCACCGAGATCCGCAACCCGTTCGTCAGCGAGCTCGTCATGGCGCTGGAGTCAGATCTGCATGACGGTGGCTACACCGTCCTCGTGGGCCACTCCCACGACGAGGCCGCGCGTGAGGCCGAGCTCCTGGCCACCATGGTCGAGCGGCACGTCGACGGCATCCTCCTGCACCCGGCGCAGGACTCCGACCCCGCCTCGGTGGATCGGTACACCGCCCGCTCGGGCACGCCCCTGGTGCTGGTCATGCGGCACTTCGGGGACGACCACCACTACGTGGGTCCGGACAACGTGGCCGCCGGCAGGACGCTGGGGGTGCACCTGCGCGACATCGGGGTGCGCTCGGTGCAGATGGTGGGCGGCCCGGCGAACTCCTCCGCGCGCCGGGAGCGACTCGAGGGGCTGCGCCAGGGACTGGGCAAGGGCATCGAGCTCGACCCGGGGGAGCGAACCGCCACCCCGACGAACTACTCCGACGTCGGCGAGCGCGCCATGGCGCAGGTGTTCGACCACGGCCGGCTCGCCGACGCCGTCGTCGGGTTCTCCGACGTCGTCACCATGGGCATGTACTCCGAGATGTACCGCCGCGGCCTCGTGCCGGGCAAGGACGTCGCCGTTGCCAGCTTCGACGACATCGTCATGGCCGGCTGGCTCAACCCGCCGCTGACCTCGGTGGCCACCCGGCCGATCGCCGTGGGCGGCGAGGCCGCCGCGCTGCTCATGGAGCAGATCGCCACGCCCGGGCCCGCGCAGGTGCGCCTGCTCGAGCCCGAGCTGCGGCTCCGGGCGTCGACGCTGTCCTGGCGCCCGCGGCGCTGAGCGGTCCACGGCGCTGAGCGGTCCGCGGCGCTGAGCGGTCCGCGGCGCTGAGGCTCTGGGTCCGCAACGACGAGCGCCCCGCCTCCCGAGGGGAGACGGGGCGCTGCGCGTGTGCTGCGCGCGGATCCGGTCAGCCGGCCAGGCCCGGCAACCAGAGCACCACGCCGGGCACGAGGATCGCCAGGACGATCGTCAGCACGATGACGGCCCCGAAGGGCGCCATCGGACCGATCGCCTGCACCACCGGGATGCGGCCGATCTTCGAGGCGAGCAGCAGGCACAGCCCGTACGGCGGGGTGATGAGGCCGAAGGCCAGCATCATCACCGCGACGACGCCGTACTGGACCGGGTCGACCCCGGCCGCCGTCACCGCCGGCGCGAGCACCGGGATCATGATCGCCATCGCGGGCAGGGCGTCGAGGAACGTGCCCAGCACGAGGAAGATCAGCCCGACCACCCACAGGATCGCCCAGCCGGGCACGCCCGCGAGGACGTCCTCGAAGAGGAACGGGATCCGGTAGAACGCCAGCAGGTAGGCGAACACCGCGGCCGCCGCGAGGGCGAACAGGGGCAGGGCGGTCAGCAGCGCGCTCTCGCGGAAGATCCGCGGGAGGTCGCGCAGGCTGATCGTCCGGTACACCACGAGCCCGAGGAACAGCGCGTAGAGCACCGCGAGCACCGAGGCCTCGGTGGCGGTGACGAACCCGCCGACGATCCCGCCCAGCACGATGACGATCATGCCCAGCGCCAGGACGGAGTCGCGGAACGCCTTGAGCACGTGCCGGAACGGCAGCCGCGGCTCGGCGGGGTAGTTGTGCCGGCGGGCCTCGATGTAGGCCACCAGCATCATCCCCCCGCCGATGAGGACGCCGGGGATGACCCCGCCGAGGAACATCGCCCCGATCGAGGTGTTGGTCAGCGACCCCCACACGACCATCTGGATGCTCGGCGGGATGATCGTGCCGATCACGGCCGACGCGGCGGTGATGCCGACGGCGTAGCCCGAGCTGTACCCGCGCCGCACCATCTGCGGGATGAGGATCGAGCCCAGCCCGGCGACGTCCGCCGTCGAGGAGCCCGAGACCCCGCCGAAGCCCATCGACGTGGCCACGTTGACCATGCCGAGCCCGCCGCGGACCCAGCCGACGAGGGCGTGGGCGAGCGCGAGGAGCCGGTCGGTGACCTTGGCCGCGTTCATGATCGCCCCGGCGAGGACGAAGAACGGCACCGCCAGGAGGATGAAGGAGTCGACCCCGCCGTACATCCGCTGGACGAGCAGCTCGTTGGAGAGCCGGTCGTTGGAGAGGAAGAACGGCAGGCACGCCAGGATCAGGGCGTAGGCGATCGGCACGCGCAGGAGCGCGATCGCGGCGAAGAGCACGAGCAGGGAGATCGCGATCGTCGCCATCACTCACCAGCTCCTTCGACGCCGCGGGCGCCCGAGGTGTAGGCGGTCTCGTCCACGAGCCGGTCGCCGAACGCGGCCACGGACTCCCCGCGGAAGGTCCGCAGAGCCAGCTCGGCGATGAAGACCAGGGTGATGACGGCCGCCACGGGGACGGCGGAGAACGCCCAGACCAGCTGGATGCCGGATGTCGTCGAGGTCCGGCTCGCCCCGGTCTCGGCGAACGCGAGCCCGCCGAGGAAGATCGCCACGGCCGCGACCGCGAGGAACGCCAGGATGACGACCTGCAGCGGCCGGGCCACCTTCGCCTCGTACCTGGATGGCACGACGTCGATGATGAAGTGCTCGTTGCGCCGAACCGCCAGCGCGGCCCCGAGGAAGACCAGCCACTCCAGGCAGAGGCGGGCGATCTCCTCGGTCCACAGGGCCCGGGGGATGAACGGCACGTAGCGGCCCATCACCTGGTAGGAGACGACGACGGTGAGGACGCCGAGGAGGAGGGTGACCGCCCCCAGGGTGAGCCGGTAGAGGCGGTCGGCGACTGCCGTCACTGCCGCAGCTCGAGGATCTGCTCGAGCATGTCCTCGGCGCCCCACTCGGCGGCGTACTGCTCCCAGACCGGGCGGACCTGCTCCTCGACGCCGGCGGTGTCGACCTCGGTGATGGTCACGCCCTCCATCTCCCCCAGGGCCGCCAGCTTCTCGTCGTCGACCTGCGCCTCGAGCTCACGCTCGAACGCGCCGGCCTCCTCACCGGCCTCGAGGACCGCCTCACGCAGGTCCTCGGGCAGACGCTCGAGCGTCTGGGACCCGATGATGAGCGGGCGGATCGTCACCTCGTGGTTGGTCAGGAGGATGTTCGGCGCCGGCTCGTAGAACTTCTGGCTGTCGATGTAGACGGACTCGTTCTCCGCGCCCTCGACCACGCCGGTCTGCAGGGCGTTGTAGAGCTCGTTGTAGGCCACGACCGTGGGCTCGAGACCGACGGCACCGAACGCGTTGGTGAGCACCTCGGAGGGCTGGACGCGGAAGAGGCGGCCCTGGATGTCGTCGAGGGACTCGGCCGGCTCGGTGAAGAACATCTGGCGGACGCCACCGCCGAAGTAGCTCATCGGGACGATGCCCGACGTCTCCTCGATCGTGGCGGCGAGCTCCTCGGCGATGGGGCCCTCGATGATCTCGTCGCGCTGCTCACGGCTGGTGACGAGGAACGGCATGGACAGGATCGAGACCTGCGGGACGAACTCGGCGATCGAGCCGGGGGCGACGATCGCGACGTCCATGGTGCCGTTCTGCATGGCCTGGAACATGTCGGTCTCGGTGCCGAGCTCGGCGTTGGGGTGGACCTCGACGGTGACCTGGCCCTCGGTCTTCTCCTCGACCAGGCGGGCGAACTCGTCCAGGCCCTCGTCGAAGGGGGTGTCGGCGGCGAGCTGGTGGCCGGCGATGAGGGTGAAGGTCTCGCCGTCGTTCGCCGGGGCCGCGGCGTCGTCGCCCTCGGTCTCGTCGGAAGCCCCGCCGCACGCGGCGAGGACGAGCGTGAGGGAGAGGCCCGCGGCGGCGGCCCCGGCTCGGACGCGTCGGGTGGTGGGGAGGGAGGTGCGCATGGTGTCTGGCCCTTCGGTCGTCGTCGACGGAATCGGGTGGCGGCCTCGGTGAGGCCCCGTGGGGACGGCGCCGGTCGGCGCCGCACCTGCTGGTAGATCGGTCACGCTAATGCGGTGGCCGGAATGCGTCAACTGTCGGTCAGGTCACGGTTCGGTCTCGTGAGAGCCGTGGCGATGTGGTGGCTCCTCCGATGGACTACTTGAGAGCCGGCGGCGCAGAAATGGCGGAATTCTGCCGACGCAACGTGACCAGGCGTCCACGGGTCTGGCGACCGGTGGGCCTTGCGCGGGGGCGGTGGATCGATCTACAGTCCGGGGCAGACATCGCCGTCAATCTCAGGAGCCACCCATGCGTACGCCACTCGTCCTCGACCCGGACCGGGCCGCCGCCCTCGTCCGCGACGGGGCCACCGTCTCGGTCTCGTCGTCCTCGGGGCTGGGCTGCCCGGACCGGGTGCTCGAGGCGCTCGGCGACCGCTTCACCGCCACCGGCTCGCCGAGGGCGCTGACCTCCCTGCACCCGATCGCGGCGGGGGACATGTACGGCATCAAGGGCGTGGACCACATCGCCCGGCCGGGCATGCTGCGGCGGATCTTCGCCGGCAGCCTGCCGTCGGGGCCGTCCCGGTTCGACCCGCCGCTCGTGCGCCGGCTCATCGAGTCGGGCGAGGTGGAGGCCTACAACATCCCCTCGGGCGTGCTGTTCCAGATGCACCGGGCGGCCGCCGCCCGCCAGCCCGGCGTGCTCACCGACGTCGGGCGCGGCACCTACGCCGACCCGGCGCTGGGCGGGGCGCGGATGAACGCCGCGACCCCGGAGTTCGTCTCGGTGGAGCGGGTGGCCGGGGCGGACTGGCTGTTCTACCCGGCGGTGCCGGTGGACGTGGCGATCATCCGTGCCACCACCGCCGACCCGCTGGGCAACCTCAGCTACGAGCACGAGGCCAGCCGCCTCGGTGCCCTCGACCAGGCCTACGCCGCCCACAACAACGGCGGCCTCGTCATCGCCCAGGTCGAGCGTCAGGTCGGGGAGCGGCTCCCGCCGGCGCGGGTGCACGTGCCCGGCATCCTCGTCGACGTCGTCGTCGTGGTGCCCGAGCAGATGCAGACCACCCAGACCCAGTACGACCCCGCCCTCTCGGGGGAGGAGATGCGCTCGCTGGAGCAGATCGAGCCGCTGCCGTGGGGGCCGGAGAAGGTCATCGCGCGCCGTGCCGCCCGCGAGCTGCACCGCGACGACATCGTCAACCTCGGTTTCGGCCTCTCCGCCGGCGTGCCGCGGGTGGTGCTCGAGGCGGAGCACCAGGACGAGATGACATGGGTGCTCGAGCAGGGCCCGGTGGGGGGCTTCCCGCTCACCGACTTCGCCTTCGGCTCGGCGCTCAACCCGCACGCGATCATGCAGAGCGCCGACCAGTTCACCCTGCTCCAGGGCGGCGGCATCGACGTCTCCCTGCTCTCCTTCCTCGAGGTCTCCGCCGCCGGGGACGTCAACGTCTCCCACCTGCCCGCGCACTCCCACGTCACCGCCGGCATCGGCGGGTTCGCCGACATCACCGCCCACGCGCCGGTCATCGTCTTCTCCGGCTACTTCACGGCCGGGCGTGGGCGCGAGCTGGTCGTCGGTGACGGGCGGCTGGAGATCGTCACGGACGGTCCGGTGCCGAAGTTCGTGCCCGAGGTGGCGCAGGTGTCCTTCTCCGGCCGGGCTGGGCGCGACCGCGACCAGCGGGTGGTCTACGTGACCGAGCGGGCGGTGCTGGAGCTGCGTGACGAGGGGCTGACCGTCGTGGAGATCGCCCCGGGGGTGGACCTGCAGCGCGACGTGCTCGGCCGTGCGGCGATCCCGCTGCTCGTGGCGGAGGACCTGCGGCTCATGGACGCGGACCTCTTCGTCGAGGACGCGCACGAGTTCGACCTCCGGGTCGCGCGGCCGCGGCCGGAGCTCGACGTCGAGGTGGCGCGTTGAGCGGGCCGGGTGCTCCGGGTGACGGGGGCGCCGTGGGAGTGGGTGCGGCTGGTGCCCCGGACGGCCGGGACGCGGCCGACGGGCGCGTCGTCGTCATCGGCACCGGTCCGGTCGTGACCGTCATGCTCGACCGGCCCGCCAAGCTCAACGCCCTGACCATGGCGATGCTCGACGACCTCGAGCGGGTGCTCGCCCGCATCGACGCCGACCGGGCCGTGCGCGCCGTCGTCCTCGCCTCCGCCGGCGACCGCGTGTTCTGCGCGGGCGCGGACATCAAGCACTTCAAGCAGCTCGGCGCCACCGACATGTGGCGCACCTGGACCCGGCGCGGGCACCAGGTGTTCGACCGGCTCGCCGCGCTGCGCCAGCCGACGATCGCCGCCGTCGACGGCAACGCCTACGGCGGCGGGCTCGAGCTCGCCCTCGCCTGCGACCTGCGGGTCCTCGCCGACGACGCCACGGTCGGGCTCACCGAGGTGGGCCTGGGCACCGTGCCCGGCTGGGGCGGGACGTGGCGGCTGCGCGAGCTCGTCGGGCCGGCGCGGGCCAAGGAGCTCATTCTCACCGGGCGGCCGGTGGACGCCGACCGGTGCGAGAGCTGGGGGATCGCGACGGCGCTCGCGCCGCGGGCGTCGGTGCTCGCCGCGGCGTCAGGCCTGGCCGAGGAGATCGCCTCGCGCTCGCCGGTGGCGGTGCAGATGGCCAAGCAGGCGGTCGACGCCGGCTCGGCCGGTGCCGCGATGGCGCTCGAGGGCCTGGCCGGTGCGGCGAGCGGGGGAACCGCGGACTTCACCGAGGGCGTCACCGCGTTCACCGAGCGTCGCGACCCCTCGTTCACGGGGAGCTGAGCACGATCGCCCACTCCCACGCCCACGGCCACGCCCACGCCCCCGCCCACGCCCCCGCCCACGCCCACGCCGAGCCCCCCGGCGCCGAGGACCTGTTCCCCCTCGACGACCTCGGCCACGAGGCCCGCCGCCTGCTGGCGTTCGGGCGGGCCGCGGCCCTGCCCGGCGGCGGTTTCGCCTGGCTCGACGTCACGGGTGCTCCGACTCCGGGCATGCCCGCCTACCTCTACGTCACGGGCCGGATGACGCACACCTACGCCCTCGCACACCTGCTCGGCGTGCCCGGCGCGGCCGAGCTCGTCGACCACGGCGTGAACTCGCTGCGCACGGTGTTCCACGACGACGCCCACGGCGGGTGGTTCACCGCGGTCGAGGCCGGCGGGGCGGCGGACGGCCTCGACGGCGGCGCTGACAGCACCGGTCACGTCGTCGTCGACGACCGGAAGTGGTCCTACCCGCACGCCTTCGTGATCCTGGCCGCGGCGAGTGCGCACCTGGCCGGGCGACCCGGCGCCGCCGAGCTCCTGGACGAGGCGCTCGCCGTCGTCGAGGAGCGGTTCTGGGACGAGGGGCTCGGCGTCGTCGTCGAGGAGTGGGACGCCTCCTTCACGCGGCTGAGCGACTACCGCGGCGCCAACGCGAACATGCACACGGTCGAGGCGTTCCTCGCCGCGTTCGACGCGACCGGCCGGGCCGTCTGGCTCGACCGCGCCCGGCAGATCAGCGAGCGGGTCGTGGGCGTGGCCGAGGCCCACCAGTGGCGGCTGCCCGAGCACTACGACGCCGGCTTTCACCCACTGCTCGAGCACAACCGCGAGCACCTCACCGACCCGTTCAAGCCCTACGGCGCCACGGTCGGGCACGGCTTCGAGTGGAGCCGGCTGCTGCTGCAGGTGGATGCGGGCCTGCACGCCGCGTGGGACGGGGACCACGGCGCCGCGGACCCGATGGGGAGCGAGCCCGGAACGGCCTCGACGCCCAGCGGTCGTGTTGACCTCGTCGGCGCCGCCCGGGCGCTGTTCGATCGCGCGGTCGCCGACGGCTGGTCGGTGGACGGTGCGCCGGGCTTCGTCTACACGACCGACTGGTCCGGGACGCCCGTCATCCGTCAGCGCCTGCACTGGGTGGTGTGCGAGGCGCTCGGCGCGGCCGCGGCGCTGTGGCACGTGACGGGGGAGGAGGCGTACGCCGGGCACTACCGGACCTGGTGGGAGTACGCGCGCACGACGTTCGTGGACACCCTCGGCGGCTCGTGGCACCACGAGCTCGACCCGGTCAACCGCCCCGCTGCGACCATCCGCCCGGGCAAGGCGGACATCTACCACGCGACGCAGGCGATGCTGCTGCCGGGCCTGCCGCTGCGGCCGTCGATGGCCGGGGCGCTGGTCGCTGGATGATCCCTCTGGCGACGAGAGAGCGTGGCGCATTGAGGTTGCTCGAATGGTCGTGATTCACGACTGTTGAGCGTCAGGACATCGGTGACACTTTATGTGTCAGGACATCGGTGACAGTGGCGCCGCCGTAATGCTGCCTGGATGGGCAGAGATGACGACCGCGAGGTCGATCCGGAACTGGCGGCGGCGGTGCTCGCCTATGTGGCCGGCGAGCCGGTCAACGTCAGCGTGATGAGCCGGCGGCTCGGCGTCTCACGCAAGACGTTCTACAAGTACGCCGCCCGGTACGCCGAGCAGGGCCTGGCCGGGTTCACGCACGACTCGCGTCGCCCGCGGACGAGCCCGAGCAGGACCACCCAGGCGGACGCCGAGGCGATCGTCACGGCCCGTGTGGAGCTCAAGGCGTCAGGGTTCGACTACGGGGCCTGGGCGATCCGGACCCACCTGGCCGAGCATCGAGGACCGACCCGCGAGGGGGCAGGGCCGCCGGTGCCGTCGGAGGCCACGATCAACCGGGTCCTGGCCGTGCGCGGGCTGCGTGAGCTGGTCCCGGCCCGGCGCCCGCGCAGCTCGTGGACGCGCTTCGAGCGCGAGAAGGTCAACAGCCTGTGGCAGATGGACGGCTTCGACGTCACCCTCGCCGACGGCCAGCAAGTGGTCGTCATCCACGTCAGCGACGACTGCTCCCGCAAGGACCTCGCCCTGCACGTCGCCCCCTCCGAGAGCGCAGCGGCGGCCTGGGAGGCGTTCGTCAAGGCCAGCGCCGAGCACGGACTGCCGATGGAGCTGTTGACCGACAACTCCCGGGGTTCTCCGTCGGTAAACACCACGCCCTCAAACCCACCGTCGTGGTCCAGGTCGGCACCGAGTTCACCTTCTACGTCGGCAACATCCTCGCCGCCGAGTTCACCCTCAACCCCAACCGCAGCTACCAGCTCAAGAGGCCCAAACTGTCACCGATGTCCTGACACACCACTGTTACCGATGTCCTGACACATAACAGTCGTGATTCACGACCATTCGAGCAACCTCGTCGGGAGGGCAGCCTGTCAGGGACGGTGGTAGCCGAGCGTGTCGCGGCCGTCGCCGTCGAAGTCGCCGACGAGCGTGGTGTCGGTGGCCAGGCCCAGGAAGAAGGTGGCGTCGGCGACGCCGCCGGTGAAGTCGTTCTTGATGAAGTACTGGTTGCCCCGCTGGACGGTGAGGGTGTCCGGGCCGTCGCCGTCCCAGTCACCGGCGTGGACGAGGTCGGTGGTGCGGCCGTACCGGGTGACGATGTCGGCCGGGCCGCCGGAGAAGTCGTTCTTGAGGTAGTAGGTGTTGCCGCGGCGCACCGACGGGGTGTCCGTGCCGTCGCCGTCCCAGTCGCCCACCACCACCTCGTCGCCCACGCGGCCGTAGCGCGTGACGACGTCGGCGGGCCCGCCCGCGAAGGTGTTGGACAGGTAGAAGGCGTTGCCCCGGCGCACCGCGAAGGTGTCGCTGCCGTTACCGTCCCAGTCCCCGACGTACACGGCGTCGCCGACCCGGCCGTAGGCGACGCTGAGGTCAGGCTCGCCCGCGGTGTTGGAGTTGCGCAGGTGGAACGTGTTGCCGCGACGGTACGCAGGGGTGTCGACGCCGTCGCCGTCCCAGTCGCCCATGTAGACGTCGGTGTCCGTGGCCGTGCCGAACTCGAAGGTGGTGTGGACGGTGCCGTCGAGGGTGTCGGAGAGGAAGAACCCCCTCGGGGCCGGCTCGGCCGGTGGGCTCACCGCGAACGTGGTGAGCAGCCGGTTCGGGGTGACCTGGCTGATGAGCGAGTCGCTGACCCGGACCGCCCCCGCCGTCGCCGAGGCCGTGAGCTGCGAGGCGAGCTCGGCGGACGTGACGTCACCGAAGCGGCCCTTGTACTGCGCGGCGACGCCGGCGACGTGCGGGGCCGCCATCGAGGTCCCGCTGGCGATCACCGCGTTGCCGTCGAGCGTGGCCGACGCGATGCCGGTGCCCGGGGCGTAGAGGTCGACGGCGCTGCCGTAGTTGCTGTACGAGGCTCGGCCGTCGTAGCGGTCGGTGGCCGCGACGGTGATCGCCGCCGGGGCGGACGCCGGGCTGACGCCGGCCACGTCGATGCTCGTGTTCCCGGCGGCGACGACGACGGCGACGCCGGAGTCCGACAGGTCGGTGACCGCCTGGTTGAGGGCGAGGCTGTACGGGCCGACCAGGGAGAGGTTGGCGACCGCCGGGCCGGCGGAGGCCTGCGCGACGACGTCGAGCGCGGCGATGACACCCGAGTAGGCGCCGTCGCCGTTCGCGTCGAGCACCCGCACGCCGGCGAGCGTGACCTCCTTGGCCACCCCGAAGAGCTCGCCGCCGATGATGCCGGCCACCTGGGTGCCGTGGCCGTTCTCGTCCTGGCCGGTGCCGCCGAACACGTCGTAGACGTTGGTGGCCCGGCCGCCGAAGTCCCAGTGGGCGGTGTCGATGCCGGTGTCGATGACGTAGACGGTCACGCCGTCCCCGGTCTCGTCGTATCCGTAGGTGTTGTCCAGCGGCAGGGCGGCCTGGTCGATGCGGTCCAGGCCCCACAGCTCGCCCGTGGCGGGCAGGGGCTGCGCGGCGGCTGTGGTGACGGCGGTGGTGGCGGTGGCGAGTGGCTCGGCCGGTGCTGTGGGCACCGGCTCCACGGCCCGGGCGACGTGGTCGAGCTCGACGGCGGCGACGTGAGGGTTGGCCCGCAGTGCGTGCACCTGTCCGGCGGTGAGGTCGGCGGCGAAGCCGTCGAGCACCTCGGTGAAGACGTGCCGGGGGACCACCTGGAGGGCGCGGGCGATCCCGCGGGCGTCGGTGTCGGTCTCGAGGGTGACGATGTACGCCGCCTTCGCCGGGGCCGGTGCTGCGCCGGCGCTGCCGGCCAGCGCGACGGCGATCGTGGTGAGGAGCGCGGCCGTGGCGGCCGCAACTCGGGTCCCGCGGACGGCGCGCAGGCTCATGGGCATCTCCAAAGGGCTCGCGGACATCCTCGCGGATCACGGGCCGGTTCGGTAGGTGCGGGGAGCCGGGACGACAGTGTGTCGGCACGCGAGCGCCCGGTACGCCGCGTGGGCGGCGCACCGGGCGCTCTCGTAGGACGGGCGGGTGATCTCAGGTCACCCGGTCGGGGTCGCTATCACCCCTTGAGGCCGGTCTGGGCGAGGCCCTGGATGAAGTGGCGCTGCGCGACGACGAAGACGACCAGGACCGGGATGACCGTGAGGGTCGTCGCGGCGAGCTGGACGTTCCAGATGGGCCCGCCGTAGGCGTCGACGTACTGGGTCAGCGCCTGGGGGAGGGTGAAGTTCTCCCGGCTGGAGAGGTACACGATCGGCTCGAGGTACATGTTCCAGGACTTGAGGAAGGTGAAGATCGCGACCGCGGCGATGGCCGGGCGGGCCAGCGGGAAGGCGATGCGCCAGAAGATCCCCCACCGGCTCAGGCCGTCCATCCGGCCGGCCTCCTCCAGCTCGTGCGGCAGGCCGAGGAAGAACTGGCGCATGATGAACGTGGCCAGCACGCTCGGCGCCCCGAGGATGGGGATGACGACGAGCGGCCAGTGGGTGTCGATGAGCCCGAGCGAGTTCACCATCCGGAACAGCGGGACGATCGTCACCTCGGTGGGGATGAGCAGCCCGACGAGCACGAGGATGAACAGGAGGTTCGCCCCCGGGAACTGGATCCGCGCGAAGGCGTACCCGGCGAGCGAGGCCACGAGGATCGTCCCGATCGTGACGACCGCGGCGATGTAGAGCGAGTTCCAGTACTGCTGGGCGAACGGCTGTAGCGCGAAGACCTGGACGTACGGCTCGAGCGAGGGCGCGGCCGGCCAGACGGTCGGCGGCACGCGGAGGATCTCGCTCGCCGTCTTCATGGACGACGTGGCCATCCACCACGTGGGGAAGAGGAACGGCACCGAGAGCACGGCCATGACGGCCACGAGGACCCACCGGCCGGGCCGGCGCGGGCGGCGCCGGGGGGCCTGCGCGGAGCTGACGGGCTCGGGCGCCGGGCCGGGCGGCGGCGGGGTGGCCGCGGGCCGCTCGGGGGCGACGGTCTGGTCAGACTTCATGGAACACCCACCGCTTTCGGGTCTGCCACTGCAGCAGCGTCAGGGCGAGGACGATCGCGAAGAGCAGCACCGCGATCGCGCTGGCGTAGCCGAACTCGTTGAACTCGAACGCCTGCCGGTAGAGGTAGTACACGAGCACCGTCGTGGAGTTGCCCGGGCCGCCCTGGGTGAGGACGTCGATGAGGGCGAAGGTCTCCAGCGAGCCGACGATGGTGAGGATCGAGACGAGCAGGATGGTCGGGCTGATCATCGGCATCGTGATCGAGACGAACCGCCGCCACGGGCCGGCGCCGTCGAGCGTGGCCGCCTCCTGAATCTCCTCCGGCACCGACTGCAGGGCCGAGAGGAACAGGATCATGTTGAGGCCGACGTTCTTGAACACCTGGACGACGACGACGGCGACCATCGCCGTGACGTTGCCGCGCAGCCAGTTCGGGCCGTCGATCCCGACCGCGCCGAGGGCGGAGTTGATGCCGCCGTCGACCTGCAGGAGGAACCCCCACACGATCGTCCACGCCACGAGCGAGACGACCACGGGGGAGAAGAACGCGACCCGGAAGAACGTGGTGCCGGGCAGGCGCTGGTTGAGCAGGACGGCGAGCCCGAGCGCCAGGGAGATGTTGAGCACCACCAGGCCGAGGGAGAACCAGCCGCTCGCGGCGAGCGAGGCGTGCAGGGCCTTGTCGGCGAGCATGCGCTCGTAGTTGGCCGCACCTTCGAAGGTGAAGGTCGCGGCGAGGACGTTCCACTCGTGGAGGCTGTACCAGACCACCGCCACGAGGGGCGCGATGACGAAGGCGAGCGAGCCGAGGACCGCCGGGCTGACGAAGAGCAGCCCGGTAGCGGCGTCGCGGCGCCGCCAGGCGGACCGGCGCTGACGCCGGTCCGCCCGGAGGCTGGTGGCCAGGACCGCCATGGATCAGTCCTGCAGCAGCGGCTCGGCCGCGGCGCAGACGTCGCCCAGGACTGCCTCGACGTCGGCGCCCTCGTTCCACAGGGCGTCGAGCTCGCCGCGCACGGTGGTCTGGAGCTCGGCGAAGTTCGCGTGCGCGGGCTTGGTGGTGGCGTCGGTGATGCCGCCGATGACCACGGCCTCGAGCTGCTCCTCGCTCAGCAGCGGGTTGGCTGCGACGAGGGTCTCGGCGGTCAGCAGCGACTCGCGCGGCGGCGGGAAGTACGTGGCGAGCTTCTCGGCGTTCTCCGGGCTGGTGAAGTGGGCGAGGAAGTCCGCCGCGACCTCGGGGTTGTCGCCGTTCTCGAAGACGCCGATGCCCGCCTGGCCGATGACGTTCTGCCGGCCCGCGGGGCCCTCGGGCAGCGGGACGACGTCCCACTCGAAGCTGCCGTCGAGGGAGGAGGCGCGCGAGATCTGGGTGATGGTCATGGTGACGTCGCCGGCGAAGAAGTCGGCGTTGGTGCCGGGACCGGGGATCGCGCCGTCGGCGAACGTGGCCTCGTGCAGCCAGGTCATCGCCTCGACCATCTCCGGCTCGGTGAAGGTGCACTGGGTGCCGTCCTCGGACCAGGGCGACGCGCCCCAGCCGCCCCACACCGTGGCGAGGTTCTCCCACAGGCTGTAGTTGAAGTCGCGCACGATGAGGCCGGCGCCGCCGAGCTGCTCGGTGGTGGCGGTGGAGATCTCGCGGGCGGCGTCGAAGGTCCAGCCGCCCGACTCGACGAGCTCGGCGGGGCTGTCCTGGCCGGCCTCGGCGATGCGGTCGGTGTTGACGAACATGACGAACGGGGAGTTGGAGAACGGGTAGGCGTAGAGCCCCTCGTCCGCGGACCACAGGTCCAGGGCGGTGGGGAGGATGTCGTCGAACTCGTAGCCCTCGGCGCCCTCGAGGGTGGGCTTGATGTCGGCCAGGGCGCCGGACTGGACGAACTCCGGGGCGTTGGACTCGAAGATCCAGGCGAGGTCGGGGGTGTTGCCGCCCGCGAGCTGGGTGGTCAGGGTGGTCGTGTAGTCCTCGAACGGCACCGCCTCGAAGGTGACCGAGGAGAAGGCGTCGGGGTTCTCCTCGACGTACTCGGCGGCGATCTCGTCGAAGAGGGCGAGGTGGTCCTCGCTCGCGGTCCACACGGTCATGCGCAGGTCCACCGGGCCGGCGGCCTCCGTGGCGGAATCGCCGCCGGAGCCAGCGTCGTCGCCGCCCGACGAGCAGGCGGCGAGGGTGCCGGCGCCGAGCATGAGCAGGGCGAGGGCGGGGACTGTTCGACGCTGAACCATGAGAACTCCTCTTCTGGCGTGACCGGGCGCCGGGCGGCGGCGGTCGGGTGTGCGGGGTGGGAGGGGACTAGTAGCCACGGACGTGCTCCGGCCAGCGCAGCTCGACGCCGTCGGCGACGAGGCGGGACTGCAGGCGCTCGACGAGCGCGGGGTCGGCGTGGACCTGGTGGGGGGTGGTGCCGTCCTGCAGGCAGGTGGCCGCGAGGACGCCGGCGACCTCCCCGACGTTCCACTCCACCGGGTGGAGGCGGTAGCAGCCGTTGGTGATGTGGGTGGTGCCGATGTTCTTGCAGCCGGCGAGCAGGTTGGTGGTGGTGCGGGGGATGAGCGTGCCGAGCGGGATCTCGAAGGGCTCGGCGCCGACGTCGATGTAGGTGTCGCCGCCGGTGGAGGGGTGCAGGTCGATGCGGTACATCCCCACCCCGACGCTGTCGGGGTAGCGGCGCGCCCCGCCCTCGCCGCGGATGGCGAGGGAGACGTCCTGCTCGCGCACGGTCTCCAGCGCCCGGAGGCGCCGGCCCTCACGGTGGTAGGGCGCCATGGCCAGACCGTCCGCCGTGCCCATGACCTCGGGGAGCAGACGCAGCCCCGGCCAGCCGGCGCCACCGTCGGGGCGCGGGGCCTCGGTCTGCATCCAGTACAGCATCGACAGGCTCAGCTGCCGGGCGTCGTGGAGGCGGGCGGCGGCCACATCGGTCGGGACGTCGATGAGGGGGCCGTCGAAGTAGTCGATGCTCGGCCAGTTCACCAGGGTGATGTCGCTGGGGTAGGTGCCGGGCTCGAAGAGGTCCTTCGCGGCGATGCGGCGGAAGGTCCACAGGTTGCCGTCGCCGGGGTTGAGGCTCTGGTCGGCGAAGACCGCGAGGGCGTCGTCGCCGGGGTTGGGCTCGAAGTGGCGCTCGACCACCTCGAGGGTGCGCGGGTGCGGGGCGGCCCAGCCGAGGAGGTTCCCGCCCCAGAAGTCCGGCGCGTAGCTGCGCCAGTAGTCGTACTGCTCGGGCCGGTCGATGGTGTGGTCGCCGTCGAGGTGCTCGATGGCGAAGCAGACGCTGACCGCCTGGATGTTCTCGGGCTGGGCCCCCGCCGGGCCGCTGGGCTCCCCCGTCTCCGCCGCGGACTCGAAGCCGGTGACGTAGTCGGTCCCGGTGAGCGGCAGCAGGTCGCCCGTCTCGGTGGCGTCGACGACGTAGTCGGCGGTGATGGTGGTGCGCTCGCCGGTGCGCACATCCTCGACGGTGACGGCACGCACGGCGTCGCCGTCGACCTCGGCGGACACCGGGCGGACCGGCTGCAGCACGCGGATCCGCCCGCCGGAGCGGTGCGGGGCGAGCATCTCGTCCAGGACCGCCACGCCCACGCGCGGCTCGACGCAGATCTTGCTCACCCAGCCCGCGCCGGGGTTGAGGTCGCGCTTGGCGTAGGCGGCGGGGGTGAGGGGGTAGTTGCGGCGGTAGTAGTCCCGCATGCCGTCACGGAGCTGGCGGTAGGACGCGGTGCAGCCGAAGTCCTCGATCCACGGGTGCTCGTCGAGCGGGACGCCCTGGGAGGTGAGCTGGCCGCCGAGCCAGTCGAACTCCTCGGTGAGGATCACCGACGCGCCGTGCCGCGCCGCCGCGAGGGCGGCCGCGACGCCGCCGAGACCTCCGCCGACGACGAGGACCTGGGTGTGTGCTTCGTGCACGCTCATGCCTTTCCGCTGGGAGCCGGCCGGCCGGCCGGGGAGTGGTGCCGCGCGACGGTCGTCCCGGGGACGACCGCGCACGGGATGAGGACCTGGAGGTCCTCGTCCCCCTCGATGGGGGTGAGCTGGCGCAGGACGACGCGCAGCGCCTCGGCGCCCATCTCCTGGCGGGGGATGAGGAAGCCGGACCAGTCGACGTCCTCGGTGTCGGGGTGCTCCGGGTCGCCCAGGCGGGCGATGGAGAGGTCGCCGGGGACGTCGAGGCCGCGGGCCAGGGCGGCGCGGCGCAGGGGCGCGGCGAGGTCGGACGAGGCCAGGGCGGCCGTGACGCCGGCGTGGCGCAGGGCGTCGAGGAGCTCGCCGGAGCCGAGGTCCGGCTCGTCGAAGGTGACGGGCTGCAGGCCGGCGCGGGCCATCGCCCGGCGGTAGCCGCGGGCGCGGTCCTCGATGGACTCGTGGTCGGTGTACTCGCTGATGAGGACGATCCGGCGGTGGCCCAGGACCAGGAGGTTCTCCACCACCTGCTGGGTGGCGAGGTCGTAGGCGGCGCCGGCGTAGGGCACCTTGCCGCCCGGGGCCTCGCGGCGCCCGACGAAGGAGAAGGGGAAGTCCTGCTTGAGCAGCTCGGCGAGGTCCTCGGTGTGGCTGTGCCGGCCGAGGAGGACGCACCCGTCGGCCACGTGCAGGCGGCCCAGGCCGCCGGAGGCCTGGAGGCGGCGGCCTTCGGCGCCGGAGAGGGAGGTGAACATGAGCAGGTCGACGCCGGCGCGCTCGGCCTCGTTCTCCACGCCCTCGAGGAAGGGGTGGTAGAAGTCGCCGGCCGAGTGGGGGAAGACCGACTCGTAGGTGTAGACCCCGATGATGCTCGTGCGGCCGCCGGCCAGACGCTGGGCGAAGGGGTTGGCCGCGTAGCCGGTGACCTCGATGGCGCGCAGGACCCGCTCGCGCACCTCGTCGCTGACGCGGCGCTGCGCCGTCCCGGTGCCGGTGAGCACCATGGAGACGGTTGTCTGGCTCACGCCCGCGAGGCGGGCGACGTCGGCCTGAGTGGCCCGCCGGGTCCTCGGACTCATCCTTGGGTCCTTCCGTGGTCGATGTGCGTGAGCGAATCAGGTTTTGCGTAAAACGACAAGGGCTCGGCACGAGGAGATTCGTCCGGATGTCACCCACGGTCGCTGGGCGCAACCGAGGTGACTGCTGGGACGGCGGGATCGCCGTCGGGAAGGGTCTTGCTGTTTTACGTATGACTCAGTTGAGTGGCGCAGGCCGGCGGGACCGCGCCAGCACCACCGGCTCAGGGCCTCCCGCATGGCCCGCCGGAGGGCCGCACGAGTCCCGCGAGGAAGCGGGACGGAACGGAGGTCGACCGATGAGGACACGACAACGCCGCAGGGTCTGGGCGCCGCTGGCGACGCTGTGCGCGGCGCTGCTGGCGGTCACCGGCATGGCCGGTGCCGCGGGCGCGGAGGAGGAACCCGGGCAGGACGACCTGCCGGTGTTCGAGTTCCAGGGCATCATCACCGCACGACGGTGAGCGAGCCGCTGACCGTGACCGTGCGACGGTAGGACCGGACGGTCCGGGTGGCTGGACCGGGCGGCGGGTGCCGCTCGGGCCGGCCACCCGGTGGATCCGCAGCGGCCGGGGGCGTAGCGCGTGGCGCCGTGCCCCCGGCCCGGCGGTGGCGGAGAAGGAGGAGCAGACGTGGAGCGAACGGTGGTCGGGATCGACCTCGGCGGCACGAAGACCGCCGGGGCGCTCGTCGCGGCCGACGGGACGCTGGGTGAGGTGCTCGAGGTGCGCACCCCTGCCGCGGGCGGGCCGGTTGCCGTGCTCGACGCCGTCGCCGGGCTCGTCCTCGAGCTGACCCGGGCGGGCGTCGGGACCACGGACCGGCTGGGCCGTGCGGACGCAGTGCCGACCGGCGGCCGCCTCGCGGTGGGCATTGGGACGGCCGGCGTCGTCGATGTCGGCCGTGGCCGGATCGTCTCCGCCACCGATGTCCTGCCCGGCTGGACCGGCACCGCCGTCGCCGACGGCGTGCGTGCGCGGCTCGCGCCCGAGATGGGTGAGGTCGGCGTCCACGTGCAGAACGACGTCGACGCCCACGCGAGCGGGGAGGCCTGGGTCGGCGCGGCCGCCGGGCTCGGCAGCGTCCTGGTCGTTGCGGTCGGGACCGGCGTCGGCGGCTCGGTGGTGCTCGGTGGGTCACCGCTGCGCGGCGCCCATCACGTGGCCGGCGAGATCGGGCACCTGCCGGTTCCCGGTGCGGAGGGTCTGCGGTGCACCTGCGGACGGCTCGGGCACCTCGAGGCCATCGGCGCCGGCCCGGGTCTGTACCGCCGGTACCTGGCCCTCGGGGGCGACGTGGCGAGTCCGGACGCCCGCGACGTCGTGGCCCGGGCCGCCGCGGGTGACGAGGTCGCGGTCCGCGCGGTGCGCGACTCCGCCACCGCCGTCGGCCGGGGCACCGCGGGGATCGTCACGGTGCTCGACCCGGACGCCGTGCTGGTGACCGGCGGGCTGGCCGGCTCGGGCGAGCTGTGGTGGGACACGATGGAGGCCGCGCTGCGGGCCGAGCTCATCGACCCGCTCGCCGGCATCCCGCTCCTGCGGGCCGCGCTCGGCAACGAGGCGGCCATCGTCGGCGCCGCCCGCGGCGCCTGGGACCTCCTGGCGGAACGCGGACGAGAACACGAAGGGGTGACGGCATGAACCGACGCGGTGGTGACGGCACAGCCACCGGACGAGCTCGCGGTGATCAAGACGTCGTCGAGGCGACGCGCGGACGGCTGATCGTCTCCTGCCAGGCCTACCCCGGGGAGACGATGCGCGACCCGCGCACGATGGCCCAGGTGGCTGCCGCCGCGGTGGCGGGCGGCGCCGCAGCCATCCGCGCACAGGGCGCGGAGGACATCCGCCAGGTGGTCGCCGCCGTCGACGTCCCGGTGATCGGGCTCATCAAGGACGGCGCCGACGGCGTCTTCATCACCCCCACGCTGGAGCACGCGATCGCCGTCGCCGCTGCGGGCGCGCACGTCGTCGCCGTCGACGGCACCCGCCGTCCGCGACCGGATGGGCTCACCCTGGCGAAGACGATCTCGGGGCTGCGCGAGCGGACCGGTGGGCCGGGCGGGCGCCCCGGCGGCCCGGGCTTGTCCGCGGGTGTCCTCGTCATGGCCGACTGCGGCTCGCTCGACGACGCCCTCGCCGCCGCGGACGCGGGTGCGGACCTCGTGGGCACCACGCTGGCGGGGTACACCGGCGAGCGACCGAGGACCGACGGCCCCGACCTGGAGCTGCTCGAGCAGGTGGTCGCATCTGTCGGCGTCGCCGTGATCGCCGAGGGGCGCATCCACACACCCACCCAGGCCGCCGCCGCGCTCGCGGCCGGCGCTCACGCCGTCTGCGTCGGAACGGCGATCACCCACCCGACGACCATCACGTCGTGGTTCGTCGACGCGCTGTCGGGCGAGGCCTGACCGATCGGGCATGCCGGCCGCGGCTGATCACTCGGTTGCCGAGTGATCCCGGCACACCACTCTCACTCGGCGACGAAGGGATCGTTGGCCGACGGCTGCCCCTCACGTTCGGTCGGCGCGCCGTTGCCCACCGGGCACGCCCGGGCCGGGCCGCCGCAGTCGATGCACCACTCCTCGCCGGTGTTGGCGATGAGCTCGTGCCGGTGCGGGGTCCCGGGGATGACCTCCTGGACCGCGACGGGCTTGAGGTCGCGGTAGATCGCGATGGCCGCGTCCTGGGTGAGGTCGCCCGCGGCGACGGCGTCCATGAGCTGGTCGAAGACGTCGTAGTGCTCGCGCTCGGGCGCGGTGGCCGCGCCGTCGGCGCCGGCCTGCTCGGTCTTCGTGGGCTGCTCGCTCATCTCGACCTCCCGTGGGGGTGTGGTCCCAGCGTAGAGCGCCGCTCCGCCGTCGGGAGGTACTCAGCCCCTGGCGGAGCGTCGCCGTGCGCGGTACTCGTGCACGTACCCCCACGCCACTCCGACGACCCCCATGCCCAAACCCGCGAAGCAGATCCACAGCCACTCGTCCGGGACCGAGCCGCGGAGGTTGAGGAAGCCCACGACCGCCGTCGCCAGGATCCACACCACCGTGCCGGTCACGGTCAGCGTGATGGCGTTGACCTTCGCCGTCGGCGGGTCCGGGCGACGGTCGAAGAAGTGCGGGTCCGGCATGGCTCGATCGTAGGTGCGTCCGGGCGGACCTGCGGGTTTGGCGCTAGGTTCCGAGGTGGTGGCCCGCGCGGCGCTCGCGCGCACCGGTAGGAGGTCGCGGTGGATCTCGAGATCAGGCAGCACGAGTCCTTCCAGCGGCGGGAGTGGACCGCTCAACGCATCGGCTGGGTGGCGCTGGCCCTGTTCGTCCTCGCCGGTCTGGTCGGGCTGCTCGGCACCGGCCCGCTGAGCTGGACGGTGACCGAGAGCGACGGCGGGCTGGTCACGGTCGAGTACGACCGGATCGCCCACCACGAGGCCGATGAGAGCCTCACGCTGATCTTCGCCGCCGACGCGGTCCAGGACGGCGTCATCACCGCCGAGCTCACCGGGCCCTGGCTCTCCGGGGTGGACGTGCAGAGCATCTCGCCCGAGCCGTCCGAGCAGCTCGCCGTCCCCGGCGGCGTCATCCTCGAGCTGCCGGTGGAGCGCCCCGGCGAGATCGAGATGACCCTGACGTTCCGGGCCGCGAAGTACGGCCGGCTCGACGGCGAGATCACCGTCGGGGCGGACACCGTCGCCGTCTCCCAGCTCGTCCTGCCCTGAGGAGGTTCGTCCATGGACGCCGTGCTCCGCGCGCTGGCCGTGTACCTGGTGCTGCTGGTGATCTTCCGTCTCACCGGGAAGCGCTCGCTGTCCCAGGTGACGACGTTCGACTTCATCATCCTCCTCATCGTCGGCGAGGCCACGCAGCAGGCGCTCCTCGGCGAGGACTTCTCCCTCACCCACGCCGCCCTCGTCATCGCCACGCTCTTCCTCTTCGACCGTGGCTCGGACTACCTCGCGTGGCGGTTCCCGGCGTTCCAGCGGGCCACCGAGTCCGTCCCGGTGATCCTCGTCGAGGACGGCAGGATGCTGGACGCCGTCATGCGCAAGGAGCACATCTCCACCGACGACGTCCTCGCCGCCGCCCGCGAGACGCAGGGGCTCGAGCGGCTGGACCAGATCAAGTGGGCGGTGCTGGAGACCTCGGGCGGGATCTCCGTGGTGCCGAAGGCGAACGCCGCGCCGGAGACCTAGTGTCGTGCGCCAGAAATCCATACCATAAGTCGTAGACTGGGGTATGTCGCGATCTGGGCGCCCCAAGGCCGAGCTGGTCCTGTCCGAGCACGAGCGCGAGCAGCTCACGCGCTGGTCGCGAAGGGCGAAGTCGTCCCAGGCGCTTGCGTTGCGGTCGCGCATCGTGCTGGCGTGTGCGGAGGGGCTGGACAACAAGACGGTGGCGGCGCGCCTGGGGTGCGCCGCGGCGACGGTGGGCAAGTGGCGTACCCGGTTCGTCGAGCACCGTCTGGACGGACTGAGCGACGACCCGCGCCCGGGGCGGCCGGCCTCGATCAGTGTCGAGCAGGTCGAGGACGTCGTGGTCGCGACCCTGGAGTCGACACCGAAGAACGCCACGCACTGGTCGCGGGCGAAGATGGCCGAGCGCACCGGGTTGAGCAGGTCGACCATCGGGCGGATCTGGAAGGCGTTCGAGCTCAAGCCGCATCGCGAGGACGGGTTCAAGCTCTCCAACGACCCGCTCTTCGTGGAGAAGGTCTACGACGTCATCGGGCTCTACCTCCAACCGCCGGAGTCCGCGGTGGTGCTGTGCGTGGACGAGAAGTCCCAGGTCCAGGCCCTGGCCAGGTCCCAGCCGGCGTTCCCGATGATGCCCGGCATGCCCGAGAGACGCACCCACGACTACGTCCGGCACGGCACCACCAGCCTGTTCGCGGCGTTCAACACCGCCGACGGCACCGTGATCTCCTCACTGCACCGCAAGCACCGCGCCGTGGAGTTCAAGAAGTTCCTGACCAAGATCGATACCGAGGTCCCCGACCACCTCGACGTCCACCTGATCTGCGACAACTACGGCACCCACAAGCACCCCACGGTCAACCGCTGGCTCGCGGCACACCCGCGCTTCCACATGCACTTCACCCCGACGTACTCGTCCTGGCTGAACCAGGTCGAGCGGTTCTTCGCCTACGTCACCGCCGACCTGCTCCAACGATCCGACCACCGCAGCGTCCAGGCCCTCGAGGCCGACATCCGCAACTGGGTCAAAGCCTGGAACGAGGACCCCAAGCCCTTCATCTGGACCAAGACCGCCGAGCAGATCCTCGACTCACTCAAACGACTTCTTCAACGAACTACCGGCGCAGGACACTAGGAGAGCGCTGAACAAGGCGCTGTTTGCTGGTGGTGCGGGGTGAGGCTGAGCGGGCAGGTTGCCTCAAGGCCGTCTGGCGGCGGTCACAGCACCTGGCTGGACACGAGGTCGGGCCTGCCCGCGGGGCCCATTGTGTGCCCGGGGACCGCTGTGGGACCAGGCTGCGCGGCTGCTTCACGCGGTAGCCATCACCCAGGTCCCGCCGGTGCGCTGCAGACCGAGGGTGAGTAGGCGCTTGAGGTTGATGGCGGCGGCGCGATGGTGGAGCCAGTGGTCGTTCTTGGCGATCCCGCGGTAGCGGACCTTGCGGTTGCCGCGTGTGAGCCAGGCGATGGAGCGTTCGACCATCGGCCGCAGAGTGCGGTAGGTGTCCTGGAACCCGGGCTGCTGGGCTCGGGCGCGGTGGGCGCGCTGGAGCCCGTCGTGGGGGTGCAGGTCGAGCTTGCGGCCACGGGCCGAGGTCGTGCAGCGATCCCGCAGCGGGCAGCCGCGGCAGCCGGCCCCGAAGGTGACCTTCCGCTTGGGACTGATCGTGCGGGTCAGCCCGTTCGGGCAGGTCACGGTGCCGGCGGCCTCATCGACGGTGAAGTCCTCGAGGGTGAACCCGCCCGGGACGGCCGGGCGCAGGGGCCAGGGCTTGATGATCGCGGTGTGCCCAGCCGCCTCCAGGGCGGCCAGCGCCTCGCCGGTGCCGTAGGCGGAGTCGGCGAGGACCTCGACGGGGATCTGCCGGGCCGGTGCCTGCGGCCCTGCCATGGCCTGCGGGGCATCCTCGGCCTGTGCTGCGTCCTCGGCGGGCTCGGCGGACTCGGGAGACAGGGTGGTGTCCGCGGCCAGCAGGTCCGTCCCGACGCTCCCGTCGGCGGACTGCGGCCCGGCGGCCTTGGTCAGCTTCGTGGCGGTGAACAGCCCCGTCGTCGGCTCGACCACGACATGGGCCTTGAACCCGTTCCGGCGCTGGGCCACGGTCTTGTGCGCGTGGCGCGTCGCGGGATCGACGGTGGAGATCACCCGGTCGTAGGCCACCTTGCGCGCGATGCGCCAGCGCCCGTCCGTACCGTCGGAGCCCTCAGCCGGCTCGACGTCCTGCCCGGCGACCACCGCCAACAAGGCCACCACCTGGGCCTCGTCCTCCTCCAGGGACCCGACGTTCAGGTGAGCCAGCAACGCCAGCGCGTCGCTCACCAGGGCCGAGACGAGCTCGTCCCGCGCGCCGGGATCGTCCCAGGCGATCCGCGGCTTACCCGGCGAGGAGTAGTCGTGGCGGGTGCAGTGCGCGGCGACCAGCTCCTTGCCGCCGGTGACCTCCCGGGCGACCCGGCGGATCGCGGCGATCAGCTGGGTCACGGTGTCCTGGGTGGCGACCGCGTCCTCGAGCACCGTGGAGTCCAGCGCCCGCCGGTTCTTCCCGCGCAGCACCCCGGTCTCCATCACCACCGCGTTGACGGCCTCGAAGATCCGGTTCGGCCGCTCCGACGCCGCGAGGCGGCGGCGCCAGTACGTCAACGTCGTCGGGTGGAACGCCGGCGCCTGGACGCCCAGGCCGCAGGCCGCCTTCCACCGCAGATCAAACGCCACGGCCTCGGTGGCCTCCCGGTCGGACAGGCCATGCAAGGCCTGGAGCACCAAGACGGCGGCGACCACGTCCGCCGGCACCGACGGACGTCCCCGCGAGGAGCGGAACAAGTCCGCGAACATCTCCTCCGGGAACAACGTCAACCGCTGCTCGGCCAAGAACGCGAACACACTGCCCCGCTCGAGCAAGTTCCCGGCCATCGACTCCGCGTCGAACAGATCCCGCTGATCTCGCGATCGACCCTGCATAACCCCAAGCGTTCCCGAACCCGACCCACACACCGGGCAAGGACACGCATTGTTCAGCGCTCTCCTAGCAGCGGTCGGGCACCTCGACGTGGGGGCGCCCTAGCCGCCTCCCGACACGCCGGTATGGAGCGAGCTCGCACGGACGATGAGTTCGGTGGGTACGACCACATCGTGAGCCTCCTCGCCGTTGATGGCGGCGAGAAGCTGGTCGATGCAGTGTCTGCCGATGAGGTCGAAATTCTGTCGGATCGTGCTCAACGGGGGTTGGAAGAATGCCGTGCCGACAATGTCGTC
This sequence comes from Georgenia muralis, assembly GCF_003814705.1. Classification (NCBI taxonomy): domain Bacteria; kingdom Bacillati; phylum Actinomycetota; class Actinomycetes; order Allobogoriellales; family Allobogoriellaceae; genus Georgenia; species Georgenia muralis. The sequence goes on along the minus strand of NZ_RKRA01000001.1, from coordinate 787,386 downwards.
GAATCCGATGATCGCAATGTCGTCCGGAACGCGCAGGCCCGCCTCGGAAAAGGCAAACAGTGCTCCGAGTGCCATGTGGTCGTTGGCTGCGAAGACTGCGTCGAAGCGACCGGAGGACGCGATGGTCCGTCCCGCCCGGTATCCCGCCTCGGGCATCCAGTCGCCCCTGTACACAGGGCCGTCCGCGAGCCCGTGTGCCGCCAGTTCGGTGCGCCATCCTGCTTCACGGGCGTGGGCGTCGAGCCAGCCCTCCGGGCCGGCGATGTGGGCGATGCGGCGGAAACCCTGCTCGACGAGGTGCCTTGTGGCGACGCGTCCGGCTTCGGCGGTGGCCGGAGCGACGCGGATGATCTGGGGAGCGTGAACCTCGCTCGACGACACCATCGCCAGGGGTATACGGGTAGCGACGTGAGCAGCCGCCTCGGCGAGAGCCACCGTGTTTCCCATCACGACGATGCCCTCGACGTGGAGCTCGACGAGGTGTTCAAAAGCCTCCCGGACACCTTCGTCGTCCTGGCTGCGCACCAGAGCGACGCTGGTGGCGTAACCGGCGTCCCGGGCGGCGCCCTCGACACTGACGAGCATGACTTCCTGGCCGAAGACTCGTGAGCCGGAGTCGATGACACCAATCGTTCCCGACCGGTTCACTGACAGGGCGCGGGCGGCCGAGTTGCGTTTGTAGCCGAGCTCCTCGATGGCTCTCACGACCCGGGCGCGCGTCGCGGGGCTGACTTGGTCGGGGTTGTTGATGACTCGCGAGACGGTCTGATGGGACACGCCCGCGCGCCGGGCGACGTCGCGCATCCGAGCGATCGGAGGTCGGTTCACGGCAACCCCCTTCACGCGCCGGCCGCCCAGGTGACCCTGGCCCGCCCCCATCGTGGCATCCGCAGCCAGGGACCGCGCCGACCTCGAAGCGCTGGTCACCTGCGTGTCCTCTCCGTCTTCTGCGTCCGATCTCGATCTGTGGAGTCCGTCAGGAGCGGCTCTGCGGGACGCAGATCGGCCTGTGACGCCCCGGCGTGTGACCGGTAACAGTACTCCGGGCCATGGTCCAATGTTACCGGTCACACGCGGCTTGACACTGTGGCTGGTGTTACCGGTAACATCGAGTCTCGGAAGCGGATCGACGACGAGAAGCGGGAAGTGGACGACGGTGTTCTTGACCGAGGGTGTGCGTGCTGCGGGCCGCAAGGCTGGCGTCGTGATCCGCCCCGACGACCTCGCCGAGGACGTGCGCGCGGCGGTGGCGGCGACCCGTGAGCGGGTGGCCGCGCTGCACGCGGAGCTGCCCCGCAACGAGCTCGTGGTGTGGACCGCGGGGAACGTCTCGGAGCGGGTCGCGGGCGCCGACCTGTTCGTCATCAAGCCCTCGGGGGTCTCCTACGACGAGCTCGCCCCGGAGGTCATGGTCGTGTGCGACCTGGACGGGACCAAGATCGACGACGGCACCGACGAGCGGCTCCAGCCCTCCTCGGACACCGCCGCCCACGCCTACGTCTACCGACACATGCCCGAGGTCGGCGGGGTGGTGCACACCCACTCCACCTACGCCACGGCGTGGGCGGCGCGGCGCGAGCCGGTCCCGTGCGTGCTGACGATGATGGCGGACGAGTTCGGCGGGGAGATCCCCGTGGGGCCGTTCGCGCTCATCGGGGACGACTCCATCGGCCGCGGCATCGTCGAGACCCTGTCGGGCTCGCGGTCCCCGGCGGTCCTCATGGCCAACCACGGCCCGTTCACCATCGGCAAGGACGCCCGCGCGGCGGTCAAGGCCGCAGTGATGGTCGAGGAGGTCGCCCGCACGGTCCACATCTCCCGCCAGCTGGGCGAGCCCACCCGCATCCCCCAGAGCGACATCGACTCCCTGTACGAGCGGTACCAGAACGTCTACGGCCAGCACTGACAGGTCACCGCACGACCGACCGATCGAAGGAGATCGACATGCTCACGGGCATCAACCCGCTCCTCACCGGAGCCATGCTCAAGCCGCTCGACGAGATGGGGCATTCGGACCTCGTCGCCGTCGTCGACGCCAACTTCCCGGCCCACCGCTTCGCCGCCGAGTGCGTCGAGGTACCCGGCGTGGACGTGGTCACCATGACCCGCGCCATCCGTGAGGTGTTCCCCATCGACGCGGACAACCCCCCCGTCCTGATGGACAGCGGGGCCGCCGCGCTCACGCCCGTGCAGGAGGAACTCCTCGACGCCGCCGGTTCGCAGGACCGGGTCCTCGTCGACCGGTGGTCCTACTACGACCTCGTCGAGCGTGCCCGACTCATCATCTCCACCGGTGAGCTGCGCCTGTGGGCGAACGTCGTCCTCGCCAAGGGTCTGCCTCACTCCCGCTAACCACTCTCCCTCTCAGCGGCCGGTACGGCCGACCACGTCCCGGAAGGACAATTCGGTGTCAGAGACTCCAGAAACCACGTTCGACCTGCCGGTGGACTCTTCGCAGGCAGCCATGGACCGAGTCGCGAACGCGTCCGACGGCGTCCTCCGGCTCGCCCCGAGCTGGGTGCCCCGCGCGTTCTGCACTCCCGGCCGGCGCCTCCGGCTCCACCCTGACGACTACTACCCGTTCGCCAAGGGCCGGGGCGGCATCGACGAGCGGTGGCTCGGCTCGGCCATCCGCGCGGACAACGGCCCCGGCACCGGGCCGTACGAGGGTCTGAGCCTCGTGGTCGACCCCAGTGGCGTCCTCGTCCCGCTGGACGAGCTCATCGACGCACACAAGGACGCGATCATCGGGGAGCGGCTGTGGCGTGAGCACGGCAAGTGGCCCGCGTACTCGAAGTTCTTCGACAACTGGCTGCCGCTTCCCTTCCACATGCACCCGATGGACCAGCACGCCAACCTCATCGGGAAGGTCGGCAAGCCCGAGGCCTACTACTACGCCCCCCAGATGAACAACTACCTGGGCGAGCAGTCGATCACCTACCTGGGTCTGCACCCGGAGACGACCCCGGAGCAGCTGATCGACCACCTCGTGCGTCACGAGCGCGGCGGCGACAACCGGATCACCGACCTCTCGATCGGGTACCGCACCCGTCTGGGCGAGGGCTGGGACGTCCCGGCCGGGATCCTCCATGCGCCGTCGAGCGTGTGCACCTACGAGCCGCAGGCCGCGAGCGACGTGCTGTCCATGTACGAGTCGTGGAGCAACAACATGGAGGTCGCTGCGGACCTGCTCTGGAAGGACGTACCGCCGGAGCACCACGGCGACTACGCCTACCTCGTCGAGATGCTCGACTGGGAGCGCAACGTCGACCCGACGTTCCACCAGAACCGCGCGCTCAGCCCGTACGAGACGGACTTCTCGCTCGCCCACGGAGGCGAGGACTTCACCGAGCGGTGGATCGTCTACCGCTCCACGGCATTCAGCGCCAAGGAGCTCACCGTCAACCCCGGCAGGGTTGCGGTCATCGACGAGCAGGACGCCTACGGCCTCATCGCGACCCAGGGACACGGCACGATCGACGGCCAGCCCCTCGCCACGATCACCATGGTGCGCATCAACGAGCTCACCCGGGACGAGTACTTCGTCACGGCTGCTGCCGCACGGCGCGGCATCCGCATCGAGAACACCAGCGACTCCGAGCCGCTCGTGGTGCTCAAGCACTTCGGCCCCGGCAACGTCGAGCTGGGGATCTGAGCCCCATGGCAACGACCGACACCCGGGGCGGCGTGGCCCTGGAGGTGAAGCAGATCGTCAAGACGTTCCCGGGCACCCGCGCGCTCGACGGCGTCGACCTCGAGGTCCGCTACGGGCGCACGGTGGCACTCATCGGTGAGAACGGGGCGGGGAAGTCCACCCTCATGAAGGTCCTGTCCGGTGTCCACGCGCCGGACGGCGGCTCGATGACTCTCGACGGGGAGCCCTTCACGCCGGCGGGACCCAAGGACGCCGCCGAGGCCGGCGTGGTCCTCATCCACCAGGAGCTGTCGCTCCTGCCCAACCTCACCCTCGCCGAGAACATCTTCATCGGCCGGCAGCCCACGAGGTACGGGATGGTCGACCGCCGCGCCATGAACGCGCACGCGGCCGAGCTCCTCGCGCAGGTCGGACTCCGTCTCGCACCGGACACCTCCACCGCCACCTGCTCCATCGCGGTCCAGCAGCTCGTCGAGATCGCCAAGGCGCTCTCCCAGGACCCGAAGGTCCTGGTCTTCGACGAGCCCACGGCCACCCTCGGGCAGGAGGAGGTGGAGATTCTCTACGGGATCGCCGACAGTCTCAGGTCCCGTGGAGTGGGGATCGTCTGGATCACGCACCGTCTCGAGGAGATCGCCCGGGTCGCCGACGAGATCGTCGTGCTGCGTGACGGCGCGAGGGTGGGCGGCTGGCCGACGGGGGACGTGCCCAAGAGCGCCATGGTCGAGGCGATGGTGGGGCGGGCGATCGAGAACATCTACCCCGACCCGGTCGACCCGACCGACGAGGTGGCGCTCGAGGTCGTCAACCTCACGCGCAGGGGCGCGTTCACCGACATCAGCTTCACGCTGCGGCGCGGAGAGGTCCTCGGCATCGCCGGGCTCGTCGGCTCCGGGCGCAGCGAGCTGGTCAACGCGATCAGCGGCGCCGAGCCCGCCACGTCGGGATCCATCCGCGTCGGCGGCCGCGAGGTCGACGTCCACTCGCCGATCGACGGCGTCCGGCACGGCATGGCGCTCATCCCCGAGGACCGACGTGAGGCCGGGCTCGCTCAGCGCATCACGATCGCCGACAACATCGGCCTGCCGAAGCGAGGACTCCTCAGGGGAGTCGTCGACAACCGCGGGCTCGCGCGCGAGGTCGAGAAGATCTCCCGCGACGTCGGCCTCAAGGGACACCTCCCCGAGCTCGCGCAGACCCTCTCCGGCGGCAACCAGCAGAAGGTCGTGATCGCGAAGTGGCTGATGCTCAACCCCCAGATCATCATCTTCGACGAGCCGACCCGCGGCATCGACGTCGGCGCAAAGGCGGCCATCTACTCGATCATCCACGAGCTGGCGAAGCTCGGTGCGGCCGTGATCGTCGTGAGCAGCGAGATGCCCGAGGTCCTCGGCCTGTCGAACCGGGTGCTGGTGCTCAGCCACGGCAAGCAGGCCGGGATCGTCGACCGGTCAGAGGCTGACGAGAAGTCGGTGATGGCTCTTGCCGTCGCTTAGGAGCTCCATCCGCAGCCTCCTGGTGGACGCCAGGAGGCACCGCCCAGCAGGTACCGAGAGGAAAGACCAGATGTCCCAACCGACGACGGCAACGTCGCCCAGCGGCGGAGCGGCCGGAGCGGCATCCCGTCCGGCCACGCCGCAGGCGAAGCTTCGACGCAAGCTGCCCTCGAGCACCGGACCGTTCGCCGCGCTCGTCGTGCTCTTCGCGTTCCTGGCTCTCATGTCCCCGTCCTTCATGACGTGGTCGAACATCTTCAACATCGGCCAGCAGGTGGCGATCCTCGCCGTCATCGCGATCGGCGGCACGGCCGTGATCATCCTCGGCGGCATCGACCTCTCGGTGGGTGCGGTTCTGGGCCTCGCCGGCGCGGTGGTGGGATACCTCCACGTCGTGGAGGGCGTCAACATCTGGGTCGCTGCCCTTGCTGCGCTGGCCACCGGTCTGGTCGCTGGCGTGCTCAACGGCCTCATGGTGGTCTACGGGCGCCTGCCCGCCTTCATCGCGACCCTGGCCATGATGTCCGTCGCCCGGGGTCTCGCCCTGGTGGTCCTCGACGGGAAGCCGCTGTCCGGCTACCCCGACGAGTTCCGCAACCTGGCCACCTACTACATCGGCGGCTGGCTGCCCTCCTCGCTGCTCATCGCGGTCATCTTGTTCCTGGTGGCCGCCGCCTACTTCCGCTGGAAGCCCAGCGGGCGCGGACTCTTCGCCCTCGGTGCCAACTACGAGGTGGCGCGTCTGTCCGGCCTGCCGGTCAAGCGGATGACGCTGGGCGTCTACGCGGTCGCCGGCCTGCTCGCCGGGCTGGGCGGCGTCCTGATGACGGCGAGGCTGAGCTCCGCCCAGCCCACCGCCGGCACGGGCATCGAGCTCGACGTCATCGCCGCCGTCGTCATCGGCGGGGCGAGCCTCGCCGGTGGCTACGGGTCGATCGCCGGTACAGCCATCGGGGTCCTCATCATCGGGGTACTCCGGAACGGCCTGAACCTCATGAACGTCTCGAGCTTCTGGCAGCAGGTCGTCATCGGCCTGGTCATCGCCGGAGCCGTGCTGATCGAGAACCTTCGGCAGCGACGGGAGGCGGCCCGCAGCTGAGAACGCACCACGTGTCATGCCCGACGACCGGGCCAACCACATCTGCAGCAATCGCACGACCAGGCATTCAGCCACCGACTCGACGATGAGGACTCACATGCGTATCAACAAGACACTGGCCGCCGCACTCGCGATGACGAGCGCCCTCGCGCTCTCCGCCTGCTCGGGTGGCGACCCGGCCCCCGGCACGGTGGACGACACGGCGGCCGGAGCCGACGGCCCCGTGATCGGCTTCTCCATCTCCACGTTGCAGAACCCGTTCTTCGTCTCCATGGAGGAGGGGGTCACCGAGGCCGCCGAGGCCGCCGGGATCGAGGTGACGGTCGCGGACGCGAGCGACGACGCCTCGCAGCAGGCGAACGACATCCTCAACTTCATCTCCCAGGGTGTCGACGTGGCGATTCTCAACCCGACCGATGGTGACGCCATCATCAGCTCGGTGGAGGCGCTCAACGAGGCGGGCATTCCGGTCATCACCGTGGACCGGCGCGCCAACGGCGGCGAGGTTCTGGGGCACCTCGGCACCGACAACGTGATTGCCGGCGAGATCGCCGCCGAGACGCTCTTCGAGGCGATGGGCGGCGAGGGCAAGGTTGCCATCCTCGAGGGGGTCCCCGGGGCCAGCCCGACGATCGACCGTGGCCAGGGCTTCGAGAACGTGCTCGCCGACTACCCCGACATCGAGGTGGTCGGCTCCCAGACAGCCAACTTCCAGCGCTCGGAGGGGCTGAGCGTCGCTCAGAACATGCTGCAGGCCAACCCTGACATCACCGGCTTCCTCGCGATGAACGACGAGATGGCGCTGGGCGCCATCGAGGCGATGCGCAGCGCCAACATGCTCGGTGAGGTCAAGGTCATCGGTATCGACGGCGGCGCCGACGCCGTTGCCGCGGTCGAGGCAGGAGAGCTGGTCGCGACCATCGCCCAGCAGTCCAAGCTCATGGGCTCCATGTCGGTCGAGGACGCCATCAAGGTCGCAGCCGGGGAGACCGTCCCCGAGGACCAGCCTGTCGACGTCATCGTCATCGACGAGTCGAACGTCGCCGAGTACCTCTGACACGCACGGGGCGGCCGGGCACCGCTCGGCCGCCCCAGCACGAGAGTACGTCGCGCCGCCCGACGGGACGGCACTACAGGAGAGCCGGACACATGCAGAATGTTGACAAGTGGCGTGAAGAGATCCGCCACGACTTCCTCGAGGCCAAGCAGTCGGACCCGAGCCGCTTCACCACCCCCCTCAACCTCTCGTGGTCGAACTGGGGATTCGGCATCGAGGAGCTCGACGTCTCGTGCGCCCGTCTGGAGACGGCGGGCCTGAGGTTCATCGAGCTTCATGGCAACCACTACGGACCCGACCTCGGGTACCGCGTGGACGAGACCATGGAGATCCTGCAACGCCACGGTCTGGCCGTCTCGGGCGTCTGCGGGATGTTCTCGGACGACAACGACCTGTCGAGCAACCGCCCCGTTCAGCAGCAGGAGGCGCTCGACTACATCCGGCGTGAGGTGGACTTCACCGCCGCGGTCGGCGGCCACTACCTCCTCGTCGTCCCCGGCGCCGTCGGACGCCCCGACGCCTACGACAGCTCCGAGCTCCACCGGAGCGTCAGGGCACTGCGGCTCGTCGCGGACACGTTCGTCACGAACGGGGTCAAGGCAGCCATCGAGCCGATCCGGTCGGCCGAGGTGTCGCTCGTTCACACGGTGGCCGATGCGCTCGCATACATCGATGCGGTGGGTCACCCGGGTGTCGCGCACATCAACGGCGACGTGTACCACATGCAGTCCGAGGAGACGAACATCCCGCGGGCGATCCTGCAGGCGGGCGACGCGCTCGTGAACCTCCACATGGCCGACAGCAACCGCACGGCGCTGGGTGACGGGTCGATGGATCTCGACACGATCATCATGGCGCTGTACCTCATCGGTCACAACGCGCCCGGTCGCTTTGTCACACCCGAGCCGCTCGGACCGGGGGGCGCGCCGTACCACGCGCGCAACGGCCGTCCCGACCCGGCGAAGCTGGACGTTCTCGTCCGCGATACGGTCACGTACTTCCGGGACCGTGAGCAGGCCGTCCTGGCCCTGTAGTCCTCTCGCCGACAGACCGCGGAAGCCAGGTCGTCCCGACCCCGCGGTCTGTCGGGATCCCAGCAGAGCCCAGTGAAGGAAGTGGACGTGTCTGAGTCCGACGTCGTCGTCATCGGCTCGGCCAACGCCGATCTGATCCTGGAGATCGACCACCGGCCCCGCGGTGGGGAGACCATCCTCGGCTCGGACCTGGTGGTGATGCCCGGAGGCAAGGGCGCGAACCAGGCCGTCGCGGCCGGCCGCCTCGGCGCCGGCGTCGCCTTCATCGGCTGCGTCGGCCCGGACGCCTACGGTCAGATGCTCCGCACCTCCCTCGCCGAGGCCGGCGTCGACACCGGCAGGCTCCACGTCGCGGACCTGCCGAGCGCCAACGCGATCATCCTGGTCACCCCTGACGGAGAGAACTCGATCATCGTCTCGCCCGGGGCGAACCGCCGCATGACACCGGAGCTGCTGGACGGCTGCCGCGCGACCTGGGCGGGTGCGGCGATCGTGGTGCTCCAGCTCGAGATCCCGCTGGACACGGTCGCTCACGTCGCGACGCACGCGCACCGCGCCGGATCACGGGTCCTGGTGAACGCGGCCCCTGCAGCCATGCTGGACGACGAGGTGCTCGCGCTCTGCGACCCCCTCGTCGTCAACGAGTCCGAGGCCGACTTCCTCGTGCCCGGCGGGACCACGGGGATGTCGCCGGCCGAGATGACGGACGCGCTCCTGGCCCTGGGACCCTTGTCGGTGGTCGTGACCCTCGGTGCCGGCGGTGCCGTCCATGCCGAACGCGGCGGTGATGTGGTCCGGACACCTGCGCACCGGGTGCAGGCCGTCGACACCACGGGCGCGGGCGACGCGTTCGTCGGCGCGCTGGCCGCCGAGCTCGCCGCCGGTGCGGACCTGGCCGGTGCGGTGACCCTGGCGAACGAGGTCGCCGCGGTCGCGGTCGGCCGGCGCGGCGCCCAGGCCTCCTACCCGTGGCGGGCAGAGCTCGGGCGGTAAGAACGGCCGGTGCGAGTTCCGCTACTTCTGCGCGAACACGAACGCGGTGAGGTAGGACAGCGAGTTGCCGTTGTCCACCTGCTCCGCGGGCAGCCGCTCCAGCATCGCCTCGGCCGCTGCGGGGTCGGTGAGGGCCTGGGCCATGACGACGTAGTCGACCAGCGGGCGACCGGTGGGGTCACCGCCGGGGACGGCGTGGTCCACGAGCGCCTGGAGAGCCTCCGGCTCGGCGCCGAGGTAGGCCGCCGACGTCGGGCTCATGGGGATGAGCTGGATGCCGATGACCGCGGCGGGGTCGGCGTTGAAGAACGTGGCGAAGTCGCGCTTGCCCTGCCAGTTGATCCCCACCGACGGGGCGCCGAAGCCCTCGGGCAGCTCGGGCGCGACCCAGTACTCCATGGCGGTGGCGGCCTCGTTGGCGAGCATCCAGCGAGCCTGCTCGGCCATCGCCTCGTCCCCGGCGGCCTGCGCCCACAGGGTCAGGCCCGTCCAGGCGTTGACCGACTCCGAGGAGGATTCCTGGTTGTTGCCGTCGCCGAAGGGCGCGGTGCCCGAGGCCCACGAGTGGCCGTACCAGTCGTCGAAGGCGCGGCGCTGCGGGAACGCCCCGCTCTCCTCGGGCGCGGCGATGTCCCACGCGACGAGGTCGGCCACGGGCGCGTAGCGCTCCACCAGGGAGGGGTCCTCGCCGGCGAGCACGCCGAGGGCGTAGAGCATGTGCCCGTAGTGGAAGTGGTGGTCGTTGAACTCGTCGGAGCCGTAGGACGGCTGCATGCCGACGAGGCCGCCGAGGACGTCGTCGTAGGCGAAGCACTTCTCGTCCGTGCCGGTGCACCCGGCCGGGTCGAACCACCGGTCGAGCTCGGCGAGCATCTGGTCCTTCAGTGCCGCGGCCTCGGCGTCCAGCCCGAGCCGGCCGGCGAGGAGGTAGAGCTGGGCGGCGCGCTGGAGCTGCTTGCCGGCGAAGTAGCTGTCGGCGGCGTCGAAGGTGACACCGGCGAGGTCCGCGCGGAGCAGGTCCGTCACCTGGGTGCGCTCGTCTTCGGTGAGTCCGCTGAGGTCCAGCTCGGGGACCGGGGTGAGCTCGGGGACGGAGAAGGACGCCTCGGTGCCCGAGGCGAGGGCGAGGTCGCCGTAGACCGTGGGGATCGTGGCGTCCAGCACCCGTCCGTCGGTGCTGAGCGTGGGCTGCTGGTGCGGGCGCGCGGCGACGACGGTGGGCGTGCCGCCGGTGTCGTAGCGGAACGTGGTGGTGGCGTTGCCGTCCGCGACGGCGTGCTCGACGGACGTGCCCGCCAGCGGGACGGCGCCGGCGAGGAGGGCCTCGCGGTCGGCGTCGGACGACCCGGCCGGCTCCGCGAACACGACGAGCGTGGCGCCCGCGGGCAGCTCGAGCGTGGTGCCGCTCAGGGGCGCGTCGGTGACGAAGCGGTAGGTGATGCCGCCGATCTCGGCCGAGGCTCCGCCGTCGGCCGGCTGGGTGGCGGCGGGCAGCTCGATCGACTGGGCGGTCACGGCCTCGTAGGCGGCGTAGGGCCAGCCCTCGGCGAGGGTGACCCGGCCGGTGAGCGTCTCGCCGTCGTAGTGGGCGAAGGTGCCGGAGAGGGCGTCGACGCGCTCGAGCTCGTACCGGTCGGCCGGCAGGGCGAGCTCGACGTGCTGAGGGTGGGCGCCCATGACGACCTTGGCCGACGTCTCCGGCTGGGGCAGGCCCAGGCCCAGGGTGTCACCGGTGAGGCGGGCGCTGAGGACCCCGGTGAAGATCGGCCGGTCCTCGGGGGCGAAGACGGCCGGGGTGAGCCAGGAGTTCGTCGGGGGCGCGACGCCGTCGGCGACGGCGATCTCCCCGGCGAACGGGCCGGTGGTGGTGGGGAGCTCGGCGGCGGCCGCGTCGATGGCGGCGGCCTCCGCGGAGAGGTCGGCGGGCGCGGCGGTGCCGGCGTCGGACGAGGCCTGGGCGGCGTCGTCGGTCCCGCCGTCGGCGGGGGCGGTGCACGCCGCGAGGGCCAGGGCCGAGGCGGCGAGCACGGTGAGGGTGCGGGCGGGGCGGGAGGTTCGGGGGAAGGTCATCGGGCTCCTCAGATGGTGGCGCCGTCGGGGGTGACGAGCTCGGTGAGCTGGCGGGCGGCCCAGGAGCCGAAGCCCTCGGCGTCGTCGAGGCGGATCTCGGCCTCGACGGGCGCGCCGTTGGTGAAGGTGCCGGCGGCGGCGAGGTCCTCGCTGCGGGCGCGGACGATGGCGACCGTGTCGCCGGTGGTCTCGTCGAACTGGACGTCGTACACCTCGGCGGTGACCTCGGTGCTGTCGGGCAGCACGACGGTCATGGGTGAGCCGAGGGGCAGGCGCGCGAAGTCCGCGGCGGTCATCGGCACCCGCGCGGTGATGCGGGAGGTGCCGGCGACCTCGACCGTGGCGATCTCGGTGTTGGCGGGCACGAAGGAGCCGACGGCGAGGTCGGCGCGCCCGACCGTGCCCTCGGCGGTCGCGGTGAAGACCAGGACGTCCTCACCCTCGATGTGGTACCCGACGCCCTCGGGGCTGAACCGGGCGGTGGACAGGGCCTGCTGGAGGGTGGCGCTCTGGACGCGGAGGATCTCCTGCCCGGCGACCACCGTGTCGCCCGCGCGGACCGCGACGGACTGGATGGAGCCGCCGAACGGCGTGCCGACGGTGGAGACGTCGGACTCCACGACGGCTTCGCGGGCCTGGAGGGTGTGGGCGCGGCCGTAGGTGTAGACCAACCCGATCCCGGCGGCGCCGAGGACGAGGACCGTACCGAGCAGGAGGGAGAGGAACTTGCGGATACTCATCGGGTGCTCCGGTTCTTCAGGGCGGCGCCCTCACGCACGGCGATGCCGAGGAAGACGGCCAGGGCGGCGGTGTTGACGGTGTTCCAGACCAGCGCCAGGGTGACGGCGCCGGTCCACTCGGCCTTCCAGACCCCCACGACCGTGGTGGCCAGCAGGGCGAGGAACATCAGCACCTGGGGGACGATGAAGTTGAACGGGGAGGCGGCGCGGCCGGCCCGGCCGGTGACGTGCCAGGCGCGGTCGCGGCGCAGCAGGGCGTTGCCCAGGGCGCGGATGTACATGGGGAACGAGACCGTGGACAGCAGGAGGGTCTCCCACCGGAACGAGCCGATGGTGTAGACCGCCACGACGATCTGCATGAGGTAGAACCCCGAGTAGTACATCGCCCACTGCCACAGCGGCAGGCCGGCGTCGATCGGGGTGAGGTCGAGGAAGATCTGCAGCGGCGGCAGGAGCAGCAGCGCGAAGGTGACGACGCCGCCGAGGTAGAACGTGGCGGTGCCGAAGTACTGCAGGCGCTGGTCCACGGTGAGGCGGCGGTTGAGCAGCGGGTTGGCCTGGAAGAGGATCTCGAACGCGCCGGTGGCCCAGCGGGTCTGCTGCTTGGTGTAGGCCTCGATGTTCTCGGGGGTGTCACCCACCGCGAGGACCGTGGGGATGTAGACCGAGTGCCAGCCGCGCTCGTGCAGCTTCATCGAGGTCCACACGTCCTCGGACTTCGAGCCGGCGTAGATCCCGCCGATCTCGGCGACGGCGTCGCGGCGGAAGACGACGTTCGTGCCCACGCAGAAGGCCGAGTTGAAGCGGTTCTTGCCCGGCTGGATGAGGGAGTAGAAGACGGTCTGGAGGTAGCCGGCGCCGCGGGTGATGAAGTTGTGGATGTTGCCGTAGACCTGCGGGGTCTGGACGAACGCGACCTTCTCCTGGGCGAAGAACGGCAGGGTCTCGACGAGGAAGTCGGGGGAGGGGACGAAGTCGGCGTCGAGGACGACGAAGTAGTCGCCGCTGCTCTTGGTGAGGGCGTGGTTGATGTTGCCCGCCTTGGCGCCGGCGTTGTCCGGCCGGGTCAGGTAGTGCACGCCGAGCTCGGCGGCGAGGGCCTTGACCTCGGGGGAGCGGCCGTCGTCGAGGATCCACGTCTCGTGGCGCCCGCGCATGGCGCGGGCCGCGGCGACGGTGGTGCGGATCGTCTCGACCGGCTCGCCGTAGGTGGTGACGAAGACGTCGACGGCGATGCCGGTGCCGCCGAGCTGCATGGCGTCGGTGCCGAGCGGGGCGTCGAGGTCCCACCCGGTGGGGAGGAACAGGTGGCGGCGGGCCTCGTTGTAGGAGAAGTCGCGCGGGTCGTGGGCGCTGGAGAGCTGGGTCCAGAGGGAGATGAGGACCTGGCCCATCATGATCGACTCCGCGACGACGACGAGCGACCAGGGCAGCAGGTCGCCGGCGTTCTCCGGGCGCAGGAGGAACGAGGCGTAGAGCAGGACGCCGATGGTGGCGAGCAGGACGAGCATCGTCAGCGACGGCGACTGCAGGTCGCGCTCGACGTGGCCGACGCGGGCGGCGCGGCGCTCGAAGTCGGCGCGCTCGGGGGAGGGGCGGGTGAGGTCGGTGGCGGCGTCGCGGGCGGCGGCCGGGCGGGGCGCGGCGTCGCGGTCCGTGCCCGTGCCCCGGCGCGGCAGGGTGCGCTCGAGGGTGGGCGCGGTGACCGGGGCGCTCGCGGACCGCTCGCGCTCACGCACCTCTCGCTCACGGAGGGCGCGGCGGGTGAGCTGGCGGTCGGAGGTGAGCGGGCGGGAGGCGTGGGAGTGGCCGTGCGGCCGGGTGAGGTTCTCAGGCACGTCGTTTCCTGGGGCTGGGCTCCGGTGGACGGGCTGCCGACGGAGGGCCGTCGGCCCTTCGTCGGACTTGCCCGCCGCCGGTCTGCTCCGGGGCGGTCGCGTGTGCTCTCGCAGGCGGCGGAGGGGTCCGGTGATGCGTGGACGGCGGTCCGGTCGCGGGGTCCGTGGAGGTGGGCGCCGCGTGCCTGCTCCTTTCTGATGCTGGGGGACGGGTGTCGACCTGTCCACCCCAAGAAATGGCCCCCGGACCGACGGTGCCGCTTCTTCTGGGGGAATTGCGCCTGTTCTGCGTGGATTGCTGTGGGCAACGGAGAGGCAGCCCGGGGGGTGCTGTTCCGGGCCTTGTCGGGCGATCGAACGTTGCGTTCGGTAGGGGGTGCAGAGCGTTCGAAAACCCTGTACTGGCAACGAAATCGAACTCCGGTGCCAGCTGCACCGGCACGTCAGTGCGAGAGCCAGAGCCGGCGTCCCCGGGCCTGACGACCTTCCGTTGTCGTGGCCGCGGCCGTTTCCTTTTCGTGACCTTGGGCACCGAGCCCCGTTGTTGGGGGCGAAATGCGTGCCGATATTCCCCTGGAATGGGGGCGCCCTGAGTCGCACGCAGATTCCGGGGGCGGGGCGCGAAGCGAGCAGCGAGGCACTGGCGGCGCGCGGGGGGTGGCACCGAGCCCCGGGAGTGGGGGCGCGGGTGCGGCATCGACGCGCCCACACTGAGGGCTCACCCCGGAGATTGGTCCGGTGTGCCCGACCTGAGGCAGGCGACGACGATGCCGCTCATCCCACCCGCGCTGCGCGGACCGATCACCACCCTCTCCAGCACGGTCACGGTCGACCACGTGCTGCCCTCGGCCGCCGTCGAGCTCCTCGTGGGCGGGGCGCCGTCGGCGCTGGTCGGCGTGGCCGGCTCCAACTCGGTCCGGATCCACGTGCCGGCCGGGGCCCTGCCGGCGGGCGCCGTCGTCACCGCGACGTGGAGCCTCGGCGGGGAGACGAGCCCGCCGAGCACCCCGCAAGTGGTCCTCGGCATACCCGATCGGCTCGACCCGCCCGTCGTCCTCAGCCCGGTGCACACCGCGGCGGACTGGATCGCCGTCGGCGGGCTGTTCCCGGGCGCGGAGGTGACGATCGTCGACGGCGGCCGGGAGGTCGGCTCCGGCGTCAGTGACGGTCCCACCCTCGAGGTGCGGGTGAGCGACCGGATCGATGCCGGTTCCGAGGTCCAGGTCACCCAGTCGGCGCAACGGCCGGACGGGTCGGTGGTGGAGAGCCCGCCCGGGCGGGGCCTGCCCGCCGAGGAGCGGTTCAGCCGCGAGGAGCAGCCCGGCGCGCCGTCGATCGTCGGTCCGGTGCACGAGTGCGCCGGTGCGGTGCTCGTCGTCGGCGCTGTGCCCGGCTGCCACGTGCACCTGCACACCGGCGGGACCACGCACGAGTACGCGGCTGTCGCGGAGAGTTTCTGGGCGAACCTGCCCGGCGCCGCCCACGCGCCGGCGACGTTCACCGTCACGAACGAGCTGCTGCGGCTCGGGCTCTCGAGCGCGGCCTCACCCGCCGTCGGAGTCGACCCCGCGGCCCCTCTGGAGGCGCCGCGCCTGCACCCCGACACCCAGCTCTGCCCGAGCCTGGTGAGCGTGAAGGCGGAGATGCTCGCGCCGGGCGCCGCGCTGACCTTCGAGATGCGCGGGGCGGGCGGCACCTCGGTGGTCGGGCGTGCCGGGGCGCCCGACACCGGCCGCTCCGACACCTACGTCCTCGGCGACCTCTCCGCCCTGGTCCCGGCGGCACCGCCCTACCCGGCGGTGGTGCTCACCGAGCAGCTGTGCACGTTGACGGCGGAGTCGAACCGGGCGTGGGTGCACCGTCCGACCGGTCAGCAGGAGGTGCCGCCCGCGTTCTTCGACGCACCCGTCGAGTGCTCGTCGTGGCTGCACGTGCTCAACGCCTGGGGGTCGCTGGTCACGGTGCGCTCGGACCAGGGCGACTGGCCCCTGGTCGCCTCGTGGGTGCTCGTCCCGGCGAGCGGCTGGGTGCCGCTGAACCGGCAGCTACGGGCGGGGGAGGAGGTCCAGGTGACGGTCGAGCTCGGCTGCGTGCCCGAGCACCTGCGGGTCTCGGACCCGGTCACCGTCCAGGGGCACGGCGACCCCGACGCGCTACGGATCGACGAGGGGCTGCGCCCGGGACGCAACCGCACCGTGTGGGTGCGCCACGCCGTCGTCGGGGCGCGGCTGCACGTGTTCGTCAACGGGGAGCGACGGGCGAGCGTGTGGGTGACGGGGGACGTGCCGAGCATGAGCACGGTCGCCGTCGTCGTCGGCGAGCTCACCGAGGAGGACGCCGTCACGGCACGGCAGACCGTGTGCGGGCAGACCGTCGGCGAGAGCCCGGCCGTGCACGTCACGCGCGGACGGATGGACCTCGAGGCGGAGCCGAGCACGCTCAAGAAGGGGGTCCGGACGGCTGTGACGATCCGGGCGCGCGACGCCGACCTCGGCCACACACTGTTCGGCGCCGTTCGCTCGGGTGGGGCGGTGGTGGGGTACCTCGGGCAGGCCTTCGAGGTCACCGCCCCCTCGGCTGCGCCGGTCCGGTTCACGGTGACGATCGAGGGGTACGCCGACGGCGCGATCGACCTGCCCGTGGCCGCGCCCCCGCCCCCGCCGCCGGCCAC
Organism: Georgenia muralis; assembly: GCF_003814705.1. Taxonomy (NCBI): domain Bacteria; kingdom Bacillati; phylum Actinomycetota; class Actinomycetes; order Allobogoriellales; family Allobogoriellaceae; genus Georgenia; species Georgenia muralis. The sequence continues at coordinate 770,733 of NZ_RKRA01000001.1, read as the reverse complement.
GGTGACGATCACCTCGCACGCGAGCCTCGGCGTCGCCATCCAGGTGATCAAGGAGATCTCGTGGACGCTCACCGGGCCGGGGCAGAGCATCACGCAGAGCGCGACGCCGAACGCGGGGTCGGCCGTGGTGACGCTGCCGGTGCCGCCGACGGGGGGCACGACCGTGCACTACGCGCTGTCGGGCAAGGCGACGATCGAGTTCTACCAGCCGGCGATCGCGGCGACGCTGACCAAGCAGGTGAGTGTGTTCTACGTGATCGGGCCGGCGCTGCAGGGGGCGATCACGGTGGCGTGGAGCGGGTCGTCGCGCACGGCGGAGATCAACATCTCGTGGGCGCCGATCCACGACCCGCAGACCGGTGCGGTCATCGACGAGGTGTACGTGTTCGTGCTGAACACGATGTCTGGGTGAGCCGAGCGCGTCTGTGATGGACGTGCAGACTCGGCGGGTCGTTCCGGCGCTCGGCCCGCCTGTCGATCGCTCGGTTCGACCAGGGAGCCTGACGGTCGCTCAACGCCGCAGCGGCGGAGCATGGGGTGGGGGAAAGCGCAGGGGGGATTTGGCCGTCCCCCACCCGACGGCACCGAGCCTATCGGTGCCGATCGCGGCCCAGTCACCACATCTTCTGGGGAGGTGACGAGCTGCCCTCGCATCTTCGGGGGAGGTGACAAGCTGCCCTCGCATCTTCTGGGGGGCGGGCCCGGTTCACGTCCGGCGCCGGCGTGCGTAGCGCTACCTTCACGGCCAACCGGGTGCGGCCGACGAGGTGCGCCTGACGCTGGTGCTGCCCCTCGCCGTCGCCGCGCTCGTGGGCGCCTGCCTGGCGCCCACCGACCCCGTCCTCGCCGGCTCGATCGTGTCCGGCAAGCCCACCGAGCGTGACCTGCCCGAGCGGCTGCGCCACACCCTCAGCGCCGAGAGCGGCATCAACGACAGGCTGGCGCCGCCGCTCGTCGGGGTGGCCCTCGCCGTCGTGCTGGGCGGCAGCTCTACGCCCGGTCGAGCGCGCCGGCGGAGGACGAGTCCGCGGGCGCAGGCCGCCGGTAGCCACCGGTAGAACGAGCCCTTGTCGCCGCGCTGCACAGCCCGGCAACAGCAACCCACGGTCACGTCCACAGCGGAAGAGCTGAGGCAGTTTGTCAGGGTTCGCCGACTAGCCTGGTCATGGCATCGCCAAGACGTGCGGCCGGGAGGTGGCGACGATGGTGCACAGCGCAGGCGCCGATCCTGCGGCCCAGGCTTTGGAGGGCATGTGGCCCTTCGTGTCGTCCATGGTCGCCCTCGCGCCGCTGCTGACGCCCGTCGTCGCAGTGGTTGCCGCCTGGGTCGCGCTACGGACGTTGGGACATCGGCGGACCTCGGACGACCGGGCGCACTGGTGGGCCCGCACCCAGTGGGCGATCGAGCGGGTGGAGCTAGCGCGGCGGGAGGACCTCCGCAGGATCCGTGCGGTGGAACGGCTTGACGCGGACCGTCCCTGGTGGCGGAGGCGGTCCACGGCTGAGATCGCCGACACCGAGCCGGGGATGGACGGCACCCTGGCGCTCGGGATCCTCCAGGCCCAGGTGGTCAGCCCCTTGGCGCGACGGGATGACAAGGAGGTCGTCGCCAGGGTGTCGGAGTGGCTCCTCGGCCCGGACGAGCTGGGTGATGAGCCGAGCGCCGGACGGGAACCAGAACGCTCGGTGACGACGCAGTCGCCGAGTCCGGAGAGTCCGGCGACCACTGGCCGCAGGGTCTCGACCGCTGCGGGGACGATGGACGACGGCATCGGCGAATGGGACACTCGTACTACGACGACGATGACAGCAGAGGAGGGCGTGCGGCGATGAGGTGGAGCGCTCGTGAGACCGCCCGACAGGCACCCCTGCCATCCACGACGGTGTCGTTCTTCAAGCACGGTCGACCGGTGAGCGTCGAGCTGCGTCGTGTCGACGGTCGGTCGGTGCGCAAGACGCTGTCCGAGAGGATTTCGGAGGCCACCAGCGGAAGCGTCGTCTACGTCTCTCCCGTCGAGGTCGAGGGCGCGAAGCTTCGAGTCAAGGCCGACCACGAGCTCGGCCGGCCAACCCCGGACTGGATCCAGACGGTCGCACAGATCGACTGATGCCCGCCCCGACGGCGTTCGGCGGCTCTCACGGCGCCGCGCGCCCAGCAGTCCCGCTTCCGCGACGAGACCCGTCCCGTACGCCGGCGGTGAGAAGGAGAGCCTGCTCGCCGCGCTCGACCGCCACCGTGACGTCGTGCTGTGGAAGCTCGAGGGCCTGACCGACGAGTAGCTCCGCCGCCCGATGGTGCCCTCCGGCATGAGCCTGATCGGCCTGGTCGAGCACCTGGGCAGCGCGGAGCACGGCTGGCTCTGCGACACCTTCGGCCGGGACAGCGAGGCCGTGGCCTTCACCGACAATGGCCCGGACGCCGACGGGCGCATCGTGCCCGGGAAGTCGGCCGCCGACGTCGTCGCGTACTACTGCCGGGCGCGCACCGAGGCCGACGAGGTGATCTACGAGCTCGACCTCGACGACGTCGGGACCGCCTGGCACGGCGCGACAGTCACCCTGCCGTGGGTGCTCACCAGATGGTGGAGGAGTGGCGTGTCATGCCGGTGACCAGGACATCCTGCGCGAGCTGGTCGACGGGGCGACCGGCGACCATCGGCCCGACGGGGGCTGAGATCGGGCCCGAGACCGAGCAACCTGAATCGCGGTCGGCGCGAGCGTCGGGCACGAGGTTGATCGAAACGTCGTGGCTGACGACGATCTTGGCAACCTCGTCGGCCCCCGCGCCGTGCGCGCCCGCTGCGCACGGACTACCAGAACGGCGACGTCGCCCGGGCGAGCACCAGCACGGCCGGGTAGGTCCCGACGAAGGCCCACACGAACGTGTTCAGGCCCATGGTCGCCGCGGTGCCGAGGTGGAACCCCAGCCCCGCGGCGAGGAAGGCCAGCGTCACCGGCAGCGGTGCGAGCAGGACCAGCGGGAAGGCGCACTCGAACGCGACGGTCGCGCGCGCGAGGAGCACGCCCAGGGCGGGTCGTCGGTCGAGCAGGGCGGCCACCCCCGGTCGTCCGTACGCCGTGGAGCCCATGATGATCGCGATCGCGGCGCCGGAGCGCCACGTGCGCGAGACCGCCTTGGCGAGCCCGGCGGTGACGTAGCTCAGCACGCTCACCGCACCGATGAACAGGGCGACCACGTCGAGCGCGGGGTCTCCCGCGACGGGCGCCAGAGCCAGGCTCACCGCGAGCAGGACGAGGACCGAGATCTGCTCCGCGCCGTCGCCGGCCGTGACCCGCCGGGCCTTGATCGCCAGGGCCGCCAGCACGCAGAGCAGGCCGGCGGCCCAGCCGACGACGCTCAGGGGGCCCACCACCAGCCCGACCGCCCCGGTGACCGCACCGACCACGAGGACCCCCCGCGCGACGCCGTCGCGGGCGAGGACCCGGTGCCCGGGCCGGGCGAAGACGCCCGCGACCGCGGCGGAGAACGGCCCGTCCGGACCGTAGGCGCGGCGGAAGACGGTGAGCTGCTCGAGGAAGCCGATCGTCAGGGCGAGGCAGGCCGCGCGGGCGGCGACCGAGACCGCCCAGGCCTCCTCAGGCACGGCGCAGCGGCCGGGAGAGGATCGCCGGGCGCAGGTCGCGGTCGCCGCCGTGCCCGACGGTCTGCAGGACGGCGAACTGGCGCTCGGTGGCGCCGGGCACGGCAGGGGGCTGCGCATCCGCCCACGCCGCCAGACCCAGGTAGCAGGAGGTCAGGGTCAGGGCGTGCGGGTCGTCGATCTCCTGGGCGTCGCGCGCGATCCCGCTCAGGAGGTCCTGCACCGCCTTGCGCTCGTACCGCGCGGGGTTCCACACGAACCGCCACCGGGTGCGCGGGGAGAGCGGCACCTCGTGCCACCCGGTCCACCCGTTCTCGCCCCGGTCGCGCAGGACGAGGTGCGTGCCGGCGTGGCCCGGCTCAGGGGCGAAGAACGCGAAGTGGGGCAGCACCGCCCACCGGTCCCAGCGCCCGGTGAGCCTCTCCCACCGGCGCAGCTTGAGCTGGTTGAGCGCACTGGCGACGAGCAGCGCCGACAGCACGACGATCGTCAGGGTGCGCGACACCGGCGGCCCCTCAGCCTCGATCCACCGGTGGGGTGGGCGGGTCGTGACGCACGAGTGCCCTTCTGACCTGGGACGATGGGACTTGTCTAAGGTTCCGCGTCGCAGATAGAAGGGCACTTCGCAGGTGCGAGTCTCTCACAAGGTTTCCACGGATTTTGATGACCCGAATCTGGTGTCGGTGGCGGGTCTGGTCCCGACGATGGCGTTGGCGCGGCGGGCCGGGCTGCATGACCTGGCGGGGCAGCGGGTGAAGGTGCCTGGCGATGCGGGCGCCAATGCCGCGATGAAGGTCCCGGCCCTGGTGGCGGGGATGGTCGCGGGCGCGGACAGCATCGATGACATGGACCTGTTGCGCCACGGCGGCATGGGGAAGGTCTTCGCCGGGCTGCGGGCACCGTCGACGTTGGGCACGCATCTGCGCGCGTATACCCATGGGCATGTGCGCCAGCTCGACTCGGTCGCCGCGGCCGTTCTGGTTGGCCTGGCCGGGGAGGTCCCGGACCTGCTCAAGGGTTCCGAGGAGGTGGCCTACCTCGACGTTGACGACACCATGCGGCAGACCCACGGGTACCAGAAGCAGGGCGTGGCCTACGGGTACAACAAGACCAAGGGCCTCAACGCCCAGCTCGCGGCGGTCTCGACCCCGCTGGCGGCGCCGGTGATCGCCGCCACCCGGCTGCGCCGGGGCAACGTCTCCTCGCCCCACGGGGCGAAGTCGTTGATCACCGAGGCGCTGGGCACCGCACGCCGGGCCGGGGTGAGCGGGCAGATCACCGTGCGGGCCGACAGCGCGTACTACACCCACGCCGTCGTCGCCGCCGCCTCCAGGGGCGGGGCCCGGTTCTCCGTCACCGCCCGGATGGACCCCGCGGTGGTCGCGGCAATCTCCCGGATCCCCGAGACCGACTGGGTGGGGATCAAGTACCCCGCGGCGATCTGGGACCCCGACGAGCAACGGTGGATCTCCGACGCCGAGGTCGCCGAGGTCCCCTTCGTCGCGTTCACCTCCCGCCGGAAGGCCGAGCACGTCACCGCCCGGTTGATCGTGCGCCGGGTCAAGCGCCTGAATCCCAGGTCGGTCCCGGCCGGGCAGGGCGAGATGTTCGCCGCCTACCGCCACCACGCCGTCTTCACCGACACCGAGCTGGCCATGCTCGAGGCCGAGGCCTCCCACCGCGACCACGCGATCATCGAGCAGGTCATCGCCGACCTCAAGGACGGCCCGCTCGCTCACCTCCCCTCCGGGGTCTTCACCGCGAATTCGGCCTGGACCGTGCTCGCGGCCATCGCGTTCAACCTCACCCGCGCCGCCGGCACCCTCGCCTCGACCCGGCACGCCCGAGCCCGGACCGCCACCATCCGCAAGCATCTGATCACCGTCCCGGCCCGTCTCGCGACCTCCGCCCGCCGGCTGCGCCTCCACCTGCCCAAGGACTGGCCCTGGGAGCACCCCTGGCGCGCCCTCAACGACGCCGCCTTCGCTCCACCGCTCGCCCCCGCGGCCTGAGCCGCAGTTCCTGACCGCACGAGGAAACACACCGAAGTGGAAAAGGCCGGGCACACCGGCGACTACCCCACGCCCACCCAGGGGTGAACGGCCCCGACCCGAAATCAATCACCAAAGAATCCGCGTCGGTGGATCGAGGCTCAGCCCCGCGCCTGCGCCGGCCCTCAGCCCTGCGGCCGGAGCGCTCTTCCGCGCAGCTCGATGAGCTCGCCCAGCGTGGGGGCCGACTCGAGCTGGGACTCCAGCTCGCGGATCCGGGCGAGGATCTCGCGGTCGTGGACCGAGGAGGCGAACCGGTCGTTCTCGTGGGCGGTCGCGGCGATCGCGCCGCAGCAGCCGTCCTCCCCGGTGATGATCACGTCGTCGACCGCGAGGCCCTGCTCCTCGAGGATGGTGATCAGCCCGTCGAGGTGCCGGAGCTCTCCGAGCGAGAGCCGGTCGTCCTTGGGGTCCACAGCGTTCTCCTTCGGCGAGCGAGAAACGCACCGGCTTGTCGCCGTCGGGAGGTGCGCCGACGACGTCGGGAGGTGCCTGGTCCGAGGATTTTCGCGCCGTTGTCCGGTTCGCGTCAATGGTTCTGTTCCGGGGGGAACGGGGCGGTTTTCCGCCGGTCGCGGGCAGCCTCCAGGAGCAGGAGCAGAAGCAGGAGCAGGAGCAGAAGCGGGAGCAGAAGCGGGAGCAGAAGCGGGAGCAGAAGTGGGAGCAGGAGCGGGCCGAGCCTGCGCGGCGCGCCGGGTCGCCAGGAAGGTCCGAGGTGTCCGAACGGTGACAATCGTCCCGCGTGGTCGCGCTGCGGCCGAGGAGGATGGACGGGACGAGGCCTGGCACGGGCCTGACCGTCCAGTGAACCGAAGGCGTCCGAGTGATCTTCAACCCGCCACCGAGCTGGCCCGCCCCGCCACCCGGCTGGACACCCGGGCCGGGCTGGCAGCCGGACCCGCGGTGGGGCCCGCCACCGGCCGGCTGGCAGCTGTGGCTGCCGGCGCCGGGACCGGGGCGGTCGGCGCCTGCACCCGCTGCGCCGGGCGGTCCGACCGGGCGGGTGCGGCACCGGTGGCTGGTGCCTTCGGTCGCGGTCGGTCTGGTCGCGCTGCTCGGCGGCGTCACCGGGGGGATCAGCGGGGCACTGATCATGACGTCGCTGCTCGCCGTCGTCGTCGGGCTCCTGCTGCTCCTCGGGCGACGGCCATTCCGCCTCGTCGGGCGCAAGGCGGGCGCCGGTGCGCTCGCCGCGGCGCTGGTGCTCATGACCATCGGTGGTGCGACGGCAGCCCCGACGGCGGACGGTCCGTCGCTCGCCGTCGTCACCGAGCAGCCCAGCACGGGGCCGGGCGCCGTGCCCGAGACCAGCGCGTCGCCCGAGACCAGCGCGTCACCTGAGCCCAGAACGTCATCCGAGCCGACGCCCGAGGCGAGTGCGCCGCCGACGGAGAGTGCCGAGCCCACCGCTGCGCCCGAGCCACCGCAGACCGCTGCCGCACCGGCCGGGGCGCTGACGGCACTCGCCGCCGTCCCGCTCCTCGAGGTGAAGGGGCGCGCGCCGAAGACCGGTTACGACCGCGACCTCTTCCAGTGGCGCGCCGTCGACGTCGACCGCAACGGCTGCGACACCCGCAACGACGTCCTGCGCCGCGACCTGACGGACATCGTCCTGCGAGACGGGACGAACGGCTGCGTGGTCGAGACCGGGACCCTCGCCGATCCGTACGGGGGCGCGCTCATCGCCTTCACGCGCGGGTCGGACACGTCCGGCGAGGTCCAGATCGACCACGTCGTCGCCCTCTCCGACGCGTGGCAGAAGGGCGCCCAGCAGTGGGACGCCACCACGCGCGGCCGGTTCGGGAACGACCCGCTCAACCTCCTCGCCGTCGACGGGCCGCTCAACGGCCAGAAGGGCGACGGCGACGCCGCCACCTGGCTGCCGCCCAACAAGGCGTTCCGGTGCGAGTACGTGGCACGGCAGGTCGGCGTGAAGCTCACGTACGGGCTGTGGGTCACCGCGGCCGAGCGCGACGCCATGGTGCGGGTGCTGTCCACCTGCCCCGAGGAGCCGCTGCCCGATGGGACGGCAGCGCCGCCGACAGCGCACGACGCCGCCCCACCTGCGCGCGCTCCGGCACCGGCACCGGCACCGGCTCCTGCGCCCGCTCCGGCACCGGCTCCTGCGCCCGGCCCGGCACCGGCTCCTGCGCCGCCCGCTGCCCCCCCGCCGGCAGGAGGTGTCGCTCCGGCGAGCCCGGACCTCGACTGCGGCGACTTCTCCTCCCGCGCGCAGGCGCAGGCGACGTACGACCACTGGTGGAGCCAGGGGCTCGGTGACGTCCACCGCCTCGACGGCAGCGACAACGACGGCCTCGCTTGCGAGTCGCTGCCCTGACCCGGGCTGTCAGGGGGTCGGGTCAGGTGGGGACCGCCGTCGAGGCGGGTGCGCGTCAGACGTACGACCCGTACGCCGGCAGGTCGAGCACCCCGTTGCCGGACAGCCCGATGACGATCACCTCGCCCTCGGGCGCCGTCCGGGCGTGGTCCATCGCCGCGGCGACGGCGTGTGTGGACTCCGGCGCCGGAATGATGCCCTCGGCGCGGGCGAACTGCACCCCGGCGCGGAAGGCGTCGTCCTGCTCGACCGCCACCGCGGAGAGCAGCCCGAGGTTGAGGGCGTGCGAGACCATCGGCGCCATGCCGTGGTAGCGCAGCCCGCCGGCGTGGATGGCGGGCGGGACGAAGTCCTTGCCCAGGGTGTGCATCTTCAGCAGCGGGGTAAGGCCGGCGACGTCACCGTGGTCGTAGCGGTACTCGCCCTGGGTCAGGGACGGGCAGGCGGCCGGCTCGCACGCGACCACGCGCGTCGTCGTGCCCTCGCGCAGGTTCTGCCCGATGAGGGGGAAGGTCAGCCCGGCGAGGTTCGACCCGCCGCCGGCGCAGCCGAAGACGACGTCGGCCTGCCGCTCGCCCGCCTCCTCGAGCTGGACGAGCACCTCCTGGCCGATGACGCTCTGGTGGAGCATGACGTGGTTGAGGACGCTGCCGAGGGAGTAGTGGGCGCCGGGGTCCTTCGCCGCGACCTCCACCGCCTCGGAGATCGCCATGCCGAGCGAGCCGGTGGTGTCGGGGTCGGCCGCGAGCATCGCCCGGCCGGCCTCGGTCAGCTCGGACGGGGAGGAGTGGCACACGCTGCCGTAGGTCTCCATCTGGAAGCGGCGGTAGGGCTTGGCGTCGTAGGAGCTGCGCACCTGCCACACCTCGCACGTCATCCCCAGCAGCGCGCACGCGAGCGACAGCGAGGCGCCCCACTGGCCCGCGCCGGTCTCCGTGGTCAGCCGCGTGACGCCCTCGACGGCGTTGTAGTACGCCTGCGCGACGGCGGTGTTGGGCTTGTGCGACCCGGCGGGCGAGACGCCCTCGTACTTGTAGTAGATCCGCGCCCGCGACCCCAGCGCCCGCTCGAGGCGGTGCGCGCGGATGAGCGGCGAGGGCCGCCACAGGGCGTAGATCTCCCGCACCGTCTGCGGGATCTCCACGTAGCGCTCGGTGGTGACCTCCTGCTCGATGAGCGCCATGGGGAACAGCGGCGCGAGGTCCGCCGGGCCGAGCGGCTCCTTCGTGCCGGGGTGCAGGTGCGGCGGGGTGGGCTCGGGCAGGTCGGCGGCGAGGTTGTACCAGTGCGTCGGCACGGTCGAGGGCACCTCGATGCCCAGGGGGTCGGTGCTGCGCGCCGCGACCGGCGCCGTCGTCATGTCCGGGGTGCTCACTGGGCCGTCCTTCGTCGTCGAGAGGGTGCGGCGCCAGCGTAGCCATGCGCGGGGGAAGGGATGTCGCCGTCCCGGGCCGGCCCATAGGATCGGGACCATGGCCAGAACGATCGCGACGACGCAGCAGGTCGACCTCGCCGGGCTCCTGGACTTCGTCCGTCCGCGACACCACATGCTCCTGGTCACCCTGCGCAAGGACGGCCGGCCCCAGGTCTCCCCGGTCGCGGGCGGTGTGGACGGCGAGGGCCGCATCGTCATCTCGACCTACCCCGCCCGGGCCAAGGCCGTGAACCTCCAGCGCGACCCGCGGGCCTCGGTCTGCGTGCTCTCCGACACGTGGGACGGCCCCTACGTCCAGGTCGACGGCGACGCCGAGGTGCTCCACACGCCCGACGCCGTCGACGGGCTCGTCGACTACTACCGCTGCATCGCCGGCGAGCACCCGGACTGGGCGGAGTACCGCGCGGCGATGGTGCTCCAGGGCAAGTCCCTCATCCGGATCACCCCGACCCGGTGGGGTCCGGTCGCGACGGGCGGGTTCCCGGCGGACGTCGCCGCGCGCCTCGACGCCTGACCACACCGTCCGCGGCGATCGCCGAGCACGGCGTACTGATGTCGAGCGGCTGACGGCGGATCGAACAGCTGGTTCGCCCTGCCCGCCACGACGCTCGATCCCTGCACACCGCCGAAACACATCACCCCTCCCGCGGCCAGGAGAGTCAGCCGGACCGTCGTCTCTCCGACCCCGCGCCCACGGTGCGGACAGCCGCCGAAAAGCCGCCGTGAGCGCGCCCCGCGACGACTATCTTCAGCCTCGATGGAGCGGATCGAGCGTCGTGTCGTCAGCGTGGTGTTCGCAGACCTCGTTGGATTCACCGGGCTGTCCGAGAACCTCGACCCCGAGGACGTCGCCCGCGTCCAGGAGGACTACTTCGCACGCGCCGCCGAGGTCATCGAGGCCCACGGCGGGCGCACCGAGAAGTTCATCGGCGACGCCGTCATGGCCACCTTCGGCGTCCAGTCCGCCACCGACGACGACGCCGTGGCGGCCGTCCGCGCCGCCACCGGACTGGTCGAGGCAGTCCGGTCGCTCGCGACCGACGCCCTCGGCCCGCTCGACCTGCGGGTAGGGGTCAACACCGGCGAGGTCGCGGTCTCCCGCGCAGGGTCGCAGTGGCGGGTGACGGGCGACGTCGTCAACACCGCCGCCCGGCTCCAGGTCGCGGCGGAACCGGGTGAGGTGCTCCTCGGGGCGGAGACGGCGTTCGGGGTGGCGCACGCCTACGCGGTCGAGCCGGCGGGGGAACGGGTCCTGCGCGGCCGGACCGCGCCGGTGCGGGTCTTCCGGCCGGGGCCGCCCCGTCCGGTGCCGCGCGGCCTGGCGCCGCACGGTCTCCGGGCCCCCACGGTCGGCCGGGAGGAGCAGCTCGCCGGGCTGATGGAGCGGCTGGCCGCTGCCGGTGACGCGAGCACGGGCATCGTCGTCTCCGCGCCGCCCGGCGTCGGCAAGAGCCGGCTGGTCGAGGAGCTCGCGGTCCGCGTCCGGGCCGCCGGCCACACGGTGCTGGAGGCCCGGCTGCGACGCGACGGCGACGGGTACGGGGCGGTCGCCGCGCTGCTCCGCGCGGCTCTGGCCGCAACCGCCACGCCGGTGGACGACCCGGGCGCCGTCGTCGCCCGACGTCTCGAGGAGGCCGGCTTCGGGCCGGCCCACGCCCGCACCGTGGCCACCCACGTCGCCGACCTGCTGGCCGGGCGGGCGCTCGCGGCCGAGCAGACGGACCTGTTCGCCTCGTGGTCCGCGGCGCTCGCCGCCCTGGCCTCGACCGACGCACCCGGGCCGCAGGCCGGGCCGGCCCCGCTGTGGGTGGTCGAGGACGCCCACCTGGCCGGGCCGGACCTGCGCGCGTTCCTCGCCCACCTCCTCGGCCACGTCCGTGGGATGGTCGTGCTGACCTCGCGGCCGTACCCGGTGATCATCGGTGACCCGGTGCTCGGCCTGCTGCCCGTGCTGCACCTGCCGCCGCTGGCCGTCGCGGCGACGTCGGCGATGGTCGAGGCGCTCGTCGGGCGGGGCACGGTCCCCGCGCGGTACCGCGAGGGGATCCTCGCGGCGTCCGGCGGCAACCCGCTCTTCGTCGAGGAGCTGCTGCGCTCGTGGATGCTCGCCGGCGTCCTCCGGCCCGACGAGCCCGGGTGGCGCTTCACCGCCGGCCCGCAGGAGCCGGTGCTGCCCACCACCGTCCAGGCGATCTACCAGGCGCAGCTGGACCGGCTCCCCGAGGGACCGCGTGCCGTCGTCGAGGGCGGGTCGGTGCCCGGCACGACCTTCCCGGCGGGTGCGCTGGGGGTGCTCGGGATCGACGACGACGCGACCCCCGCCCTGCACCGCCTCACCGTCGTCGGGCTGCTGCACGGCCCGCACGACGGCCCGGCTGGCGGCGCCTCGTACACCTACCGCCACGCCCTGCTGCGCGACACGGCCTACGCCTCGCTCTCACGCCGGCGCCGGGCCGGGCTCCACGCGCGCTTCGCCCGCTGGGTGGGCGAGCACGGCTCCCGCGAGCTCGTCGGCGTCCACCTGGCCCTGGCCCTGGCGGCCCTGCCCGCCACCGCGACCGACCTCGACGGGCGGCCGGTGGCCGAGGTGGCCGTGGAGGCGGCTGACCTCCTCGAGCGCGCGGCGGCCGAGCACCTCGTCAGCTCACCGCAGCGAGCGGCGGAGCTGCTGGGCCGGGCCCTGGCCGTCGACGCCGCCGCTATGCCCGCGGACCGGCTGCGCCGCACCCTCGCCCACGCCGAGGCGCTGCGCCGCTCGGGCCGGCTCGAGGAGGCGCTGCGGGGGTTCCGCGACGCCGGTGTGCTGGCGCGTGCCGACGGCGCTCGTGCGCCGGCGCGTGCCGACGGCGCCGGTGCGGACGCCGCCGCGCTCGTCGAGGCCGCGCTGGGCTACGAGAACGCCCTCTTCGCCAGCCGGCTCCCCCGACCGGTGTGGGGCGAGGAGTCGCTCACGCTCCTGCGGGCGGCGCTCGACGCGCTCGCGGTCGACCCGCCGGCCGCCTCCGACGGCGGGCCCGCGGAGCACGCCGACGCCGCCGTCGACCCCCGCGTCCGCGTCCTCGCCGCCCTCGGGCGGGCGCTGGTGTACTCGGGGCGCCGGGAGGAGGGCGTCGCGGCCGGAACCCAGGCCGTCCGCCTCGCCGAGGCGGGGGACGAGCCGCGCGCCGTCGCCGAGGCCCACCTCGCCCTGCGCGCGGGTCAGGACACCCCGGCGGACCTGACCGCCCGGCTGGCGGGCATCCGCCGCGCCGTCGAGGCCGCGGAGCGCACGGGTGACGGCGAGCTGCGTCTGGAGGCGGCCCGGCTCGAGCTCGTCGACCAGCTCGAGGCCGGCGAACTGCCGGCCGCCGACCGCGCCCAGGTCCGGGCCACCGACCTCGCGACCGAGCTGGGGCGACCGCTCTACCTGTGGTACCCCGCGATGTGGCGGTCGATGCGTGCCCTCCTCGCGGGCGACCACACCGGTGCACCCGCGCTCGTGGAGGCCTTCGCCGACCAGGGAGCGCGCTCGCACTACCGCGACACCGCGCTCGTGCGCAGCATCCAGCTCCTCGAGCTCGGCCGGATGACCGGTGACGTCGCGGCGGGACTGGCGGCCGAGATCGGCGGGTATGCCGACGCCGACCCCGACCGGTGGGTCTTCGCCCGCGCGCTGGTCCAGCTCCTCGGCGGCGACCGCGACGGCGCTCGCGAGGGGTTCGAGCACTACGCCCGGCGGGACTTCGCGAACGTCTCCACCGACCTCAGCCGCAGCACGACGCTGTCCTACCTCGCCGAGGTCGGTGCCGCCGTCGGCGCCCCCGGGCAGTGCGCGGCGCTCGCCCGCGAGCTCGCGCCGTGGGCGGGCCACGTGGTCGTCCTCGGCTCCGGGGCGCTGTGCCTCGGCGCCGCGGACCACTTCCTCGGCCTCGCCCTGCGCGGTGCCGGGGACGCGGTCGGCGCCCAGGCGCACCTCCGCGCCGCCGCCGAGCTCAACGACGCGCTCGGTGCGTGGGCCCTCGCCGCACGCTCGACGGCGCAGCTCACGGGAAAGGAGCCACGGACATGAGCACCACCGGGCACGTCGGGCGGGACTGGGCGGCCTTCATCGATCTCCTCCACGCCGCCGGCCCCGACGTCTGGTCGGTCCCCACCCGCCTCGAGGGCTGGGACGTTGCCGACCTGGCCCGGCACGCCCACTGGGGGATGACCCTCGAGGCCGAGGCGCTCGAGCTCGCGGCCGCCAACACCGACGTCGCCGACGCCGACGCCCCCGCCGGCGCGCACGACGCGGACCGGCGCGCCCGCGGTGTCACCCACGACGGCCCCGTCGAGACCCTCGTGCCCGCTCTCCGCGCGGCTCGGAAGCGGCTCCTCGCCGCGCTCGCCGCCGCCCCGACCGACCCCGGCGCGGTCGCGCCGATGCCCTACGGCGACCTGCCGATGGCGCTCGCGCTGCACATCTTCGTCATGGAGGCCGCGCTGCACCGCAGCGACCTCGCGCACGCCCTCGGCGACGACGACCGGCTCCACCCGGGCACCCACGCCGCCGCCGCCGGCGTGCTGCAGACCCTGTGGGGCACGCTTGCCGCGGCCGCGATGACCGCGCCGCCCGCCGGGACCGGCTTCGAGCTGCGCGGCGAGGCCGTCGTCGTCGCGGCCGAGTACACCCCCGCCGGCTGGGCCGAGCCGACCCGGGCGCCCGCCGTCGTCATCGGCGGCGACGACGACGCCGTGCTCCTGGCCGCCTACGGACGCCTGCCGCTGACCTCCCCACGCCTGCGCCTGCAGGGCGACCGCGAGCTGGCGCTGCGGCTCAAGGAGTTCCTCCCCGGCCCCTGAGCGGGGCCCGGCTCGCCCGTGCCCGGGGCGTCGGTGATGATGGAGGTCATGACTGTCCTCCTCGCCGGCCGCTACCGGCTCGAGCGGTCCATCGGCCGGGGCGGTATGGCGGAGGTCCACCAGGCCCATGACGCCGTCCTCGGGCGCACGGTCGCGGTCAAGACGGTCGACCTCGCCGCCGCCCACGACCCCACCCTCGGCGAGCGCCTGCGGCGCGAGGCCCGTGCCACCGCCGCCCTGGCCCACCCGGGCATCGTCACGGTCTACGACACCGGCGTCGACGGCGACACCGCCTACATCGTCATGGAGCTTCTCCCGGGCCGCGACCTCGCCGCGGTGCTGCGCGAGGGCCCGCTGCCGGTCCCCGAGGCCCTGCGGGTGGGGGAGAAGGTGGCCGGCGCGCTCGCGGCCGCCCACGCCGCCGGGATCGTCCACCGCGACGTCAAGCCCGGCAACGTCATCGTCGACGGCGAGAGCGTGACGGTCGTCGACTTCGGCATCGCCGCCGTGGAGCAGGAGGCCGGCGCCGGGCTCACCGCCACGGGCACGACGATCGGCACCGCGGAGTACATGGCACCCGAGCAATCGAACGGCGGCGCCGTCTCCGCCGCCACCGACATGTACGCGTTCGGGTGCCTCCTCGTCGCGATGGTCACCGGCCGGCCGCCGTTCACCGGCGGGCACCCCGTCGAGGTCCTCCGCCGTCACCTCGAGGAGGTGCCGCCGCGCCTGGGTGAGCTGCGCCCGGAGGTGCCCGCCGACGCAGATGCTCTCGTCGAGGCGCTGCTCGCGAAGGACCCGGCGTCCCGGCCGGCGGCGGCCGACGCCGCCCGCGTGCTCGCCGGGGCCCGCTCCGGCGGCTCCGCCGGCGCCGCGGCGGCGCCGGCGGGAGCTCCGACCGCACCCACCACGGTGCTCGCGGCGGGAACGACGCGCGCCATGCCCACCGCCGCAGCTGCCGCCGCCGGTGCAGCCGCGGCCGGTGCAGCCGCGGCCGGTGCCGGGCGGTCCGGATCAGCCGGCGCGACGACCGTGCGCCGTCCCGCCGAGCGTCGCTGGGTCGGCCCGGCCGTCGTCGTCGCCGCGGTGCTGCTGCTCCTCGCCGTCGTCGCCTGGTCGTTGCGGCCGCCGACCGGGCCCGGCCCGGAGGCGGACGCCCGGCCGACCGTCCAGGAGCAGACGACCGAGGGCGCCGGTGCCGAGCCCACGGACGCACCCGCCACGGACGCACCCGCCACCGAGGCACCCGCCACCGAGGCACCCGCCACCGAGGCGCCCGCCACCGAGCCCACGGTGTCGGCCACCCCACCGGCCGACACCGACCCGGTCACCGCACTCATCGTCGCCCTGCCGGCGGACGTGGACGTCCGCGAGACCCTGCTCGAGGACTGGGACGAGGTGCTCGCGGCGCGGGAGAAGGACCAGGAGCAGAAGGTTGCCGACAAGGCCCAGGACCTCCTCACCCGGGCCGACGAGCTCGCCGACGAGGGCCGCCTCGACCCCGCGGACCGCGACGCGCTCGCCGTGGAGGTCGAGGCCTTCCTCGGTGCGGGGGTGCTGGAGCAGGACAGCTCGGGCCGGGGCAACGACCGCGGCAACGGCGGCGGCGACGACGAGAACGACGGCGATGACTGAGCGTGTGGCCGATCTCTCACCCCCGCTGACCTGCCACGAAGGACCAGCCCCGCCGTACCGGATGCCGACCGGACGGTGGCGGGCGACAATCGTCGGCGTGGAGAACGTCGTGCTCGCCGGCCGGTACGAGCTCAGGCGACCCCTCGGCCGCGGCGGCATGGCCGAGGTCTGGGCGGCGCGCGACCTCGTCCTCGGCCGTTCGGTCGCGGTCAAGACCGTCGACCTCGACGCCGCCGGTGACCCCACGCTCGGTGACCGGCTGCGCCGCGAGGCCGTGGCCACCGCGGCCCTGGACCACCCCGACGTCGTCACCGTCTACGACGCGGGCGTCGACGGCGACACCGCCTACCTCGTCATGGAGCTCCTCGGCGGGCACAACCTCGCCGCGGTCCTGCAGGAGGGTCCGCTCACCGAGCCCGACGCCCTCCGGGTGGGCTCACGGGTCGCCGGCGCGCTCGCCGTCGCCCACGCCGCCGGGATCGTCCACCGTGACATCAAGCCCGCCAACATCCTCCTCGACGGGGACAAGGTCACGGTCGTCGACTTCGGGATCGCCGCCGTCGAGCACGCCGCCGCCGCTGCCTTGACCGGCCCCGGCACCACGCTGGGCACGGCCGAGTACATGGCCCCCGAGCAGGCGCGCGCCGAACCGGTCACCGCCGCCGCGGACATGTACTCGCTCGGCTGCCTCCTCACCACCCTCCTCGCCGGCCGTCCGCCGTTCACCGGTGACTCCCCGATCGCGGTGCTGCACCAGCACGTGGCCGAGCCCGCCCCGCGCCTGAAGGACCTCGTGCCCGGCGTCGCGCCCGAGGTCGACGACCTCGTCACCGCCCTGCTCGAGAAGGACCCCGCCGGGCGCCCGACGGCGGTCCAGGCCCACGAGCTGCTCGCCGGGCTGGCCGAGCGCTCCGGCGCGGTCCCCGCCGTGGGCGCCGCCGGCGCCGCGGGGTCCGTCGACGTCACCGACCTGCCGACCGGGGCGATGGCGCTGGTGGACTGGCCCGAGACGGGCGCGCCCGCGCCGTCGGCGACCCCCGTCGGGCTCACTTCTGGACGGCCCGCCCGGCCCGCCCCGGCGTCCCCAGCCGCAGCCCTCCCGCTCGGTGCGGTCCCGGTCGGCGCGGCGCCCGTTCGGTCGGTCGGCGCGACGCCGGACGAGCCGGACACCGAGACCACGGCCACCGGTCTGCCGGCCTACGCGCCGGCCCGGGCGGGACAGGGCAGGTGGCTGCGGTTCGGCATCGCGGCCGCCGTGGCCGCAGGCCTGGTCACCGGGGCCGCGCTGGCCACCCGGCCCCCCGCCGACGCCGCGAAGACCTCCACCGACCTGTCCGCGATCGAGGCACCGCTGGGCTCCGAGGCCCCGTCGGAGGAGCCGACCGCGGCGCCGACCGAGGAGAGTGCGACGGCCGAGCCGGAGCTGCCCGCCCAGCCGGTGGCCCAGACGGAGGCGCCCGTCGCCCCGGCACCCGTCGCTCCCGCCGCGCCGCCGGCTGCCCCGGCGGAGGAGGTACCGGCGGAGGTGGCCCCGGCGGAGGAGCCCCCCGCGCAGGTCCCCGCCGCGACCGAGAAGTCTCCCGGCGAGAACACCAACCCCAACGCCAACGAGAACGCGAACGGCAACAACGGCAACGGCAAGGGCTGACGCCCCCGCCGAGGTGCCCCGCCGACGTTCCTACGCGGGACCCCGACGTTCCTACCTGTGACGCGCCGGGTGGCGCCTCCTCAGGCCCCGCCCTGCCAGTCGACGAGCTGGACGACGATCCCGTTGGGGTCACGCACCTGGAACGCCCGCTCGCCCCACTCCTCATCGGTCAGCGGCATCGTGATCGCCACGCCCTCGGCCGTCAGCCGGGCGAGCTCGCCCTCGAGGTCCTCGACGACGAACGCGAGGATCTGCCCCCGTGCGTGGACGTCGCGCTGGTCGGGAGGCATCGTGGGCATCCCCACCCGGACGAAGACGACGTTCATGCCGACGTCGGGCCGGGTGAGGGAGGAGAACCCGTCGGCGGCCATCTCCTCGGTGAAGCCGAAGTGGTCCACGAGGAACGTGGCGGCGGCGGCAGGGTCCTCGACGGTGAGGCTGACGGCGGACGCGGTGACCTTCACGGGTGGTCTCCTTCCACGGGACGTCCGGCCAGTGTGCCCCCCGGCAGGGGCGCGGGACCAGTACCGTCGGTGGCGTGACCCACACCGCCCACCACCTCGCCTGGCTCGACGCCGAGCGGCGCCGCCTCCTCGACTTCGGGCTCGCCCAGGCCCCCGACGACGCCGGCGCCCGCTGGTTGGACGACGACGGCGTGCCGGAGCCCGGGAGGGCCGTCCACACATGGATCACCGCCCGCACCGTGCACGTGCAGTCCCTCGGCCACCTGCTGGGCCACCCCGGTTCGCGTCCCGTGGCCGAGCGGGCGCTAGCGGGCCTGCGCGGCACGTTGCACGACGACGAGAACGGCGGCTGGTTCGCCTCGGTCGCCGCGGACGGCACGCCGGACGGGACGAAGAGCGCGTACGCGCACGCGTTCGTCGTCCTGGCCTCGTCCTCCGCCACGATCGCCGGGCTCGACGGCGCCCCCGAGCTGCTCGGTGAGGCGCTGGAGACGCTGGTGCGCTTCTGGGAGCCCGAGGCGGGGATGCACCTCGACGAGTGGGACCGCGGCTTCACCACCGCCGACCCCTACCGCGGGATCAACGCCAACATGCACGCCGTCGAGGCCCTCCTTGCCGCCCACGACGCCACCGGCGACCGGCGCTGGCTCGACCGGGCCGGGATCATCGGCCGCAACCTCGTCCGCCTGGCGCAGGGGAACGACTGGCGCATCCCCGAGCACTTCGACGAGGCGTGGACGCCGCAGCTCGAGCTCAACCGGGACCGCCCGGCCGACCCCTTCAAGCCCTACGGGGCCACGACCGGCCACGGTCTGGAGTGGGCCCGCCTGCTGCTGCACGTCGGCGCCGCGTCCGGCACCACCGCCGAGCTGGTCCCCGCCGCGCGGTCGCTGTACTCGCGCGCCGTCGCCGACGGCTGGCACGCCGACGGCGCCCCCGGCTTCGTCTACACCACCGACTGGACCGGTGCGCCGGTCGTGCGCGAGCGCATGCACTGGGTGGTGGCCGAGGCGGTCGGCGCCGCGGCGGCCCTGTTCCACGCCACCGGCGACGACGCCTACCTCAGCGACTACCACCGGTGGTGGGACTTCGCCGCCGGCTTCCACATCGACCGCGCCCGCGGCTCGTGGCACCACGAGCTCGACCCGGCCAACGTCCCGGCGGGGACGGTGTGGCCCGGCAAGCCCGACCTCTACCACGCGGTCCAGGCCACCCTGGTCCCGGTGCTGCCGCTCGCCCCCGGCCTGGCCGCGGCGCTGCACCTGCAGGCGCGCGGGGCGCTGTGAGCTCTACGCGGCGCCGCGGGTGATCGCCTCCCACAGTCCGCCCAGGTAGGAGATGCCGAGGGCGCGGTCGTACAGGCCGTACCCGGGACGGCCGCGCTCGCCGAAGATGTCCCGGCCGTGGTCGGGGCGCGCGTAGCCGGTGAACCCCACCTCGGCGAGGGAGCGGACGATCTCGTACATGTCGAGCGAGCCCTCGCCCGAGGGGTGGGCGACCTCGTGGAAGCTGCCGTCCGCCGTGCGCCTGATGTTGCGGAGGTGCACGAACGGGACCTTGTCCCGCCCTGCGAACTCGCGGATGATCGCCGGCAGGTCGTTCTCCGGGTTCGCGCCGAGCGAGCCGGTGCACACGGTGAAGCCGTTGTACGGGGAGTCGTGCATCGCCTCGATCCGGCGCATGTCCGCTGTGTCCTTGACGATGCGGGGCAGCCCGAAGACCGGCCAGGGCGGGTCGTCCGGGTGGATCGCCATCCGCACGTCGTACTCCTCACAGGTCGGCATGATCGCCTTGAGGAAGTACTCCAGGTTCGCGGCCAGACGGGGCTCGTCGACCCCGGCGTAGGCGTCGAACAGGGCCCGGAGGTCGGCCAGGCGCTCGGCCTCGTACCCGGGCAGCACGACGCCGCCCGCGGCCCGCCACATGCTCGCGAGGTAGTCCTCGGGGAGGTCGCTCAGGAGCGCGCCGTCGTAGGCCATCGCCACCGAGGTGTCGGGCAGCTCGAAGCGCAGGTCCGTGCGGACCCAGTCCAGGACGGGCATGAAGTTGTAGCAGATGACCCGGACCCCGGCCGCGGAGAGCCGCCTGATCGTTTCGCGATAGTGCTCGATGTACCGGTCACGGGTGGGTAGCCCGATCTTGATGTCGTCGTGGATGTTGACGCTTTCGACCACCTCCAGCTCCAGGCCCACGGCGTTCACGTTCGCGCGGAGCGCCTCGATCGACTCGGTGGGCCACACCTCCCCGACCGGCACGTCGAACAGCGCGCCGACGACGTGGCTGACCCCAGGGATCTGGCGCACGTAGGACAGCGGGATGCCGTCGTCGTCCGCGCCGAACCAGCGGAAACCCATCTTCATGCTGTTCTCCCGGAACCCTCGCGGGCGGGCACGGTCGTCGCGCCCGCCTCCCGTGGACAAGTAGTGGAGCGGCCTCGAGCGGATCGGCCGCTGACCAGCAGATCCCCACTGGTGGGACCCCCTCGTGGTGGTGGAGGACCGTCCGGACGACGGGTGTCCCCGGAGGTCGCGACCCGGGGACACCCGGCCCGTCAATCGTCCCGTGTGTCGCGCACCCGGGCGACGAGCTGCGTCGGGTTGATGTACCGCAGCGCGATGATGAGCAGGGTGAGCATGGTCGCGGTGTAGATGAACGCCATGGCGGAGATGAGCTGGCGGGCCTCGGCCCCGCCGGCCTGCGTCATGGCACGGTAGATCGCCACGACGAGCGTGTCCGTGCGCGGGCCCGACACGAGGAAGGTCAGCTCGAACATCCCGACGGTGCGAACGAGCACGAGGATGCCCGCCGCGAGGATGCCCGGGACGAGAAGCGGCGCCAGGATGCGCAAGAAGACGTTGCGCAGCGACGCCCCGCACATCCGGGCGGCGTTCTCGATCGACGGGTTGATCTGCTCGATGAACGGCGTCATCGTCAGGATCACGAACGGGACCGACGGCACGAGGTTGACCAGGACCACCGCGGTGAGCGTGCGCCCGAGACCGAGGTTGTACATGACCGTGGCCAGCGGGATGCCGTAGGTGACCGGCGGGATGATGATCGGCAGCAGGAACAGCAGCGAGACGAGCCGCTTTCCCGGGAAGTCCCTCCTCGCCAGCAGGTACGCCGCCGGCAGCCCGATGAGGATTGAGATGACGACCACCGTCAGGGCCACGCCGAGGGTGACGCCGAGGACGTGCGTCAGGTCGAACCGCCGCCACGCGGCGGAGTACCACTCGGTGGTCCACTCCGGGGGCAACCAGGTGCTGAACCAGCCCCTGGCGAAGGAGTCGACGATCACCGAGATCAGGATGCCGATGAGGAAGACGAAGAAGGCGGCCGCCAGGAACCACACGAGCCACGTGCTCGGCGTCGCGACGATGCGGCGGACCCCCCGGGACGGCACTGGTTCCGTGGCGTTGCTCGTGCTCTCGGGAGCCTCGGTGGTCGCCATCAGCCCTTCCCTCCGGTTGAGCCCTTGTACAGCGTGGAGCGCCACAGCAGCACGAGAGCGATGACGACGATCTCGACGACGCCCATGAGCACCGCGATGGTCGAGGCCATCGGGTAGTCGATCTGCTCACCGAACGAGCGGTACGCCATGAGCGCCATGACGCGTGTCTCCCCGCCCGCGTCACCGACGAGCCGGGCGGACGGGAAGACGCTGAAGGCCAGGACGAACGTGAGGATGAACGTCGTGGCCAGGCCGGGTGCCAGCAGCGGCAGCACGATCCGCCGGAACCGCTCGAACCAGCCGGCGCCCAGGGTGGTCGCGGCCGCCTCGAGCGACGGGTCGATGCCCGAGAGGTAGGAGGAGATGAGCAGGAACGAGAACGGGAACCCGGAGATCACCAGCGAGAGGAAGACGCCGGTGTAGTTCATGACGAACGCCACGGGCTCGTCGACGATCCCTGTGGACGTGAGGAACTGGTTCAGCCAGCCCTGACGGCCCGCGAAGATCAGCAGGCCCTGGGCCGTCAGGACCGTGCCCAGGGTGATGGGCAGAACCAGGAGGGTCTGCAGGAACCGCTTGCCCCGGAACCTCGGCCGCAGCTTGAACGCCACCGGGATAGCGGCCAGGACGTTGAAGAGCGCCGCCGGCAGCGCCAGGCGCATGGTGATCCAGACGCTGTCCCGGAAGAAGGAGTCGCTGAAGAAGGCGACGTAGTTCGCCAGCGCCCCCCCGCCGTAGCGCTCCACCGTGGACTCGGTGGGTTGAAGCGTGAGCCCGACGCCGTAGGCGAACGGGTAGATGAACAGCAGGACGGCGAAGAGGATCGCGGGCAGGAGCAGCAGCAGGCTCTTGTCGACCCCACGCTCGGCGAGCCGGTGGCTCAGGCTCGCCGTGCTGCGGTCCCCGCCGCGGGCCCGCGCGCTCACCGGCGCGCCTCCTCGAGCTGGCGCTCCTCGCCGTCGACGTCGCTGAGGTCGCGGCGGAAGACCAGGGCGCGCGCCGGGTCGACGGTGAGGGTGACCGCGTCGCCGGCCAGTGGCGCATGCTCGCTGCGCACGTGCCAGGTGGCACCGCTGCGGGTGACGGTCCCCACCGAGAACTCGCGGCCGTGGTATTCCACGACCGAGACCTCTGCCTCGACGGCGTTGCCGCCCTCAGGGTCCTCGCCCGGTGCCAGGACCCGGAGGTCTTCCGGCCGGATCGCCAGGCGCGCCGTCTCCCCCTCGTGCACGCCCTCCACGGCCGTGGCCGTGATGGTGAGGTCGGGGCTCTCGACGACGATCCGGTCCCCGGCGACGGAGGTGACGGTGACGTCCGTGATGTTCCGGTACCCCATGAAGTCGGCGACGTGCCAGTTCACCGGGTTATTGTGGAGCTCCTCGGGGGTGCCGACCTGCTGCACCCGGCCCGCCCGCAGGACCACCAGGCGGTCCGCCATGGAGAGGGCCTCCTCCTGGTCGTGGGTGACGTGGATGGTGGTCAGACCGAGGCTCTGGTGGATGCGCCGGATCTCCATGCGCATCTCCAGGCGGAGCTTGGCGTCGAGATTGGACAGCGGCTCGTCCATGAGGACCAGCCGCGGCTCGAGGACGATCGCGCGCGCGATCGCCACCCGCTGCTGCTGACCGCCGGAGAGCTGGCCGGGGAGCTTCTTCGCGTGCTCCTCGAGCTTGACCAGCGCGATGGCCTCCGCGACGCGGCGCTTCATCTCGGCCTTGGGGACCTTGCGCATCTGGAGGCCGAAGGCGACGTTCCGTTCGACCGTCAGGTGCGGGAACAGGGCGTAGTTCTGGAACACCATGCCGAAGCCCCGGCGCTCCGACGGCAGGGTGTCGATCCGTTCCCCGTCGATGGTGATGGTCCCGTGGGTCAGGGGGAGCAGACCCGCCAGGCAGTTCAGCGCTGTGGACTTCCCGCAGCCCGACGGTCCGAGCAGGGCGATGAACTCGCCCGCCCGGACCGTCAGGTCGAGGTCAGCCAGCGCCACCTGACCGCCGAAGCTCCGGCCGACGCCGTTGAGCTCGAGGGTCTCGAAGGCACCTGCTGCGATCGCCATGGTCAGCCCTCGTACTTCCCGGCGCCGATCTCACGGTCCCAGATGTCGAAGGCCTCGACGAGCTCGGCCGCGGGAAGCGGGACCGCCTTCTCGTTGGACTCGATGAGGTCGTCGTACCAGTCCCGGCCGAACTCCTCGATGACCTGCTGGCTCTCCTCCGGCGCCAGGTCGAGGGTGGCTCCCTCGACGGCGGGGCCGGGGTAGAAGTAGCCGCTGTCGTAGGCCTTGGCGTTCTGCTCGGGGGTCAGCATGTCCTGCAGCAGCAGGAGGATGGCGGAGAGCTTGTCCTCCGACTGCCCCTGGGGGACGACGGCGTAGTGGGCGTCCGTGACCCAGGTGAACTCGTCGAACGCGGCGGCCTCGATGGTCGCCGGCTGCCGGCCCTCTGCGCGGGGCTCGATGTCCCAGCCGGTTGTCGTGGGGATGAGGTTCCACGTGCCGTCGGCGATGTTCGTGATGACCTGACCGGTACCGGTGGGGTAGTTGTCGATGTACTGGTTCAGCTCACGCAGGTACTCCCACGTGTTGTCCCACCCGTCGACCGGGTCGAGCGGGTCGGTGTCACCGAGCATGTAGGGAAGGCCCTGGAGGAACGTGCGGCCCGGCCCGGAGTTCGCCGGGCGGGCGTACCCGAACTCGCCCGGGTGCTCGCTGGCCCACTGGAGCAGCTCCTCGGGCGTGGAGGGCACGTCCTCGACGGCGTCGGGGTTGTACTGCAGCAGCGGCCCGGAGGGGTAGTACGTGACGAGGACGCCGTAGCCCTCGGCGAGCTCCTGCATGGCGGCGGCCGGCTCGATGTAGTTCTCCTGGTTGCTCACGCGGTCGCCGTACTCGTCGACCAGCGGGATCCACAGGTCCTGGTCGATGCCGGCGGACAGACCGTCGGTGCCGGTGAGGACGAGGTCGATCTGGAGGTTGCCGGAGTCGACCTGCGGCTTGACCGCACCCACCAGGTCGGGCGCTCCGCCGGCCTCCCAGGTGACGGAGGAGATCACGTCGGGGTTCTCCTCGACGAAGGCGTTGACCATGCCCTCGGTGAGCTTGATGTTGCCGGCGACGTCCATGATGTTCAGCGTGACCGGCTCGGACGGGGTCTCGGGGACCTCGCCCTCCGCGGCGCCACCGGTCTCGCCGCCTCCGCCGCCGCCACCGCTGTCCGGGGCCGAGCAGGCGGCCAGGAGCACCGCCATGACGGCGGCCGCTGCGATCGAGGCTCGTACGGTCTTCGTCCGTGACATATCGCTTTCCTTCCTCTCCTTCCGGCTTCGTTACCGGATGGGAACCGTGGGGCTCGGCACCGGGCCGGTGGTCTCGCGGACCATCAGTTCCACCGGCAGCCGGTGACCGAGCGGGGAGTCGGCGGCCCGGGCGGGCGCGCCGTCCTCGATGAGGTGGGCGAGGACGTCGACCGCGGCCCGGGCGAGCGGCCCGATCGGGATGGCGACCGTGGTCAGGGGCACACCGACGCCACCGGCGAGCGGGATGTCGTCGAACGACGCCACGCTGAGCCCGCCGGGCACGTCGACCCCGCGCTCACCGGCCCGGGAGAGCAGCCCCAGGGCCATCAGGTCGTTGTAGACGAGGACGGCGGTGGCGTCGCTGGCGAGCACCAGGTCTGCCGCCGCCACCCCGCCGGAGAAGAACGGCTGGAAGGAGCCGAGGTCTTCGATCGTGATGTCGCCGAACGTGTCGGCCGCGCGCGTCAGTCCCTCACGTCGCTGACCGTCGCTCCAGGATCGATGGGGCCCGCCCGCGTAGGCGATGTGGCGGTGGCCCAGGGCGCGCAGGTGCCGCAGCGCGATCCTCACGCCCTCGACGTTGTCCGCCACCACGTGCGACAGCTCCCCGGAGCCCCGGTGGAGCAGGACCACCGGGACCCGACCGGCAAGCGCCTCGAGCTCGGCGTCGCTGGAGCGCGGCGAGCACAGGATGAGCCCGTCGACCTGCTGGGACACCTTGCGGGCGAGTCGTCGCTCGTGGTTCGGGTCCTCGTCCGAGTCGGCCACCACGAGGGCGTAGCCCATCGACCACGCCCGCGCCTGCACAGCTTTCGTCGTCGCGGCGAAGAACGGGTTCTCGAGGTCCGGGACGACCAGGCCCATGGCGTGCGTCCGTCCGGTGACCAGGCCGCGGGCGGTGGGGTTGGGCTCGTAGCCCAGCTCGCGGGCGGCGGACTCGACCTTGCGGCGGGCGCCCGGTGAGACGGTGGTGGGGGTGGAGAGTGCGCGGGAGACCGTCGAGACGGACACACCGGCCCGTTCGGCGACGTCGCGTGCGGTGACCCGCATCCCACACCCCCTCGTGTGGGCGCCATCCTGCAAGCGTTCTCATCTCACGTCAAGGGTTCGCCGTTGCGTCGCGCCCAGCGACCCCGTTATCTGCGGGACCGGCACTGCAATCGTTTGCGACTCGGCTCGTCAGGGCTCAGGGGCCCAGACCTGCCGGCTCGTGCGGACCGGAGCGCCGGTCTCGACCGCCCGGCGCACCTCGAGGCCGAGGTAGTGGTCCTGCGCCGCATCGGCGAGGCTGTACACCTCGGGGCCGCCGGCGACGTGCTCGCCCATGGCGCGCATCACCGCCGCCACGGACAGCTCCTCGTCGGGCAACCGGGCCCGGAGGAAGTCGTTGCGGTAGAGCCACCGGTCCCCCAGGGTGAGCCCGCGCAGGAACATGCCCTCGTGGCTGCCGGGACCGCCGGCGGCCAGCCGCTCGATGCGGGTGCGCAGCGGGGTGCGGTGGTCGACCATCCGACGCACGGTCTCGTCGCGGAGCTCGCCGCGGTCCCCGCGCACGAGCACCGTGCCCGAGCGGATCCACGAGCGGTACTGGTCGGAGCTGAAGTCGTAGGTGCCCACGCGGCCGCCGAAGTCGAGGCGCGCGGTGACGTGCCGCTCCTCGAGCACCCGCTCGGCGGCGGGGTCGCCGGCCCGGTCCGGCCCGCCGGCCAGCGGCGCGACCGACTCGTACGCAGTGACCGTGGCGTCCTCGAACCCGATCCCCAGCAGCCGCCGCAGCACCGAGATGCCGTGGTAGTCGTGGGCCACGGAGACCAGCGCCTCGCTGACGTCCCCGAGCAGGCCCGAGCGGGCGACGGCGATCTGCGCGCTGACCATCGGCTCGAGGTGGTACTGCTCGGCCACCTGGATGCGCGCGCCGCCCTGCACGAGGGCGTGCAGCCGGGCGAGCCCGGCGACGTCGGGCGCCGGCGGGGTCTCGGCCAGGACGGGGAGACCCGTGGCCGCGACCGCGGTGACCACCTCCTCCGAGGCGGCCTTCGCGACGGCGACGACGGCGAAGTCCGGGTCGCCGGCCAGCGCAGCGCCGAGGTCGCGGTGCGTGCGCACGCCGAAGGCCCGCTCGAGCCGTGCGCCGCGGCCCGGGTCGCGGGCGAGGACGCCGGTGACCTCGAGGCCGGGGACGAGGCTCGCCACCCGCAGGAAGGCCTCGGCGCGGAAGCCGCTGCCGATCACGGCGAAACGGGTCATGAGCCTCTCCTCGGTCGCGACGTGCGAGTGTGGCGGCGAAAGCGTTTGCAGGCCGCCGTTGACGAGCATAGGCTCGGCGTGGGCACACGTCGGGCGACCACGACGTGCTCCGTCGTCGCCGACCCCGGGCCGCGCCGGCATGTGCGGGTGGCTGCGCACCTACCTTCTGCCGCCGCGCGGCTGACGCCTGCGCCGCCCGCTGCGGCGTAGCCGACGTCGACGGTCACGGTTCCACCGGCCGGGACGTCCTCGCAGGTCGGAGCACTCGTGACCGGGCGCGGCGTCCGCACGGGCTGCGGTAGGTTCCCGCCCATGCCGCTGTTCGACCTTCCCCGGAGCGACCTCGAGTCGTACCTGCCCGACGTCGCCGAGCCCGCCGACTTCGACGCCTTCTGGTCGACCACGCTGGCCGAGGCCCGCGGGCACGACCTCGCGCTGCGGCTCGAGCGGGTCGAGACGGGCCTCGAGCTCATCGAGACCTTCGACGTCACCTTCGCGGGCTTCGGCGGCCACCCGGTCAAGGGCTGGCTGACCCGGCCCGCCGGGGCCGCCGGCCCGCTGCCCGCCGTCGTGGAGTACGTCGGCTACGGCGGTGGCCGAGGGCTGCCCCACGAGCGCATCGGCTGGGCGAGCGCCGGCTACGCCCACCTCGTCATGGACACCCGGGGCCAGGGCTCGTCGTGGGGCGGCGGCGGGCACACGCCCGACCCGGTCGGGGCCGGGCCCGCGGCGCCGGGCTTCCTCACCCGCGGCGTGGAAGACCCCGCCGGCCACTACTACCGCCGGGTCTTCACCGACGCCGTCCGCGCCGTCGAGGCCGTGCGCGCGGTCCCCGGGGTGGACCCGGCGCGTGTGGCGGTGGCCGGCATCAGCCAGGGCGGCGGCATCACCCTCGCCGTCGCCGGGCTGGTCCCCGACCTCGCCGCCGTGCTGCCGGACGTGCCGTTCCTGTGCCACTACCGCCGCGCCACGGAGATCACCGACTCCCTGCCGTACGCCGAGATCACCCGGTACCTCGCCGTCCACCGTGACGGCGTCGACCGGGTCTTCCAGACGCTGTCCTACCTCGACGGCGTCACGTTCGCCCGGCGCGCGAACGCCCCGGCGCTGTTCTCGGTGGCGCTCATGGACGCCACGTGCCCGCCGTCGACGGTCTACGCCGCGTTCAACCACTACGGCGCGGGGACGGGCGCGGGTGCAGGCGTCCGAACCGCAGCCGCTGCCGGCTCCGGTGCGGGCGCCGGTACGGACGCGGGCGCCGGGACCGACCGGCCGGCGAAGGAGATCGTCGTCTACCCCTTCAACCAGCACGAGGGCGGCCAGGTGCACCAGTTCGCCAAGCAGGTGGCCTGGCTGGCGCCGGTCCTCAAGGGCTGACCGACGACGGCTGGGCGTCCGGGTCCCGCCCGGGGCCTCACGGGGCGTTCGGGGTCAGCGGATCTCCCAGACCGCCCGGCTCGCGTCGTCGAACGCGAAGAGCTCCTCGATGAAGAAGCTGCCGCCCTCGATCGCCTCGGGCGGGACGTCCATGCAGACCTGGTAGCTCGCGCTCGCGCCGGTGCCCATCGTGGGGACGTCGAACACCGGGTTCGGCTCGGTGGCCGTGCAGGACGCCCAGTCGTACTGCAGGGCGTCGGCGCCGACGAAGACGTGGTTGAGGTCGATCCAGGGATCGCCCTCGTCCGTGCCGTTGAAGACCACGGAGACGTCGGCGAGGACGTACCGGCCCTCGGCGGCCTCGTTGAACTCGACGGCGCCCATCTCCTCGTCGGCGTCGAGGTCGATACCGGTGACGGTGACGGTGTAGTCGCCCACCTCGGCTCCCTGCCCCAACGGCAGGGCGGCGGCCAGGTCGGGGGCGTCACCCGCGGCGCCGTCCGGGGCGGTCGTCGCGTCGTCGCCGGTGGGGGCGTCCGTGAGGTCCTCGTCGGCCGGGGCCTCCTGGGCGGGTTCCTCCTCGACGACCGGCTCGGGAGCACCCAGGTCGCTCTCCTGGAAGGCCGTGAGGGCCGCCCCGAGGATCACGGACACGACGAGCCCGAGCAGGACCGAGAGCACGCCGAGCACGAGCCCGGCGATCCCCAGCCCCTTGCCGCCGGCCTGGCCCTTGTTGGCCTTGGTCATCGCCATGATGCCGAGGACGACGGCGACGATGCCGCCGATGATCCCCGCGATGCCCACCACGGGGATCCACGCGACGAGGATCGACAGCAGGCCGACGACGAAGGCGGCCACGGCCAGACCGTTGGTGCGCTGCGGCTGGCCCGTGGGCTGCCCGTACTGCTGCTGGTACCCGTAGCCCTGACCGTAGGCCTGCTGGCCGGTGTAGGGCTGCTGGCCGGAGCGGGGCTGCTGGCCGGAGTAGGGCTGACCGTACGGCTCCTGGCCGTAGCCCTGCCGGCCACCGGAGGACTGCCCGTCACCCTGCTGGTAGGGCTGGCCAGGCGTGTCACCATCCGAACCCTGCCCGGCCGGGCGGCCGGCCTGCCCGGGCGGAGGCGGCGGGGCGTAGGGCGAACGGTCGTCGGGAGGGTTCGACATGGCGGGTCCCGCTCTTCAGATGTCAGTCCCGGCGCGGTGTCCGGATGTGTTCAGCGTAGGGGCCCCGCCGTTGGGGGCGCAGGGGAATCCTCGTGCGGCTCCAGGGCCAGTCGCACGGTGGGGCGGCCCCGTCGTCGGCCGGTCTCGACGAATCCGGCCCGGACGAACGTGGCGAGGGTGCCGCGGAACAGGCTCGAGCTGCTGCGCGGTCCGGCGTCCGCGCCGGTGTCCACCGGGTACGCCTCGACGAAGCGGGCGCCGTGGCCCCGGGCGTGGTCCACCGCGGCGCTGACGAGCGCGCCGGTCACGCCCTCGCCGCGGTGGTCCGCACGGACGTAGAAGCAGGTGACCGACCAGCAGTCGGGGACGTCCTCGAGCGCGATGATCGTCGAGCGGGGGATGCGCGCGTGCTCCGGGCGTGGGGCGACCGCGACCCAGCCCACCGCCTCACCGCCGGCGTAGGCGAGCAGGCCCGGCGCGGGTGCCTCGCCGGCCCGGGCCGCGAGGAGGTCGTGCCGCTGCGCGACGCGGGAGGCGGAGAACTCCTCGGGGGAGAGCCGCCACCACATGCACCAGCAGCTCGCGGGGTCCTCGCGGCGCCGGAAGAGGTGCTCGAGGTCGCCGAACCGGGCCGGCGTGAGCGGGCGGATCTCGACGGCGCTGTCCACCCGTCCATGATGCGCCGGGTCGTCCGGCCGGGCGGGAGCCCTCCCGCCGTCAGGGCCCTCGGGCCGAGTGTTGCGCCCGTCAGGCCATCTTCTCGACGACGTGGTCGACGCACGCGGTGAGCGCCTCGACGTCGGCCGGGTCGACGGCGGGGAACATGCCGATGCGCAGCTGGTTGCGGCCGAGCTTGCGGTACGGCTCGGTGTCGACGACCCCGTTCGCGCGCAGCTGCGCGGCGAGCTCCTTGGCGTCGACGCTCCCGGCGAAGTCGATCGTGCCGACGACGGGGGAGCGGTGCTCGGGGACGGCCACGAACGGCGTGGTGTAGTCGCGGTCCTCGGCCCAGCCGTAGAGGATCGACGACGAGTCCGCCGTGCGCGCGGCCGCCCACTCGAGGCCCCCGTTCTCGTTGATCCAGTCGACCTGCTCGGCGAGCATGACGAGGGTGGCCACGGCCGGGGTGTTGAGGGTCTGGTCCTTGCGTGAGCTCTCCACCGCGAGGGCGAGGTTGAGGAAGTCGGGGACCCACCGCGCCGCGGTGACCTCCTCGATCCGGGCGAGCGCGGCCGGAGAGACGACGGCGAGCCAGAGTCCGCCGTCGGCCGCGAAGACCTTCTGCGGCGCGAAGTAGTAGACGTCGGTCTGGGACAGGTCGACCGCGGTGCCCCCGGCGACGGAGGTGGCGTCGACGACGGTGAGCGCGTCGCCGTCGCCCTGCCGCCAGACGGGGGAGAGGACACCGGTGGAGGTCTCGTTGTGGGGGTAGGCGTAGACGTCGACGTCCTCGACGCTCGTGCAGACCGCCAGCGAGCCGGCCTCGGCGGTGCGGATGTCCGACGGCGCGAGGAACGGCGCCCGGTCGGTCGCGGTGGCGAACTTCTGACCGAACTCCCCGAACGCCGCGTGCTGGGCCCGCTCGCGCACGAGGGAGAAGGTGGCGGCGTCCCAGAACGCCGTCGAGCCGCCGTTGCCGAGGACCACCTCGTAGCCGTCGGGTGCCCCGAGCAGCTGCGCCAGGCCCTCCCGGATCCGCCCGACGAGCTGGCGCACCGGCGCCTGGCGGTGCGACGTGCCCAGCAGGGACGAGCCGAGTGCGGCGACCATGTCCGCCTGGGACTGACGGACCTTGGACGGCCCGCAGCCGAACCGGCCGTCGGCGGGGAGCAGGTCGGTGGGGATGGTGACGGTCTCCATGGGCGCGATCTTGCCACCGGGGCGGGTGGGCCGGTGCCGGTGCCCCGGCCGTGACACCGCCGAGGGGGGCACTGGTGGTCCGGCCAGCCGGCCGGCCGGGCGGCTGGTGCCCAGTGGCCGGTGGCCGGTGCCGAGCGATGCCCGTTGCCCGGCCTTGGGTGAGGATGGATGCATGGCCACCCGTCGGAGCGCGCGCACACCGGCGGTGCGTGCGCTCGTCGCGGTGCTCGCGCTGGTCGCGGGCGGCTGCGCGGGGACGGCGACGCCGGATTCCGGGACGACGATGCCGGAGACCGGGCCGACGACCACCGCACCGCCGGGCTCGTCCGCGGGGAGCGCCACGGCGCGGGAGAGGAGCACGACGGTGCGGCTGACCGCGATCGGCGACTCGCTCACGGGCAGCGACGGCGACCTCGCCGGCGACGACTTCGGCCCTGGAACCTGGCTGCCGCACGTCCTCGGGGCGGGGGAGGACGGCAGCTCGGTGGAGTGGGTCGGCGGCTGGGCGGTGCCGGGCGCCACCACCGCCGTCATGCGGGCCCAGGCCGAGCCACGCCCCGACGCCGACGTCCTCGTGGTCCTCGCCGGCACCAACGACATCGCCCTCGGGGTCCCCGCCGAGGAGATCGCCGCGAACATCGAGGCGATCGTCGCGACGGTGGGCGCCCCGCGGGTGATCGTGGCGAGTGTCCCGCCGATCGAGTGGGCCCCCGACCTCGCCCCCCGGCACAACGCCGCCCTCGAGGCGCTGGCCCGTGGGCACGGGTGGGAGTTCGCCGACGTCGCGGCGGGCCTCAGGCGCGGTGACGGCTGGGTGCCGGGGATGAGCGACGACGGCGTCCACCCCACCGAGGCCGGCTACGCGGTCCTGGGGCGGGCGCTGCGGGAGGCGCTCCTGCGCTGACGCCCTGGCGGGCGACAGGTCACAGGTGCCGCAGGCGCTGGACCTCCAGGACGTGCGCGGACCACCCGGCGGTGCGTCCGCACAGGTACAGGGCGCAGAAGAGCTGGGGCGGGACCCCGACGTGGTCGAGCAGCACGCCGCCCCAGAAGAGCGTGTTCGCCCCGGGGGTCGGGCCGGAGGTGCGGGCCAGGGTCTCGGCGCCCGCGCGGGCCAGGGTCTCGGCGCCCGCGCGGGCCAGGGTCTCGGCGCCCGCGCGGGCGACCGCCTCGGCGGACTCGAGCCGGCGCGCGCCGGCCCGGACGCAGGCGTCGCGAAGCATCCCCACACGGGCGTCGGCGGGGACCAGCTCGTCGCCGAAGCCGGCGAGGTCGCCACCCCGCGCGAGGTGCGCCGCGATGGCGGCGTCGGCGTCGCCGGTGCGCTCGGCCTCCGCCACGATCGCCAGCGCCCGGGCGGCCGCGCCACCGCCGAAGGGTGCTCCCGCGACGGCGACAGCGGCGGCGAGGCACGAGGCGGCGTCGGCCCCCATCTCCGCGGCGGTCCGCGCGGTGCGGGTGGAGGGGACCAGACCCGTCTCGGAGACGGCGAGCCAGAACAGGTCGAGCGCCGCGACGGCCTCCGGGTCGGCGACGCCGCGCCACCGCACGAGGAACCGCTCCGCGATGGTCGTGACCATGTCGACCTCGCGCTGGGGCACTGCCGGCACGTCCTCGCCCCGCGCCGACTGGGCCACGAAGCTCAGCGTCATCACCGACGCCCGAGCGAGGTCCTCCCGGGCGCGCGTGGAGTCGATCTCCACCAGTGGCCGGTATCCCCACACGGGGGTGAGCTGGGCCAGGGCGGAGAGCACGTCGACCCGGGTGTCGCCGGTGCGCACGGGGAGGTTGAACGGCTCCGCCGGCGGGAGGGCGTCGCCGCCCTCGCCGTCGACCAGCAGGCCCCAGATCTCCTCGAACGGGGTGCCCACGAGGTCGCGCATCCGCCGGCCGCGGTAGAGCGGCTCGCCGTCGGCGTACGCGTACAGGGGCGGCGCGGTGCCCGGGTCGGGCAGCGGGAGGCGAGGAGGGGTGAGCGGCATCACGCGAACCATAGAGCCGGAAGTGGACAGAACGGAAAACTGCCCTCCACCGGGCCGGGGCGCTGCCCGTTGTGGCCGGGCATCCCTATCCTGAGGACAGGCATGCCCATGACCAGCCGTCGCGACGCGGCCGCTGGGGCGCGCGCGGAAGAGAGCGGGAGTACGTGAGCGATCTCATCGACACGACGGAGATGTACCTCAAGACCGTCTACGAGCTCGAGGAGGAGCGCGTCGTGCCGCTGCGTGCGCGCATCGCGGAGCGACTGGGCCACTCCGGCCCGACCGTGTCCCAGACCGTGGCCCGTATGGAGCGAGACGGGCTGCTCCTGCTCTCCGGGACCAGGCAGATCGAGCTCACGGACGCCGGTCGCCGCAGAGCGACGGAGGTCATGCGCAAGCACCGGCTCGCCGAGCGGCTGCTCACCGACGTCGTCGGCCTGGAGTGGGCGTACGTCCACGACGAGGCCTGCCGGTGGGAGCACGTCATGAGCGAGCGGGTCGAGCGCCGTCTCCTCGAGCTGCTCGACCACCCGCACGTCGACCCCTACGGCAACCCGATCCCCGGCCTCGACGCGCTGACGGGGGACGAGGAGGTCGTGGCGCCGCGTGAGGAGGTCCGGTCCCTCGCCGACGTCGCCGCCGAGCTCCTCCCGGCCGGCGACGACGGCGAGCGCTTCGCCCCGCAGGCCCCCGTACACGGGGAGAGCCGCCGCGTGGACGAGCAGTCCGCCCGCGCGGACGTCGGCGACCTCCGTGCCGACGTCGTGCTGGCGCGCATCGGTGAGCCCCTGCAGGTCGACGTCGACCTCCTCTCCCGCATGGACCAGTCGGGGCTGCGGCCCGGGGTGCGCGTCGAGGTCCGGGTGCGGCCGGGCGGGGACGTCGTCTCGCTGCACGCGCCGGGCTCCGAGACGGTCCTGGACCTGCCCGAGGAGATCACCCGGCACCTGTTCGTCACCACCTGACGAGCGCTCGGGGCGCACGTGGCGGCGTCTCCCGGAGCCGGGCGCCATGCATCCACCGCGGCGCCACGCGCGTCCCCCGGAGCCGGGCGTCACGCATCCACCGCGGCGCCACGCGCGTCTCCCGGAGCCGGGCGTCATGCATCCACCGCGGCGCCACGCGCGTCCCCCGGAGCCGGGCGCCATGCATCCACCGAGGCGCCACGCGCGTCGGCGGGTGTGAGCCGCCTCACGAACCCGATGCTGAGAAGCGCTTCCCGACCACCCCGGGGCGTGGTCGGCGGCGAGTGGGCCCTGGCCCCCTGTGGCCCTTTCACCTGCGACGACACCCTCTGACGTGACCGCCCCGTGGGTGCTGGCCGCGGCCTTCGGCGGAGAGGTCGCCGCGGACCTCACCGCACCCGCGCCGACGTGACATCCCCAGGGTCGTGATCGAAACGTGACATAGCCAGAATCTGGCTGTAGTGTCCAGATCGCTTCCGGAACCCTCCTCCGCGAAGTCTTCGGGCGGACGCCTAACCCTGCCGCCGCCCCGGAGTCAGCATCGAGTAGGAACAGCGGCGGGGACGGGGGAACCAAGTGATGGACGGCTCCGGGAGACCGGGGCCTCGGGGTGAAGTGCGGCCTTCCTGCAGCAGGAACCGCGCCGGGTGTTCTCCCACCCGAACCCGACAGCTCACTCCGTAGGCAGCCAGGAGAGGTAATCCGTGACCACCATGACGCCCCAGGGCGCCCGCCACCGTGCGGCCCGCCGTCCCTCCACACCGTTGACCGTGGCCCTCTCCGGCCAGGGCGCGCGCCGCGGCATCGCCGCCGTCGCCTCCTCCGGTCTCATCCTGACGATGGCGGCTACCTCCGCCTCCGCGGCCCCGCAGACCTCGGCCCTGCCGAACGTCGACATCTCCGCCGCGACGTCCGAGGCGCTCACCGCGATGGTGACCACCCCGACCGTCACCGTGCCGGCCGACATCACCTGGTCCGCCGACGTCGTCGCCTCCGCCGAGGCCACCCCGCCGCCTCCGCCGCCGGAGCCCGAGCCGGAGCCGGAGCCCGTCGTCGAGCGCGACACCGCCGCGGCTTCGCGCACCGCCGAGCGCACAGCGATCGAGGCGCCCGCCGCCCGGACCGCTGCTCCGGCCCCCGCCGAGGCCGCCCCGACGCCGGCGCCCGCCCCGGTCGCCGCCGCCTCGGGTGTCGGACAGCAGATCGTCAACATCGCCCGCCAGTACGTCGGCGTCCCGTACGTCTGGGGCGGCGCGACCCCGGCCGGCTTCGACTGCTCCGGCTTCATCCAGTACGTCTTCGCGCAGGTCGGCATCTCGCTGCCCCGCACGTCCTCCGCCCAGGGCAGCGTCGGCTACCGGGTCTCCGCCGCCGAGGCGCGTCCCGGCGACATCATCTGGGGCCCCGGCCACAGCGGCATCTACACCGGCAACGGCCAGCACATCGCGGCCCGCAACCCGGGCACCGCGCTGTACGAGAGCCCCATCTACATGTCCAACCCCGTCTTCATCCGGGTCACCGGCTGAGCGAGCCTCCAGCCGCACCCGACGGCCCGTCCCTCCTCGTGAGGGGCGGGCCGCCGTCGTCGTACGCCCGGCGGTGACGCGGGGTTCGGTGAAGTCGTGGGTGTCGGGTCGAGCGCGTGGGGACGGTGCCGCTGAGTCACCCCGGGAGGTGCTCGCTCGACCGTTCGCGACAGAGTCGCTGGGTTGCGGGCTCGGGGTGCGGTGAAGTCGTGGGTGTCGGGTCGAGCGCGTGGGGACGGTGCCGCTGAGTCACCCCGGGAGGTGCTCGCTCGACCGTTCGCGACTGAGTCGCTGGGTTGCGGGCGGCGAGGCCGCACCCGAACCGCCAGGCGAAACCCCACGTCCCCCGGACGGGGAGGGGCACAATGTGGGCAACGGATCGACGAACCACCGCCGGGGAGAGTCCATGTCGCACGAGAAGGTCATCGTCGTCGGGGTCGACGGGTCCGAGGCGAGCCTCGCCGCCGTCGACTGGGCCGTTGCCGAGGCGTCCCGGACCGGGCACCGGCTCCACGTGGTCTGCGCGTACGCGTTGCCGTCCTTCACCGCGGCCTCGCTCGACGGCGGCTACGCCGCGATGGACGACACCGCCATCCAGCAGGGTGCGCAGGCGGTGGTCGACGAGGCCGTCGCCCGCACCGCGGACTCCGGGCTCCGGGTGACGTCCTCCCTCGAGACCGGCGACCCGGCCGGGGTGCTCGTGGACCTCTCGCGCGAGGCCGCGCTCGTCGTCGTCGGCACCCGCGGCGGCGGCGGGTTCACCGACCGGCTGCTGGGGACGGTGTCCTCGGCCCTGCCCGCCCACGCGCACTGCCCGACGGTCGTCGTGCCGCTGTCGCCCGCGCGGTCCTTCCTGCCGGTACGGCGCATCGTCGTCGGGGTGGACGGCTCGGAGTCCGCCCGCATCGCCCTGCGGCGAGCCGTCGACGAGGCGATCGTCTGGGACGCCGAGCTCAGCGCCGTCGCCGCCGTGCCGATCGCGACCGGTGCGGGCGCCATGGCCTGGCTGCCGGCCGCCGTCGACCGCGACGAGGTGCTCGCGGACGTCCGTGAGGGTCTGGGTGTCGCGGTCAAGGCCGCGGTGGGCGACCGGGACGTCCGCGTGCGCCAGCACGCGCTGGACGGCAACGCCGCCGCGCTCATGGCCGAGTTCTCCACCGCCGTGGAACTGGTGGTCGTCGGCTCGCGCGGCCGCGGCGGCTTCGCCGGGCTGCTCCTGGGCTCGACGAGCCAGGCCGTTCTCCACCACGCCGTGTGCCCGGTCATGGTCGTGCCGTCGCGCAGCGCCGACGAGGGCGCCGCACCGACCGACGTGCCCTGGAACCAGTAGCCGCTCAGCCCTCGAGGTCCGGGTCCGCCGCCGGTGGGCCGTAGTGCTCGTGCAACCCGGTGGGCGTGGCGGCCGGTCCGGGCAGGCCGAGGTCGGTGGCGTCGAGGGTGGCGCCGTCGTCCCCGACCACGCGGACCTCGACCGCCTGCGGGACGAACGCTCGGTGTCCCAGCCGGGCTCGGTGGCGCGGTCGAGCAGGCCGAGGAGCGCGGTGGCGTCGCCCGGGGCGGTGACGGTGCCCCGCACGGCCCGGCCCGACTTCTCGTCCTGCTCGACGACGACGTCCGCGTCGCACACGCCCGGCAGGGCGGCCATCTCGGCGCGGAGCCGGTCGGCCTCGCGCTCGAGGTCGGCGGCGGAGGCGGCGCCTCGGAGCTGGTCCAGAGCCAGACCGCCCGGTGGGTGGGGGCGGGCGCCGGGTGCCCGACGGGTCCGACCCGCTCCACGCCGACGTCAACGTCGACTACGAGGTCGCGCGCGACGGCTCCCGCGGCGGTCAGCGCCCCGGTCGAGCGGCGACGGCGCGACAGGGCGACCGCCTTGTCGCCGTCCCAGGCGACCACCTGGGTCAGCGCCACGCCGCCGAGGGTGGCGCTGACACGGATGCGCAGGCCCGGCGCGGCGACCAGGACCAGGCCGGCGACGAACGCGGGGGCGAGGTCGGCCACGCCGCGACGTCGAGCGTGACGTGCACCGGGGAGGGCGCGGGGCGGGGCTCGTCGACCCGGAGCGTGCTCACCGGCTCATCCTGGCGGAGAATCTGCCCCCGTGACATGGGGAGAACTCCCC
Organism: Georgenia muralis; assembly: GCF_003814705.1. Lineage (NCBI taxonomy): Bacteria > Bacillati > Actinomycetota > Actinomycetes > Allobogoriellales > Allobogoriellaceae > Georgenia > Georgenia muralis. The sequence continues at coordinate 732,754 of NZ_RKRA01000001.1, read as the reverse complement.
ATCCCGTCGGCTACGGTCGTGGGATGGAGGACAGACCCGGGGAAGCCCGGGCGGCCCGCACCGGCGGAGCGGCCGGGCACCTCGACGGTGCGCCGGCGCACCTCGGTGGTGCGGCCCCGCCCGCTGGCCCGGCCCGCGCGGGATCGGTGCTCGTGCGGGTCCTCGTGGCGGTCGGCCTGCTCCTCGCGTGGGCGCAGACCGCAGGGGGCCCGGTCGAGCGGTCCACCGGTGACCTCCTCACCGACCTGGCGGTCGGTGAGGTGATGAGCCTGACCATCGAGCGTCCCGACCCGCAGTCCGTCACCTCCGGCGAGGCCGAGGTGCAGTGGACCACCGACGGGCGGACCTTCTGGGCGACCTACTGGTTCAGCACGGTGCCCGGCGAGGAGGACGAGGGGCTCACCATCCTCGCGGCCGCCAGGGACGGCGGCGTCCTGGTGCAGACCGAGCCGTTCGCCTTCGTCGAACGGGACGATGCCGGTCCGGTGTGGTCGGCCGTGGCGCTCGCGGCCCTGCTGGTGCTGGTCCTCGGCCCCGAGCCCCGCCTGGCGACGAGGTGGGCGTGGTTCTGGCTCGCCGTCGCCGCGGCTCCGGTCTGGCTGGTGTTCGTGCTGCTGGAGCCGGCGCCGCTGTGGTCGCGGTCGCCCCTGCCCGTCCGGCGGCGGCTCACCGGCGGCTGGGCCTTCCTCGTCAGCGTCACCGTGCTGCCGTTCGTCCTGTCGGCCCTGCCGGGTGGTCTGCTGCCCCGCTGACGCGCTCGCCGTCGGACGGCCCCGCCCGTGCGACGGGGCCATCCTTCGTGCCGGACCGCTCTCGGCCGGCCGGGCCTGCCGGGCTACGTGCGGCGGGCGTGCCACTGCCGGGCCGGCTGGGCGCGGGTCTCGTGGGGCACGAAGCCCTGCGACCGGCGCTGCCCGGGCGGCTGCTTCCCGGCCGGGCTCACCTTCTTGGGAGCTCGCACGGCTACCTCCTTCTCCTCGATGCCGATGGGTCGCGCGTCTGCATCACGAGGTGAACATGGGACGAGCATCGCGCGCCGAGGTGGGCGCCGTCGAGGGAATTTGGACCCGGTACCGTCGTGGCCGACACGAGGAGACGCCATGCCCCTGCGCTCGATGCTGCTGTTCGTCCTGGCCGCCCTGCTCGAGATCGGTGGTGCGTGGCTGGTCTGGCAGGGGGTGCGTGAGCACCGAGGCTGGCTGTGGGTCGGACTCGGTGCGATCGCGCTCGGCCTCTACGGCCTCGTGGCCACCTTCCAGCCGGAGGCGAGCTTCGGCCGCGTCCTCGCCGCCTACGGCGGGGTGTTCGTGGCGGGCTCGCTCGTCTGGGGGGCGGTTGTCGACGGCTTCCGCCCGGACCGTTGGGACGTCGCGGGTGCACTGGTCTGCCTCGTCGGGGTCGCCCTGATCATGTACGCGCCCCGACCCGCCTGACCGGGGCGCATCGGCGCCGTGACCGCCGGCGTCAGCGGCCCGCCTCGCGGGCCTCCTCCCGCAGCACCTCCGCGAGGGTGTCCAGCGCGAGGTGCATGTCCCCGCGCGAGATCGTCAGGGGTGGGGCCAGCCGCAGCGTGTTCCCGTGGGTGTCCTTGGTGAGGACGCCGCACGCGGCCAGGCGCTCCGACGTCGCCCGTCCGCTCAGGCCCAGCGCCGGCTGGACGTCCAGGCCCGCCCAGAGCCCGATCGTGCGCACCTCGGCGAGCAGCCCCTCGGCCACGAGGTCCTCCAGCCGCGTGGTGAGCTCGGCGCCGAGCTCGCGGGCCCGGGCCTGCAGGTCGCCCGGTGCGAGCAGGTCCACCACGGCCAGGCCGACCGCGCAGGCCAGCGGGTTGCCGCCGAACGTCGAGCCGTGCGTGCCGGGGGAGAGGACCTCCAGGACGTCGCGCCGGCCCACGACCGCGGACACCGGCAGGATCCCGCCGCCGAGCGCCTTCCCCAGCGTGGTGAGGTCGGCCCGCACCCCCGCGACCTCCTGGGCGAGGGTGGTCCCCGTGCGGCCCAGACCGGACTGGATCTCGTCGAGGACCAGCAGGACGTTCGCGCCGTCGCACAGGTTCCGCAGCCTCGGCAGGTAGTCCGCCGGCGGGATGATCACGCCCGACTCACCCTGCACCGGCTCGACGAGGACCGCGACCGTCGTCTCGTCGATGGCCGCGGCGACGGCGTCCGCGTCGCCGTACGGCACGATCCGGAAGCCCGGGGTGTAGGGGCCGAACCCGTCGCGCGTCTCGGGGTCGGAGCTCATCGAGACGATCGTCGTCGTCCGGCCGTGGAACGCCCCCTCGGCGACGACGATCGTCGCCTCGCCGTCGGGCACGCCCTTGACCTCGTAGCCCCACTTGCGGGCGGCCTTGACCGCCGTCTCGACCGCCTCGGCACCGGTGTTCATCGGCAGCAGCATCTCCGTGCCGGTCAGCGTCGTGACGGCGTCCGAGAACCGCAGGAGGAGGTCGTGGTCGAAGGCGCGCGAGGTCAGGGTGATCCGGTCCAGCTGGGTCTTGGCGGCCTCGACGAGCGCGGGGTGGCGGTGGCCGAAGTTGAGGGCGGAGTAGCCGGCGAGACAGTCGAGGTAGCGGCGGCCGTCGACGTCGGTCACCCACGACCCCTCGCCTGAGTGCAGGACGATGGGGAGCGGGTGGTAGTTCGGGGCGAGCGAGCTCGGCGGGGCGGCGTGGCGCCCCGGGGCGTGGGAGTGCGACGCCGGTCGGGTGGCGTCGTCCGGGGTGTGCCGGGCGGCGTCGTCCGGGGTGGCGGAGCGGTGCGGCGCCGAGAGGGTGGGGGGCGCCTGGCGGGGGTCGAGCACGGATCCTCCTGGGGTGGCAGCGGTGTGACCAGTGTCTCAGCCCGCGGCCCTGCAGCGGCAGGGACCCGCAGGATCGTGCGCGTCCACGTGCATCGGCAGGCGTCCGGCGGCTTCCGCGCCCGGCTCTCGGCGGCGCCGGCGGGCGGTGAGCGGCGTGCCCGCGTCTCGATGGGTGAGAAGACCGGTGGTTCAGCTGCCCCCGAGCCGTGGGACGTGGTTCGGTGTGGCGGTCACCTACCGGGCCGGACCGCGGCCCGCCTGATCCGGGAGCGCTCGTGCTCAACGTCTGAGATTTTTCGCGGTGTCCCGCTGATCGCCGGATCGGCGGAGATGCCGCCTGACCTGCGACGACAGACTCTTCCGTCGGGGACCCAGGTGGACTGAAAGGCCCTCTCAGGGCACGTCATTCCCCCACAGTTCCCCCACAGATTTCGGTCCGTCTGCGCAGGCCGGAGCCCAGGTCGTCGGCGCTGTCGGGTGTGCGATTCCCCCACCAGAGGAGGTCCGGGCGGGACACCTGATGGGTGGAGGCACACCCATGACCGAGAAGCAAGGACGAAAGCGGACCTTCGGCGAGCTGGAGCGACGCAGGAGCCAGCAGGCTGGAGCGGTCACCGGCTGGCGCGCCCGCTACACCGGGCCCGACCTGATGCGCCACTCGCGCAACTTCGGCGACAAGATGGCCGCCGAGGCCTGGCTCAACGCCGAGCGGCTCCTGATCGACCGCGACCTGTGGACCCCACCGCGCGACCGGGAGCGCCGCGCGCGGCTGGCTGCCCAGCGCGGGATCACGTTCGCCGAGTGGGCGGAGCGATCGATCGCCGGCAAACAGCTGCGCCCCTCGACCCGCTATCGGTACGAGCAGACACTGCGCAGACGCGTGCTGCCCGATCTCGGAGACATCCCGCTGCGGGACCTGTCGCGGCTGGACATCACCAACTGGTACACAAAGATGCGGGCGCAGCTGGCCGCCGAGGCCAGGGCCGCACAGCGCAAGGGCGAAGGTCGTGGCGCGGCGTTCTCCGCCTACCAGGTGCTGTCCTCGGTGCTGAACGACGCCGTCGACCACGACCTCCTTGACACCTCGCCGGCCCGCGTCAAGGGGGCACTGCGGTACGACGCCGTCCACGAGCCCGTGGTGCTGACACCGGAGCAGATGTGGACGTTGCACGAGCTGATGCCGGACTACCTGGCAGCACTGGTGCCGTTGGCGGCGACCACCGGGCTGCGTCACGGTGAGCTGCGGGCATTGCGGCGCCGGCACCTGCACCTGGACGACCCGGCACGCGCCGTCGTGCAGGTACGGGGCACCGCGGCCAACAACAGGGTCCGTGGCAGGTTCAACGAGATCGGAGAACCCAAGACGAAGGCATCCCGGAGGGACGTCGCCATCCCGTCGTTCGTCGTGCCGATCCTGCAGGCTCACCTCGAGAAGCACGCACAGCCCGGTGACGACGGCTTCGTCTTCGTCGGACGGAAAGGCGCGGTGCTGCACGCGTCCGTCGTCGAGTCGAACTGGCAGACCGTGCGCAAGCAGGTGGGACTGGACGACCTGCACATCCACGACCTGCGGCACACGGCGCTGACGTGGGCCGCTCGTTCGGGTGCGACGTTGGCTGAGCTCATGGCGATCGCGGGCCACAAGAACCCCACCATCGCGCTCCGCTATCAGCACATCGGTGACGAGGAACGTCGCCACGCCATCGCCGAGAAGGTGGGGGCCGCCTTCACCGACGAGCTCGCCCAGCGGCGTGCTCGGCGTGCGACGGGCGTCGAAGGGGGTGCGCGGTCGGTGGGCTCAAGCGGACAGGGAGGGCCCGAAGGGGCAGGGCGCACACCTCAGATGTGACGGACGGTGCGTTCGACACGACCAGGAGGAACGAGATGACCACGAACCGGCGGGCGACCACGCGGGTGCCGAGCGGCAAGCTCGTCGCGCTCTCCGACGCCGCAGCAGAGTTCAGCGTCTGTACCAAGACGATCCGGCGACGCATCGCCGACGGCACGGTCACCGGGTACAAGGTCGGCCGCGTCATCCGGGTCGACCTCGAGGAGCTCCGCCGGGCGCTCGTCATCAAGATCCCGACGACGCGGTGAAGGCCGCGCGCGGCGTCTCGTCTTTGAAGGTCACGACGCAGCACCCGTCCCGGTGACCGCCGAAATGTCGAGTCACTCGCTCCTCGTGACTGCAGCAACGACGAGAGGTGAACGCCCGACGTGGTCGTGAGGACTCCCCACCACCGTCCTCTTCCCCCGAGGTTGCCGGCTCCACCGAAGCACAGTTGCCGGGGATGGTGGCCGTGTCCGCGGTGGTGACGAGTCGTCACCACCTTCCCTTCCCCCGAGGTGCGTCTCTACGGAAACGGGTCGCCTGCCCGCCCGGCGGCGTGTCCGCGGTCGTGATGACTCATCACCACCGCTCTCTTCCCCGCGGTGGCCGGCGTCGGCGTGCCTCGCGTTGCCGGCGTCCGGCTCGCCTGTGTGATCGCGAGTTGCATGGGTCTTACTCTCGCGCTGGTGCGTTGCCGAGAACGTACGGGGTGCCTGACCCCGTACGCACCCCGTACGCACCCCGTACGCACCATGGCGGCGAATATCGGCCCAGGTCAGGGTGCGTACGGGGAGAAGGTCGCCGCGTCTTGGCGTCCGGCCCCCAAGTTCCCTCCTCTCCGCCCTCCCGTGGTTGCTCGTCGACCAGCGCGCCCACGCGGGGCGACAGCGTCCGGGAAGGGCTGTTCGACTATCAGGTGTGCCCCCGGCGCCAGAGGCCAAGCCACCGCGGCTCCGGACGTCCGGCGCCGGGCGGAGACGCGGTGGCGGAGCGGAGGTCCGCGTGGACGGCTTGCCCGCGTCCCGGCCACCCGGCCGGAGCAGTCCGAGACGGCCGCGGGCTGTGGTCTTCACACCTCTGGCACCCGAGGTGGATTGGGTCGCGCACCTGGTGGGTGTGACGGTCTCGATGCGGGTGGTCTCGGCGGGCAAGGGGTACGGGTACCTGCTGCGCTCGGTCGTGCAAGGTGATGGGAACGTCGCGCAGGCGACGGGGTTCACGCGGTACTTCACGGAGGCGGGTACCCCGCCGGGGGTGTGGATGGGGAAGGGGGTCGCGTTCTTCGGGGCGGGGGAGCTGCGCCCGGGCATGGCGGTGACTCCCGAGCAGCTGCGGACGCTGTTGGGTCGGGGGAGCGACCCGGTCACGGGGGTGAGCCTGGGTCGGCCGTTTCGGGAGTACCCGAGCGTGGCCGAGCGGACCGCGGCGCTGACCGCCCGGGTGGACCGGGCGCTGCCGGCGGGGGAGTTCGACGCCGAGGTGACCCGGATCCGGGCCGAGCAGGCCGCCCGTGGGCCACAGACGGCGACGGCGGGGTTCGATCTGACGTTCTCGGTGCCGAAGTCGGCGTCGGTGCTGTGGAGCGTGGCGGACGCGAACATCCAGGGCCTGATCGTCGAGGCCCACCATGCCGCCGTCGCGCAGGTGCTCGATTTCTTTGAGCGGGAGGTTGCGGCCACCCGCACCGGGCATGCCGGGATCGCGCAGGTGTCGGTCGTGGGGGTTGCCGCGACGGCGTATGACCATTGGGACTCGCGGGCCAACGACCCCCAGCTCCACACCCACGTGGTGGTCTCGAACAAGGTGATGACGGCCCACGACGGGCGGTGGCGGACCCTGGACTCCCGGGCGGTCCACCACGCGCTCGTTGGCCTGTCCGAGCACTACAACGCCGTCCTCGCGGACCGGCTCACGGGCACGTTCGGGCTGTCGTGGGAGCGGCGCGAGCGTGGCGAGGACCGCACCGGCCAGTGGGAGATCCAAGGTGTCAGTGAAGCCCTGATCGCCGAGTTCTCCAGCCGGGCCCGGGCGATCGACGTCGCCACGGACGCGAAGATCGCCGCCTACGTGGCCGAGCACGGCCGCCGGCCCACCGGCCGGCGGATCGTGCAGCTGCGCGCCGAGGCCACCCTGGACACCCGCCCCGAGAAGGCCATCCGGGCCCTGGCCGACCTGACGGCCGAGTGGCGGGCACGCGCGCGGGACCTGGTGGGGGGCGATCCCACGGCGTGGGCACGCATCCTCACCACCACCCGAGAGCCGGCGCGGGCGCTGACCGGGGAGTCGGTGCCGATGTTCCTGGTCGACCAGGCCGCCGCCGACGTGGTGGAGGCGGTGGCGGAGCGGCGGTCGACCTGGCGGCACTGGAACCTGTGGGCCGAGGCCTCGCGCCGCACGATGGGCTGGCGCTTCGTCGCCGCCGCGGACCGGGAACAGGTGATCGCGCTCATCACCGACGCGGCCATTGGGCGGTCGGTCCGGCTCACCCCGGGCGAGGTCGCTACCGTCCCGGCCGGGATGCGGCGCGGTGACGGCACCAGCCCCCTGCGGCCCCGGCACTCCACCTACTACTCGAGCGAGCGTCTGCTCGGCGCGGAGGACCGGCTGCTCACCCTGGCCGACGACCACGACGCGTCCCTTGTCGTCCCGCAGCACCTCGCCGGGAACGTCACCGGTTCCCGGGGTGACGGTGTGGTGGTCGGCGGGGAGCAGGCCGCCGCGATCACGCAGATCCTCACCTCGGGCCGACGTCTGGATGTGCTGGTTGGTCCGGCCGGGACCGGGAAGTCGACCGCGATGGCCGCCCTGGCCGGTGCCTGGACAGCGGTGCACGGGCCCGGGTCCGTGGTCGGGATGGCGCCGTCGGCCGCCGCCGCACAGGTCCTCGCCGAGGACATCGGCCTCGGCTGTGACAACACCGCCAAGTGGGTGTACGACCACGCCCGTGGCAGGGCGGACTTCTGCCCGGGCGAGCTCGTCATCCTGGACGAGGCCACCCTGGCCTCCACCCGCACCCTGGAGACCATCGCCACCCGCGCCGCCGAGGCCGGCGCGAAGGTCGTCCTCGTCGGCGACCCGGCCCAGCTGCAGTCCGTCGACGCCGGCGGTGCGTTCAACATGCTCACCGCGGCCCGCGGCGGCGACCTGGCACAGCTGGTGGAGGTGCGGCGGTTCATCCACGTCTGGGAGAAGGACGCCTCCCTCGCCCTGCGCGACGGCGACCCGGCCGCGATCGACGCATACGCGGGCCACGGCCGGATCGTCGAGGGCACCACCGAGGCCATGATCGACACCGCCTACCAGGCGTGGCAGCACGACCTGACTGCCGGCCGGTCGTCCATCCTGGTCACCGAGGCTGCCGATTCCGTGCGACACCTCAATGACCGCGCCCGCGCCGACCGCATCCGGTCGGGTGTGACATCCACGCTGCGCGAGGTCGGACTGCGCGATGAGGCCCGCGCATCGGTGGGTGATGTGGTCATCACGCGGCGCAACGACCGCCGCCTGCGCACCAGCCCCGGCACCTGGGTCCGCAACGGCGACCGGTGGACCGTCACCCGAGTCGGCCGCGACGGCACGCTCGGCGTCCGCCAAGCCGGCGACGCCAGCGGCGCGGGCGTGAGGCTGCCGGCCGGGTACGTCGCCCGGCACGTCGACCTCGGCTACGCCGTCACCGCCCACCGCGCCCAGGGCCTGACGGTCGACACCGCCCACGTCGTCGTCTCCCCCTCGACCACCCGCGAGAACCTGTACGTGTCCATGACCCGCGGCCGGCACGCGAACACCGCCTACGTCGCCCTCGACCAGCCCGACCCACTCCACGCCACCCCCGCCGAGACGGAAACCACCGCGCGGACCGTCCTGTTCGGCGTGCTCAACCACTCCGCCCTCGAGCTCTCCGCCCACCAGACCATCACCGCCGAGCAAGAGAGGTGGACCGGCATCGCCCAGCTCGCCGCCGAGTACGAGACCATCGCCACCACCGCCCAACACGGCCGGTGGACCCGGCTCGTCACCGACGCCCTCACCGGGGCGGGCGGGCTCACGTCGGCCGAAGCCGCGCAGGCCACTAAGTCTGAGGCTTTCGCCGTCCTCATGGCTGAGCTGCGCCGCGCCGAGGCCCACCACCACGACCTCGACACCCTCCTGCCGCGCCTGGTCACCCAACGCACCCTGCTCGACGCCGACGACATCGCCGCCGTACTCACCGCCCGCCTCGGCCGAGCCACGCGACAGCCCGCACCCGGCACGACCCCGGACCTCATCGCCGGACTCATCCCGGCCGCGTCCGGCCCTTTGCCCGCCGACTTCGCCCGCGCGCTGGACGAACGACGTCAGCTCATCGAGACCCGCGCCCACACCCTCGCCGAGGCCGCTGTCCGCGACCGGGCGCCCTGGGTGTCCCACACTGGGGAGCGGCCGAACGGTGCAAGCGACTACCAAGGGTGGCTCGCCGAACTGACCGTCATCGCGGCCTACCGCGACCGGTACGCCATCACCGGCCCCGCGCCCCTCGGACCCTCCACCCACACACTCGCACCGGGACGCGACCGCCGCCGCGCCAACGAAGCCCTCCACCGCGCCCGGGCCATCATCCAGACGCGCAGGACCGACGGCACCAGGGCGCAAACCCACGCGCGCAGCCTCTAGGACGGCCCAGGCCTCGTCCGAATCGCGCGCGTACCTGGCCGGAGAGAACAATAACGTCCGCCGCAGAGTCCCGTCCGGGCCTGCGACCCTTGGCCCTCGCCCTGTCGGGCTGCAGCCACAGCCCGGCTCGGCGATCCACGGCCGGTACGTCCGGCGGTTCCTCGTGGTCGAAGACCTCGAGCGAATCCCCGGAGGGACGCGTACGTCGGGAGCGACACGACCGGCCCATGGCCACATACGCGGAGATCAACTGTCCGTCAGCAGGGAAGTACGTATCCGTCTGAACAAGGTCGGCATGTCCCGTTAGCTGCACACGACACGGACACTGGCCCCGAGCACCGCCGCCGTGTCACTCAACACAACACCGCGGTGTGGTTTCGGACATTTTGCGCCTATAGCGGGTCATACTGAGAACGACCGTCGCGCCGAGTGGAGTCGGCTGGAAGAGCACTACCACCCGAGAATGAGGTGTGTGGCTCTCGAGCCAGGATATTGCGGTCTAGTGAGAGGGCGGGAGCGATGACACTTCTCTCTGACGACTCGCGGCCAGCCCGCCGCGGTCCCGGGCGTCCACGGCACGCCGACACCGAAGAACGTGCTTACCGGTCCGCCCTCGAGCTGTTCGGCCAGAGGGGCTGGGCAGGACTCAGTCTGGACGCCGTCGCCCAGCACGCTGGAGTCGGAAAGTCGTCGATCTACCTCCGGTGGAAGGACAAGCGCGAGCTGCTCCTGGACGCAGTTCGCGACTTCGAGACCCGGCACGTCAACCCGGCGGACCCGTCGCTCCCCATCCGCGACTACCTCGTCGAATACGCGGTTGCCCGGGCGGCACTCTTTCTGGGCAAGCAGGGGGCCACCATGGCGGCGATCATCTCGGCTGCGGTGGCAAATCCAGACGAGTACGCGGACATCCAGAACGAGAGCCTCAACCGAGGGGTGCTCGCTTTGATGGGCCGGCTCGAGCAGGCCGTCGCCGAAGGGGAGATGCCCATCGGTACATCCGCTGCCCAGTTCCTTGAGGCGCTCGAAGGGGCGATCGTCTTCCACACGATCATCGCGCCTGGCCGCCCATCCAAAGACCAGATCGCCGAGACCTTGCCGCAGTACGTCACTGAGCTCGTCGACTGGTTGCTCCGCGGACTGCCGCAGCGACGGAGCCCTGATCCGCCGGCGTGGTGAGCGTCGCCGCAGAAGTAGAACCCCTTGTCTGAAGGCAACCCTGGCGCCGTCCTGATCCGACCGCCCCGAAGGGCAATCTTGTAGGCGAACCCGTCCGAACCGGTCCTGGGGCTGATGGAGACCTTGGTTAAGGCCAACGGGTGAACTCGGGCAGGCCCCGTCCACCGCGGTCGAGACGCCGTACACGCTCCTAGCTCGCCCAGCGAGTCCCAGCCGGGCAACACGTCGGGGCCGGCCTCCAGGGTCGGAGTCCCTACGCGTCGCCGGGTGAACACACATACCCCACCCCGGAGTGGGTCGGCAGCATAGGGCCCAGGTCGGTCATCCGCCACGTCATCCCGGTTGTAGCCCCGAAGTCACGGTTCACTAGGTCCGCGCCGGGAGGGTATCCAAACCGGCGCCCGGGGGGGGGGGGGGGGGGGGGGGGGGGGGGGGGGTAGATTCGATGCGTTACTTACGCACCGTAAGCAACGGGTGCCGCTGGCGGCGAGAGGAGTACGGAGATGCCCGGGAGACTCGAGGGCAAGGTTGCCCTCATCACGGGGACGGCCGGGGGGCAGGGGCGGGCAGCGGCGCTGCTGTTCGCTCGGGAGGGGGCGAAGGTAGTCGGCTGTGACGTGAAGGTGGCCGAGGCCGAGGAGACGGTGGCTCTGGTCAAGGCCGAGGGGGGCGAGATGGTCTCGATGCAGCCGGTCGACCTCGGGGACGAAGAGCAAGTTCGCCAGTGGATAGATTTCGCTGTCCAGCAGTTCGGTGAGTTTGACGTTCTCTATAACAATGCGTCGGCTCCTCGATTTGGAAGAATCGCCGACTTCTCCAGCGAGGATTGGCATTTCACGATCAGGAATGAACTCGACCTGATCTTCTTCGCCATCAAGCACGCTCTACCCCATATGCGGGCTCGCGGAGGGGGATCGATCATCAATACGGCCTCCGTGGCGGGTCTCACCGGGCGAGTCATCGGCGGCTTGCACGAGTTCGCGCACTCTGCCACTAAGGGCGGGGTGATCGCGATGACGAGGACGTTGTCGTCGGACCTCGCCGAATATGGCATCCGCGTCAACTCCATCGCTCCAGGTGGGATCGACACGCCGGCTTGGCAGACCTTGGGCGAGGAGATGGTGAACCAACTGAGGCAGACCATCATCGACGGTTCCCTCATCAAGAGAGTTGGCATGGGAGAGGACATTGCATCCTGCGCCCTCTACTTGGCCTCGGACGAGTCGGGTTACGTCACAGGGCAGAACTTTGTCGTCGACGGGGGATTTTCGGCGATCTGATCGGCCCTGGGCTGCGCTAACCCGAAAAAATGTCGGTGAGCTTGGCGGGGTACCTGGGAAAGGCGGTGAGGCGACTTCTGCAAGTGACGGTGTCGCCGAGTTCAGGTCGAAGACGTGGTGCACGGCCATGCCGCATCGAGCCGGTCGAGACTTGGGCCGCCCGGACAGGTACTTGACATCCTTTTGCGTTCACCAGGCACGTCTCGAACCCGGCGGCCTCGAAGACGTAGAGCGGGGGCCTCCAGGAATCGCTAGGCCGCCGCCGCGATGTCCGCGGGGCCGCCTGGTGGGACGTGCAGAATACGGTAGCGGCTCTCGTGCTCGGTTCGGGCGGCGTACTCCAGGGCGGGGTGCAGCCGCGTGGTGGTGTTCAACCAGTGGTCGAAGACCAGTCCGACGCGCCCGGCCGAATACTGGCCCGACCTGGTCGGTGTTGCAGTGCAGTGACGCGGTCGCGACGTCAGGCGGCGCCCGGACCACAGGAAGGCCTCGCAGCTCCTGCGGGTCGGCACCGCCCGCGCGTCGCCGGCTGAACCCTTCGATAGAGGCCAGGGCCCGTAGCCGTCGCGGCCGTCCAGCACCCATGAGCACCGCACGGTACTTGGACTCCAGCTCGTACTTCTTGGAGAGGTCGTCCAACACCGTCGCGGGCGCTCCGCCGTGGCGATGCCCGGCACCCGGGGCGGCCTTCATCGACGAGGTGCCTTGCGCGCAGCTCGCAAGGCCCTCCAGTCGGACCTGCGGTTGGGTGTCCGTGGGAACTGCCGTCCCCGCATCCTGAACGGGTCATCAGCGTGCGCAGAAGGTCATCACGCGATTTCCATCAGTCGGCTCGGCCTCCTCCGACCCCGTGAGACTTGGGGTCTGGCATGGTTACGCCGGGAGGGTGGCCGGGCGGCGGCCTCGCCGCTCACGCAGGGCCGCGCTGGCGCGTTCGGTCAAGTGGTACAGGACCGGGACGAGCACCAGCGTCAGGAGGGTGGAGGTGGTCAGTCCGCCGATGACCACCAACGCGAGCGGCTGGGAGATGAACACGCTGCCCCCCGTCAGTCCCAGTGCCATCGGGGTCAGGGCGCCGATGGTCGCCGCCGCGGTCATCAGGATCGGCCGCAGCCGGTACCGGGAGCCCTCGATCACCGCGTCGAGGACGCTCAGGCCGTGCTCGCGGTTCTGGTTGATCAGGTCGATGAGCACGATCGCGTTGGTGACGACGATGCCGACGAGCATGAGCAGCCCGATCATCGACGGCACACCCAGGGGTGTGCCGGTGAGCAGCAGCAGTGCCACTGCACCGGTGGCGGCGAACGGCACCGACACCAGGAGTATGACCGGCTGAAGCAGGGAGCGGAACGTGGCCACCATCACCAGGTAGACGATGGCGATGGATGCCAGCAGCGCCAGATACAGGTCGTCGAACGCGGATTGCTGCTCCGCGCTGACGCCTGCGATCTCGGCTTCTGCGCCCTCGGGCAGGTTGAGGGCGTCGAGCTGTTCCTGCAGCCGGGTGGTGATTCCTCCAAGGTTCTGATCGGTCGCGGTGGCGGTCACCGTGGCGGTGCGCACCCCGTCCTGGCGGGTCAGGCTGGTGGGCTGCTGGACCTCGCTCACCTCAGCGACCTGACCCAGGGGGACGATCCCGGTGGCGGTGGGGATCGGGGTGGCGCGCAGTGCCTGTACGTCGGCGGGCGCCTGGCCCAGGAGCACCACGACGTCGGTCGTGCGTCCGGCGATGTCCGCCTGACCGATCGGCGCACCGCGCAGCAGCCCGGCCATGGCCTGCCCGATCTCGCTCTCGCTCGTGCCGGCCTGGACGGCCGCCTCGCGGTTAACCTGGATCTGGATGGCGGGTGCGTCCGAGGCGAGGTTGTTGACGACGTCGGTCGTACCCTGGACGTCCGCCATGGCAACGGCGACAAGGTCTGCGGCCTCGCGAAGGGTCTGGTCGTCGACGGCGCGGACCACGACCTCTACCGGCGGCAGCCCGAACCCGGCCTGGCCGGTGGTGACGGTCAGCTCCCCGGCATCGTCCAGGTCCGTGATCGCGGCACGAAGATCTTGCTCGACGCGGGCCTGGTCGGCGTCCAGGTCGGTGGTGATCGCGAAGGTGGCCGTGTTGGACCCGCCGCCACCGCCCAGGAAGGCGGTCTCCAGTCCGTCTCCACCGGAGCCGACGGTCACCTGGTACGTCTCGACCCCGTCCAGGTCGGCGATGACGTCCTCGACCTTCCGTGCCGCGGCGTCGGTGACTTCCAGACTGGTCCCGGCCGGCAGCTGCTGGTCGACGCTGAGGGTGTTCTGGCCGGCGTCGCCGATGAAGTTGGTCTCCAGCCGCGGGGCGGCTGCGACGGTTCCGCCGAGCACGGCGGTCGCGATGACCAAGGTGATCACCGGGTGGGCAAGCGCTCCCCGAAGCACTGGCAGGTAGCTGCGCTGGAGGAGTCCGCGGCGTTCTCGCTGCTCTACGCGGTCTCGGTCCACAGCCGTGTGCGGGTGGTCGGCCGGGGCGCGCAGGAACCAGTAGGCCAGCACCGGGATGATGGTCAAGGAGACGAGCAGCGAGGCCAGCAGCGCCACAGCCACGGTGAAGGCGAAGGGCCGGAACAGCTCACCGACCTGACCTCCGACGATCCCGATCGGCACGAACACCGCCGCGGTGGTGATGGTGGACGACGTCACGGCACCGGCGACCTCACGCACCGCGGCCAGGATCGCCTGCTCCTTGGGCTCCCCGTAACCGAGGTGGCGTTTGATGTTCTCGATCACCACGATGGAGTCGTCCACGACCCGCCCGACCGCGACCGTCAGCGCCCCGAGGGTCAGGATGTTCAGCGAGTATCCACCGACCAACAGCCCGGTCATCGCGATAAGCAACGACAGCGGGATCGATATCGCCGTGACCAGCGTGGACCGCAGCGACAGCAGGAAGAGCATGATCACGATCACTGCGAAGATCAGACCGAGGAGGCCCTCGGTGCTCAGGTCCTCGATGGACTTCTCGATGAACGGTGCCTGGTCGAAAACCACGTCGACCGCAGCACCCTCACCCAGCGCTGCCTCCATCCCCGGGATCAGGTCCCGCACGTCGTTGGAGACGCTGACGGTGTTGCCGTCGGGAGTCTTGGTGATCGCCAGGGCGATGCTCGCCTGACCGTTCGTCCGCGCATACGAGGTGGCGGAGACCGCGGCCTGCTCGACCGTAGCCACGTCACCCAGCAGGACCGGTGCACCGGAGGGGTTGGCGGCGGGCAGCGCGATCGCGGCGATGTCCTGCACCGAGGACAGCCGCTCGCCCACCACGACGTTCAGGCTGCGCTGTCCGTCGGTGACCGTGCCGGCCGGGATGACCACACCATTGGCTTGCAGTGCCGAGCTCACAGCGTCGAAACCGATCCCCGCGGCCGCCATGGCAGCCGGATCCGGGACAACCTCCACGCGCATCTCCCGCGCACCGGACAGGGTGACCTCACGCAATCCCTCCACCCCGCGCAACTGCGGAAGGATCTCTTCCTCCACCCGGGTCACGAGTTCCTGCTCGTCCAGCTCCGGGGCAGCCACCGCCAGCTGCACCACCGGAAGCTGGTCGATGCTGCCGGTGATCACCGACGGTGTGGCGTCCGCGGGAAGACCGGTGCCCGGGCGGGACACGGCCTGTTCCAGGTCCTGCTGGGCAGCCTTCATGTCCGTGCCGTAGGCCAGTTCCACCGACACGACCGACAGGCTGTTGCTGCTGGTCGACTCGGTCCCCTCCAGACCCTCCACACCGCTGACGGCGGCCTCGACCACCTCGGTCACCTGCCGCTCGACCACGTCCGGCGCGGCACCCGGAAGAGGGGTCACGACCACCGCGAGCGGGATCTCCAAGGACGGAATGAGCTCCTGCTTCAGCGACGTGGTGGAGAAGACCCCCGCCACGATGAGGATCAGCGTGGCCAACGCCACCACAGCGCGGTTGGAGAGGCTCAGGCGGGCAAGACGAGTCATAGGAATCTCCCGTATAGTCGGTGCGAGGTGAATAGTACGGCTTAGCCGAAGAATTGGGGCACGCGGTGGATCGGGACGGAGTGATGGCGGCCATCGCCGAGGACGAGGCGGCGCTGCTACGCCTCTTCTCGAGGGCGCAGTTCACCGCTCTGTTGCAGACCACCTTGACGATGCAGCAACTCAAGGTCCTGTTGCTGCTGCACGTGGACGGGTCGCTGATGAGTCACGAGCTGGCCGACGCGCTGAAGATCAGCCCGGCATCGGTCACCGGTCTGGTGGATCGACTCGCAGACCGGGGGCTCGTCGAGCGAGTAGCGGATCCGGCGGACCGTCGTGCCCGACACATACATCCCACAGCTCGAGGCTCACACCTGGTGGAGCAGCTGATGGCCGAAGGTGCCGGACATCGCGTCGCGCTCCTGTCCCGCCTGGACGACGAGAGCGTTCAGACCATCGCGACGGCGTTCGCGGCGCTGCGTCGAGCCGCAGAGCAGGTCTACGGTCGCGAATGACCACTCGATCTTGCCCCGCTGTGCTGCTGGGCTTAAGCACCACAGCCCCAAGCGGGGCCACTTCGGGCTGTCACTGACGCCCGCCCTCCTGCCACAGCGATGTGACCACGGACCCGAAGATCGCTGCCTACGTGAACGAGCACGGCGCCCGACCTCCAGCCAGCCCATCAATTGTGCGGCTGCAAGCCGAGGCCACGCGTCACAGTGGCGCCGCCGGCTCCTCGGCTTTCAATATGCGCAACGCCTCGTCCGCATGAGTCTCCATCCGCAGCTCACTACGGATGACTCCTCGTACCCGACGGTCGGAGCCGATCACAAACGTGCTTCGTCGCGGTGGGAGCCCGGGAAGGTTCCTCTGGATGCCGTAGTCGGAGGCGACGGTCCCATCCGGGTCGGACAGCAACGGGTACCCGAGGTGGTGTTCGGCGTCGAACTGACGTTGCCGAGCAACGGTGTCGCGGCTGATCCCGACCCTGCTCGCACCGACGGCGTTGAATTCCGCGGCCAGGTCACGAAAATGGCAGCTCTCCGCGGTGCAGCCTCGGCTCATCGCCAACGGATAGAAGAACAGCACCACCGGCCCGGCCACTAGCAGCCGGCTCAACCGAACGGCAGTCTGATGCTGGTCGGGGAGTTCGAAGTCCGGGGCAAGGTCACCGACGCCTAGTACGCTGCTCATCTACGACTCCACCCGCACGAGAGGGACCGGTGCGGATCGCGCGGCAAGCTGCGCCCAATCGAGAGGACCACGTCCACAGTGTCCGCACCGATCCTTCCACCTGGAGATGGGCGCCGGCATGCCCGTGCCGGCACCCTAGGCCACCATCCATTCTAGATCAGGTCCTCACGAATAGTAAGCATCCTTCGTAAGTGCGCGTACAACGGCGCGCGGCTGGCCCACAGCATCCTTCGCCCGGGGCGTGGTGGGCGTAGCAGGTCAGCAGTGCGACGCCGGTAGGCAACTGTGAGGCTCCTGCAGCGCCCGGGTGCGGGAGTCGATCACCGGGGGGCGGGCGAGGGCCTGTTGGCCATCTCGGAGACATAGACCGTCGTCTAGGTGAGCGGCCCCAACGGTGGGACCGCGTGGTGCATTCAGGCCTTTGGTGCGCTTGGCGATCTGCGCCGTGCTCAGGTCCACCAGCGACAGCTGCTGGAACGCGGCGACCCAGTCCCGGTCGGCCGAGCACTACCAAACGCGATCGTCACGTCTAGCTAGCTGAACGGGATCGTAGAAGTCCACCGCCGCATCGCCCGCGGCTTCCGCAACCCCACCAACTACCGACTCAGGATGCTCCTCGTCGGAGGGCGGCCTCACCCCACCGATTCTCCGATGGAGCCGTCAAACCGCTGACGTGGTGTGTGGACATGAGCCCTCTGATTCGCGACTCGCAGCTGAGCATGGCTCCGGGCCTATCGCATCTCCGATGCTCCGGTACCGTACAGCGAGTCAGGAGGATCGTCCGAGTTCGCAGAACTCGATACGACGTCCCTGCCCGCATCGCGATCGCTGGGGGACCACATTGCCCGAGACGACCATCCCGGCCGGCGCCAGTGCGCCCTCTCTGCGTGCTTACCTGGCCGCCCCTCCGATCGGGGAAGGGCCCTGGCCGGGTGTCGTGGTAGTGCACGAGGCCTTCGGGCTGACCGACGACACCAGGCAGCAGGCGGACCGGCTCGCAGCTGGAGGCTACCTGGCCGTGGCGCCCGACCTGTTCACCGCCGGTGGTCCGATGCGGTGCCTGAGATCGACGTTTCGGGCGCTCGCCCGCGGGGAGGGCCCTGCATTCGACGATTTGGCGGCCACTCGGGCGTGGCTGGACGAACGCGCCGACTGCACCGGGCGGGTCGGCGTGCTCGGCTTCTGCATGGGCGGGGGCTTCGCTCTCCTCGCCGCCACCCGCGGCTTCGACGCTGCCGCTGCCAACTATGGCCAACTCCCCGAGGACGCCGACAGCGCCCTCCTGGGCGCCTGTCCGGTGGTTGCCAGCTACGGAGCTCGAGACCGCACGCTGCCCGGGGCGGCCGAGCGACTGGACCGCGCGCTCTCAGGTCTCGGAGTTGAGCGCGACGTGAAGGAGTATCCCGACGCGGGTCACTCCTTCATGAACCGGCACAACAGCGGTCCTCTCGCTGTGGTTGAACGGATCGGCGGCTTCAACTACCACCACCCGTCATCGGAAGACGCCTGGGACCGCATCTTCAGGTTCTTCGAGCGACACCTCCGAAACGGTGGAATAGCGAAGTCCTGACGACTTCAGCAGCCGCCGGGGCCCTCGGTCACGCTTCGGCTGAGTGCCGAACCACTCGACCTGAACGGATTCCCGTCGACGTCCTCTCCGATGGTTAATCAAGGCGATTACCAATCCGGGTGAGGCGCCTGCTCTGGAGGTCCAAGCAGGAGTCGCCCTGGCCGCGTTCACGCCGTGACCTACCTCGCCGTTCCTGCCGGCCTCGTACCCTCCGAGGCTGGACCGTTGCCGCCGCGAGGGCCCAAAGCGGCTCTTCGAACATCCGGTGGGGAGTGAGACTCGCGGTGTGATCACGGCTGGGTAGGGGTCGAGGTCCCCGATGATCAGTAGCGACCAAGCAACCGCTCAACCCGAGGACCTCGACGTTGCCCAACGCTACGGGGTGCGTTGCCGCACCCACGACAGATCCCTGCTCGCGTTGTGACGTGCTGCTCGGCCTGGACCGTGTCCGGGCCGAGGGCGTCGATCGCGACGAGACGGTGATGACCGTGGAGACGGTGATGACCGTGACGGTCTCCACGCCCTGGCAGTTGATCGGTTGCCCGACCTGCGGGGTCGTCGCCCCGAGCCGCGGCCGGCGCCTGCGCGTCCTGCACGACGTTTCCGGAACTGTGGCGGTACAAGTGCTGTGGCGCTAGCGGACCTGGCGCTGCCCGGACCGCGGCTGCCCCAGGGGCACGTTCGTGGAGCAGGTCCCAGGGCTCGTCGCCGCCCGTGGCTCAATCACCACCTGGGCGATCACCTGGGCGATCGGGCAGCTGCGCCGTGAGCACGCCACGATCCAGGGCCTCGCCCGCCGGCTCGGGACGTCATGGAAGACGCTGTGGCGCACGGTCTGCCCGAGCCCGAGCGCCTCGCGGACCCACTACACTCAGACTGAGCGAACCGCCCGGTTCCCCGGAAACACAAGGGAATCCGTGAGTTCCCTAGGCTAGGCGCGGTTCACCCTGTTTCTGACGACGCTGCACCGGGTTATCTACGCGTCCCCAGTGTGGAGTCTCGGCAAGCAGCCCTGCCCGCTATTCGTGACTTTACTCCACACGCGTCGGTGGGCTGGCTGCCCGAGGGGTGCGGTCGTCGAGTGCCGTGTCACGGCACTACCATGACGAACCCCCGACCAACGCGGTCCACGTTGCTACGTACCGGGAGCTAAGGCATGCCGCGGCCCCGCGGAAGACCGCCGAGACGCGCACTACCCGCGTTGCTGACCCACCGCACCCTCCCGACCGCTGTCGCGGTGATCATCCGCGACGGGTGGCGTGGGGCTACCGCCGGATACGGCTCCGTGCCGGGCGAAATGTTCGACACCGACCGTGACGAACACCGCCGTCGACGTGGCCACGGTGCATCCGTCGAGGTCGCTCAGGGTGGCAGCAACAAAGAACTTCCGGTCCTCACGGCTCGTCACCCTCGCCTCCATCCGGTAGGTGACCCCCACGAGGACAGGTGACAGGTAGTCCACTGTGAGCTGGCGGGTGACTGCCGGCGTCCCCACCAGGTACAGCAGGAACCCCGACAAGTCATCGAGGACGGTGGCGACCGCGCCGCCGTGGACGACTCCTGGAGCTCCCACGTGGCGGTCGTCAAAGACGTGGTCGGCCGCCACCCCGTCCCCACGGCGGTTGACTTGGAGGTGATGGCCGTGGGCGTTGTCGGGGCCGCAGCCAAGGCACTGTTCGTGGTGCGGTGGCAGCATCGCGCCATCTGGGTGGGGCCCGGCCCTCTCGGCCCAGTGCGCGAGCATCGCTTCCACGTCAGCCATCAAAGCGATCACCTTTCGCCTTACTGCTGCCGCGACGAGAGGTTCGCCGCAGGGAGAGGGTAGTGGGTGCGTGCTCACGGTGCCGGACGGTCGGTCTCGTCGAAGACCCGAAGTCAGTCACGCGGAGGTCAGGAAGCCCGCTGCGGGGCTCGCCTCGCATCCCATTGTCAGGCGGTGGGGGCGTTGGTCAACTTCTTCATCACGTCAACGAAGATCTGCCCGATGTCGGGGTCGGGGCGGCCGGCGCCGCCGGCTGCGACCCAGCCGCCGTCGACGACCAGGTTCGCACCGGTGACGTAGTCGGCCTCGTCCGAGCACAGGTACACCGCTGCCATCGCGATGTCCTCAGGCCGCCCGATGCGGGGGTTGAGCAGTGCGCGTTCGACCGGTGCGCGCCCGCCGGCCTCCAGCAGTGGTCGTGTCGCGGGGGTGTCGATGAACCCTGGGGAGACGGCGTTGACGCGGATGTTCCACGGTGACAGCTCAACGGCGAGATTGGTGGTCAGCCGCAGGACAGCGGCTTTGGCCACGTTGTGCACCAGGTTGCCTGCGACGTTCCCGGGCATGGCCGAGCCGACCATCGCGGCGACCGAGCCGGTGTTGAGGATGGTGCCGCGGCCCTTGCGCTTGAAGACCGGCAGGGCCTTCTGGATCGCCAGGAACAAGATCGTGACCTCGTTGGTCATGTCGAAGTCCCAGTCCACGCGGGTCAAGGACTCGATGGTGCCGCCGCGCACGCCCGAGGCGTTGTTGTAAAGGATGTCGAAGTCGCCGTACTCCTTGACAGCGAAGTCGATCCAGCGCTGCACCCCGGCTTCGTCACCCAGGTTCAGCGGCTGCATCGAGACCATCTCACCGCCGTGTGCCCGGACGAGTTCGACGGTCTGTTCGGCTAGGTCCGCCTTGAGATCGCAGCCCACGATCTTGGCGCCTTCCATAGCGAAGGCGAGCGCGGCCGCCCGTCCCTGCCCGTCTGCCGTGCCGGTGATCAGGGCTACCTTGCCCTCGAGTCGTCCCGCCATGAGGTACTCCTTCTTGACTAGTTCCCGGACCAGCGCGACCTGAGCGTCAGGCCGTGCCCTCAGGGCCCGGTGTGGTCCCCGGCTCTGATCTGAGCGGAGGTTCTGCTCCTGTTGCGTAGGCGTATGACGCCATTACGAGACCGGCGGCGATGTCCGCCTCGTACGCGTCGCGTGGGGCGTAGACCATGACCGCACCCGGCGCGATGATCCCGAGGCGGGCGACGGGGTGCTGCTCGGCCCAGCCTGCTTCGATCGCAGCCTTGGCGGCCGTCGGCGGTAGTACCAGGTGTAAGGAATGGTCGGGGGCTGGATGGAGGTGGGCGAACTCGGTGTCGACCATGAAGGAATCGGGTGGGCCTTGGGCTCGGCCCCGGGGAAGCGTGAGCGCTCGTGCACCCGGGACGGAGATCATCGAGCTCGCCCAGACCACACCTGGCAGGTCGATGAGCTGCCCGATGAGGTACTGCCGCGGTTGGTCGTCGTCGGGCTGCTGGTCGAGCTGGGTGTGCGGGTTGGTCGAGGTCGTGGAGGGTCGTGGGCCAGGGCGATGAGGCATGGCCACGGGGTCGGCGTTGCTCATGACAGGGTGAACAGCGGGCTGACCAGGACGAGACCGAGATCGTCACCGAGGTAGGCGAAGACGGCGAACATCACCAGCGCCGCACCGGCCAGGGCCAGGTCCTTGAGGAACTGGGTCTGTTCCATGGCCTTGGCTCCGGGATCGGTCTCGGCCCAGAAGCCGTGCATGATGAAGGCTGTGGGTACCAGGAACGCCACCAGCAGCAGGGCACCGACGTCGGGCCAGATCCCCAGGGCCACCATCAGGGCGCCGACCAGGATCTGCAGCCCCGTCAGCGGGACCATCACGTTGGCGGCCGGCACGCCCTTGCCCGCGGCGTAAGCAGCCATCATCTGCCTCTGTGCCAGGTGGCCGTAGCCTGACCCGACGAAGAGCAGGCCGAAAAGCACCCTACCGAGGAGCACCAGGACATCCACGTTATCCTCCCGAGGTCGCCGCTTACCAAGAGTAAGTACTTGAGGTATAGCAGTACTCTGAGCTCAGGTCAATCACGCTTGAGCGGAGGTAGGAGGGCAAGGTGGCGGACGAGGGGAGCGGCCTCATGGGTGGTGACTGCGGACGGTACTGCCCGTCCTTCCACCAGACCGTCGAGCTGCTCGGTCGGCGATGGAACGGTGTCATCCTTCATGCGCTGATGGCTCACGCGGAGCGCTTCAGTGAGATCCGCGCCGCGATACCGGGGCTGTCCGACCGCCTGCTGGCCGAAAGGCTGCGAGAGTTGGAACGTGAAGGACTTCTCTCGCGCACCTGCCCGGTGAGCAGCGGCGCGCCGCGATACGTGCTGACGGCCAAGGGGCGGGCTCTGGAGCCGGTGATCGACTCAATCTCGTCCTGGGCTTCAGACTGGAGCCAGGTAGCTGACTAGGCGTCGATCGCGCGGTGGCCTGACTTTCGGTGCGAGGTGGAACCCACCGACGATGAGGACCAGCTCCCCCGCGTGCAGGAGTCCGTCGGACATCAACGCGACCGCGCTGGTGGACTGGTCGTAGAAGTGGTGCCAGGCCAGGATCTGATGAAAGACGATCTCGTCGATGGCCGCCATCAGCCCGACCCCGATCATCGCCGCCGCGAGGATCGATGACCGGCGCGCATTCGTTCCCGGTTCGGGGGACGGACTCGTCACGGAAACCTCCAGGGCGGCTCGGCACTTGTCCAACAACATCAAACCGCGTCCGGACATCACCCGCACCCGCACGCGAACCATCCGCCGCCGCGGTCAGGTGCTTCCGGAGCCGGGGCGGCGCGGCTCTCGCCGCCGCTGCTCGAGTCCTCGCTCGATTCTCCGTCGCGGGTGTGACCGGCGAAACGGTGAATGACAAGGGAGCCGGCGTGCAACCTGGTTTGTCGTGAGAGAGGGGCGGGCGGGCTCTCTCGATGGTGGCAAGCTGGCGTTGCACAACTCGAAATCTGCTACGTGAGAGGCAGAACTGCGCCATCGCGGTTGTCGGCAACGCTCGAAAGTGAGGCGGATCCGACCGGGCTCGGTAGGGTGACGGTGGTGGGTGCGCTACCCATCCGAGTTCACGACGATAACCGTCGGGGTCTCGCCACCTCTGCTTCGGCGGGGGAGAGCACATACGGCCCTGTTCCCCCATGGTTCCCCCATAGCGTCCGAGCTCAGGGCGAAACCCCAGGCCAGGACAGGTTCGAACAGTTCAACGTCTGGAACCTCACCACCCGCCTCGTCGTCGACCTCCGTCGGCAGGCCGGTGCGATGTGTGTGCCGGCGTCCTGTTGTTGAGCTGACCGAGCGACGACTCGGCGGCGCCTCGCACGGTGACCGCGCCACCCGCACGGTGGCGGCGCCTCGCACGGTGACCGCGCCACCCGCACGGTGACCGCCCCACCCGCACGGGGACCGCGCCACCACTCGGCGGTGACCGCCCCGCCCACCGCACGGTGACCCCGCCACGCAGGGCCGCCGACGGTGGCAGGGCCTGGTGTCACCGGGCGGCCGGGCCCAGCAGGCCGCCGGCCGAGACGTGCCCAGTGCGTCGCAGGCCCCACCGGTCGCCGCACCGCTCGGCGGGCCTGCGTCCCGGCCGCTCGGCGGACCTGCGTCCCGGCCGCTCGTCGGGCCTGCGTCCCGGTCCACCACCTGCTGCAGCCAGTCGCACCTCACCGCACCAGCGCCGTCCCGTCATGGCACAGGTGCCCCTCGAACCCACCCCGGCCGGCCACCCGGCCCGCCGCCGCCAGACCAGAAAGGCACCACCCGTGTCCACCGCTCCCACCCGGAGGCGTCTGCGCCTGCCGTCGTTCAGCGCGCAGATCCTCATCGCCCTCGTCGTCGGCGTCCTCCTCGGCTGGCTCGCCCTCGAGATCGGCACCGGCGCCGAGGGTGAGCCCAACGGCCTGACCGTCGCGCTGGCGACGATCGGCTCGTCCTTCGTCAGCCTCCTCAAGGCTGTCGTCCCGCCGCTCGTCTTCACCGCCATCGTCGCCTCGATCGCCAACCTGCGCGGGGTCGCCAACGGCGCCCGCCTGGCGGGCCAGACTCTCCTGTGGTTCGCGATCACCGCCCTGGTCGCCGTCGCGATCGGCATCGGGCTCGGCCTGCTCCTGCAGCCGGGCATCAACTCCGGCGCCGACGCGTCCGCCGCGTCCGTGCCGGGACGAACGGGCAGCTGGCTCGACTTCCTCAAGGGCATCATCCCCGCGAACTTCCTCGGCCTGACCTCCTCCGGGAGCCTGCAGACGGGCGCCGACGGCGCCGTCGCCGGGGTGAGCACCGCGGTGAGCTTCAACGTCCTGCAGATCATCGTCATGGCCCTCGTGGTCGGCGTCGCCGCCCTCAAGGTGGGCCAGAAGGCCGAGCCGTTCCTCACCTTCAACCGCTCGCTGCTGGCCGTGATCCAGAAGGTGCTGTGGTGGATCATCCGCCTCGCGCCCATCGGCACCCTCGGTCTCATCGGCAACGCCATCGCGACGTACGGCTGGGGCTCCATCGCCCAGCTCGGCACGTTCACCCTGGCCATCTACGTCGGCCTGGCGCTCGTCCTCTTCGTCGTCTACCCCGTGCTCCTGCGTGCGCACGGTCTGTCGGTGGGCCGCTACTTCCGTGGCGCGTGGCCGGCGATCCAGCTCGCGTTCGTCTCCCGCTCGTCCATCGGCACCCTGCCCGTGACCGAGCGCGTGACCGAGCGGAACCTCGGCGTGCCCCGCGCCTACGCCTCGTTCGCGGTGCCGCTGGGCTCGACGACCAAGATGGACGGCTGCGCGGCGATCTACCCGGCGATCGCGGCGATCTTCGTCGCCCAGTTCTTCGGGATCTCCCTCGGCGTGACGGACTACCTGCTCATCGCCTTCGTGTCCGTGGTCGGCTCCGCGGCGACCGCCGGGCTCACCGGCGCGACCGTCATGCTCACCCTCACCCTCTCCACCCTCGGCCTGCCGATCGAGGGCGTCGGTCTGCTGCTCGCCGTCGACCCGATCCTCGACATGGGCCGCACTGCGGTCAACGTCGCCGGTCAGGCGCTCGTTCCGGTCATCGTGGCCAAGCGTGAGGGGATCCTCGACGTCGAGCAGTACGAGTCGGCCGACGCCGAGGACCTCTTCACCGACGACGTCGACGACGTCGTCGACGACGCCGCGCAGGTCGGCGCGGACGGCGCGGCTCCGGTGCTCGTCGGCTCGGGCGGCGGGGCCGAGCCGGTCGCGTCCGACGCCCGGCGCTGACAGCTCGGACCGCCTGGCACCTCGGACCGACCGACACCTCGGCCGACCCGAAACACCCCAGCCCGAACGGTCGCACGAAGCGGAGCCCGCCCCCTCGGGGCGGGCTCCGTGACCGTCCGCAGCGCCTCTCGGCGGTAGGGCCGCTCGAAGCGGCTCGGCGTTGAAGCCCGGGGGCAGTGTCGGATCGGTCATCAGGGAGAACGCCCGGGAGGCACCGCACATTCCGGCCCGGCTGCGCGGGCTCAGCGGGTGAGGTACCGCTCGATCCGCCACAGGGCCAGCGCGGTCATGCCCTCGAGGACGGGCGTGAGCAGCGCCGTCGTGAACCTGCGCGGCAACGGCCCGCGCAGGTGGACCTGCTCGCCCCAGTCGACGGCGCAGCGTCCCGGGCCGAGCGGCTCGACCTCGATGGAGACGTCACCGAGGAGCACCGGGCCGATCTTGCGCACCCGGAGCAGCCCCGGTCGGCCGCCCTCGGGCGCCCGGACCTCCTCCACCCGCATCCGGTCGACGAAGAATCCTGTCGTCACCGCCTCCATGAGGTCACCCGGGCGCGGTGGTGCGGGCGGGGCGTCGATCGTGGTCAGCGGGATCCAGCGGTCGTGGCCGGCGAGGTCGCCGATGAGCGTGAAGGCCACTTCGGCCGGGACGGGCAGGACACGGCGCACCGGCGCTCCTCTCCTCGTTCACGGTCCGGTGTCCCGGCGCCGGTCACCATCGTCGCAGGTCGACGTCGGCCGGGCGCGGAGGCGTGCGGGTGCTGGCTCCGGTACGCAGCGGCGCCGCCACGGCACCGGCACGCGGCATGATGAGCGACATGGGTCGACCGCGGCGACGGGTGCGCGTCGTCGTCGCGCTGGTCGGCGCCGCCGCGCAGCTGGGCGCGTGCTCGCCGCCGCCACCGGACCTGCCCGCGACCATCGGGTGCACCTACCAGTACCGTCCCGATGCGGGGGCGTCGGCCGGTGAGCGCAGCGGCACCGTCGAGGTGCTGGGCACGACCGGACCGGCGACCGCACCGGCGGTGACCGAGCTGCCCGACTTCCGGATGGAGGTCGTCTACGTCGCCGCCGGACCGGAGGGTGCCTCGGTGCGCATCGCCGTCGACGACCCCGCCGGCGAGCCCCTGCACCACGTGCTCTACCAGGTCGACGCCGGCGCCGACCTCTCGTCCACCTCGCACGGCTTCACGGGCCTGCACTACGTCTCCTCAGGGCCGGCGGAGCTGCAATACTTCTGCGTGGCGGACGGCTGAGGCCCCTGCCGCGAGCGCCGGGCAGGATGGGCGCATGTTCCTCGCCCGCCGCCTCCTCCTTGCCGGGGAGCTCGCCCCCGCCGTCGCCGAGCACCTGCACGAGCGTCCGGGCGAACCCGACCAGCCGGACGGCACGGACCCGGGGCGCGGACCCGACCTCGAGCTGCGGGTCCTGGACGCAGCGGCGACGGCGGACGACCTCGCCTGGGCCGACAGCTTCTCCGGCGTCGCGGCCCCGCCGGGGCTGACGACCGCCGGCATCCGCTGGGTCCACACGATGGCCGCGGGCGTGGACGGGATGGTCGCGGCGCTGACCGGCAGCGACGTCGTCCTGACCAGGACCATCGGGTCGATGCCGCGGGCCATCGGCACGCACGTCCTCGCGCACGTGCTCCCCGGGCTGACGCACGTCGCCGACTACCGGGCGCAGCAGGACCGCCACGAGTGGCGGCGGCTCGAGCCCGCGCGGGTGGAGCGCCGGCGCGCCGTCGTCCTCGGCACCGGGGAGATCGGTGCGGGGGTCGCCGAGGTGCTGCGGGCGGTCGGCTTCGCCGTGACCGGGCTCAGCCGGTCCGGCCGGGACCGGCCCGGGTTCGACCGGGTCGTCGCCCTGGCCGACGGCGCCGCGGACCTCGTCGCGTCCGACCTCCTCGTCCTCGCCCTCCCGCTCACCGAGAGCACCCGAGGTCTGGTGGGACCGGTCGTCCTGGGGTCGCTGCGCGGCGCCGTCGTCGTCAACGTCGGCCGCGGCGCGACCCTCGACCCCGGTGCGCTGCGGGCCGCGCTCGACGCCGGCTCCGTGCGCCGGGCCGTCCTCGACGTCGTCGAGACCGAGCCGCTGCCGGCCGAGGACTGGCGCTGGGACCACCCGGGGGTCACCCTCACGCCCCACGTCTCGGGGCCGACCGAGGCGGCGGACATCGCCGCCGAGCTGCTCGCCGTCCGGGCGGACCTCGCCGCGGGGCGGCGGCCGCCGACGACGGTCGACCTGGGGCGCGGGTACTGACCGGTCAGCCGGTGCCGACGAGGTCGAGGATGGCGGCGGAGACCTCGTCCGGCTCCCGCTCGGGCAGCCAGTGCCCCGCGGGGAGCTCGACGAAGCGGTACCGCTCCTCGACGTGGTCGCCGGTGCGCTCCGCAGCCGACCGGGACAGGTACGGGTCGCGGTTGCCCCACAGGAACGTCGTCGGCACCTGGACGGGTCCGACGTCCAGCCGGGTGAGCGGGAGGGCGCGGTACCAGTTGAGGGCGGCGGTGAGCGCACCGGGCTCGTCCATCAGCGCGGCGTACCGGGCGGCGTCCGGCGCCGGGAGCCCGCTGTCGCGCAGCGCCGCCTCCAGCCGCTCCCCGAGCGCCGCCTCGGGCAGCCGGGGGACCTGGAAGGCGAGCATGTAGGACGAGCGCACCAGCTGCGCCGGGTTGAGCATCGACCGCACCATCGCGCGCGGGTGCGGCGTGGACAGGGCGGTGAGGGAGGCGACGCGGTCCGGGTGGGCGGAGGCCAGGGCCCAGGCGACGCCGCCACCCCAGTCGTGACCGACGACGTGCGCACGCTCGAGGCCGGCGGCGTCGAGGAGGGCCAGGACGTCGGCGACGAGCCACTCGAGCCGGTACGCGGCGCGGGCGGCCGGCCGGGCGCCCGCGGAGTACCCCCGCTGGTCCGGGACGAGGGTGCGCAGTCCACCGCCGTGCAGGGCGGGGACCACCTTGTCGTACGCGGCGGAGCTCTGGGGGAAGCCGTGGAGGAGGACGACGCTCTCGCCGTCGACCGGCCCCTCGTCCCGCACGTCGAAGAGGAGGCTCCCTCGGCCGTACTGGCGCAGACGACTCATCCCCGCAGGTTACGCGGGCGACGCGCCCGTCTCGCGCGGTGGCGGTGCGTGCCCGGACGCGGAGGAGGCCCGTCCCACCTTGGCGCAGGGGGGCGCGACACATGGCCGGGACGGGCCCCCAGGGCGACGGTGCCGCCGGGCGTCATGGCGCGACCCCCCGGGACACCGTCACCGGCTCTACCGCTCCATGGAGACCTCCGCAGACTCGCCGATCTCCTCTCCAGGGTGCGCCGCCGTGCCGGGTCCCGCATCCCGGCGGCGGCCGGACCGGCGGCCGGACCGGCGTCCGGACCGGCCTCCGGACCGGCGGCCGAGCCCCGGCTCAGCGCCGGATGACCCCGTCCCGGCGCATCTGCCGGTGCATCGAGCCCCACTGCCGGGCCTGCTTGCGCCGCACGCGGACGTCGGACCGGGTCGCCATCCACGCCGCCTCGCGCTGGAGGTGGAGCCAGCTCTCGAGGCGGCGCCGGGGGAGCTCCCCGGACTCGACGGCCGCGAGGACGGCGCAGCCGGGCTCGCCCCGGTGGCTGCAGTCCGCGAAGCGGCACGACGCCGCGAGCTCCTCGACGTCGGCGAACACCTTGTCGACGCCGTCGCCGACGTCGAACAGCCCGACCCGGCGCAGTCCGGGGGTGTCGATGACGAGGCCGCCGCCCGGGAGGACGACGAGCTCTCGGTGGACGGTCGTGTGCCGCCCACGGCCGTCGGCGGCGCGGACCTGCTGGGTGGGCATGACCTCGCCACCGGCCAGGGCGTTGACGAGGGTGGACTTGCCCGCGCCCGAGGGACCGAGCACCACCGCCGTCGCCGAGCCGGTGAGGTATCCGCGCACCGCGGGGACGCCGCCGCCCGTCACCGCCGAGACGGCGTGGACGTCCACACCCGGCGCGGCTGCGCCGACGTCGGCGAGCAGCTGCGGCAGCCCGCCGGGCAGGAGATCGGCCTTCGTGAGGACGACGACGGGCGTGCCGCCGCTGTCCCAGGCGAGGGCGACGAGGCGCTCGATGCGCCCGAGGTCCGCGAGGTCGTCGGCGTGGCGGGCCGGCTCGGCGACCACGACGACGTCGACGTTGGCGGCGAGCACCTGACCCTGCCCGTCGCCCGAGAGGCCCTCGCGCGACGTCCGGGAGACGCCGCCACGCACGACGGCGGACCGGCGCGGCAGGACGGCCGCCACCTCGCGGCGGCCCTCGGGCAGGGCGACGAGCGCCACCCAGTCGCCGACGCACGGGAGCGCGACGGGGTCGGCGGCGGCAGCCCGGCGCACCGGGGCGGCGAGCCGCGCGTGCTCGGCGCCGGTGGCGGTGAGGACCTCGACGGCGCCACGGTCGACGCGGCTCACGCGGTCGGGCTCGGTGCCGGGCGGCAGGGTCGCGGCCAGGGCGTCGGTCCAGCCGAGCGCGGGGAGGTCGGGGCGGATCGGATGAGAGGGGCCGAGCTGGGTCTGACGTGGTGCAGTCACGTTGGGGCATCCTTCGGGTGGGGATGCCGCGTACGTCAGGGCGACGGGGGCATCCGGGGGGTGGGCGGGCACTGCGGGAGAACGACCACTGCCCTCACCTCCTCGGACGACGACGTCGGCGCTGTCGTGGCGCCGTCGTGGACGCTAGTCCGGCACCGCGGTGCCGTCGAGCGAATTTCGCCCGGCCCCGGCGTCTCGCAGGGCCTGCCGACCCAGCCGGCGGACGCTCTCGCTGATCCGGTCCAGCCGCTCGGCCTCGAGCGTCCAGACCTGCCAGTAGAGCGCGACGTCGCGGTGCGCGTCGTCCTCGAGGAGGGCGAGGGAGCCGTCGCTCAGGTCAGTGCGGAGCTGGAGCTCGGGGATCATCCCCCACCCCAGACCGGCCCGCAGGGCGGCGAGGAACGCTTCCGAGGACGGGATCGTGTGCGTCGGCGGCGCCGGGTCGACACCGCGGGCGCGGAGGACCTCGTCCTGGAGGCCGTCCTTGGCGTTGAACTCCAGCACGGGCATGGCGGCCCAGTCGATGCCGGATCCGACGCGGAACCGCTCGATCAGTGCGGGGGCGGCCACCGGGAGGTAGCGCATCGAGCCGAGCCGCTCGACGCGGCAGCCGTTCACGGGCGTCGGGCTGCCGGTGACGGCGCCGACGACGTCCCCGCGGCTCAGCAGCGTGCTGCTGTGGTCCTGGTCCTCGACGTGGAGCCTCACCGTGGTGTCGGGCCAGCCTGCGGCCTCGCGCAGGACACCGACGAACCACGTCGCCAGGGAGTCGGCGTTGACCGCGACGGGGGTGACCGCCCGGGAGGCGGCGCCGGTGCCGAGCGCAGTCCTCGTCTCCGCCTCGAGGACCTGCACCTGACGGGCGGTGCGCAGCAGCACTGCCCCCGCCTCGGTCGGGGTGCAGGGCGCGCCCCGGCGGACGACGACCTGTCCCACCGACCGCTCGAGGGCCTTGATCCGCTGGCTGACCGCCGACGGGGTGATCCGCAGCAGGTCCGCCGCGGCCTCGAAGGTCCCCTCGTCGACGATCGCCGAGAGGGCCCGGAGCTGTTCGAAGTTCATGAAGCAGACCTTAACGACGCGTAGATCCGCGCATTTGTCTGCGGCAGCAGCCGCTCCGTACCGTCACCGTCGTGTGGAGCATCTGGGGGGCCGGCCTCATGACCGGCCTGGCGCTGATCGTCGCGATCGGTGCGCAGAACGCGTTCGTCCTGCGCCAGGGCATCCGGCGTGAGCACGTCGGCGTCGTGGTGGTCCTGTGCGCGGTCAGCGACGCCGTGCTCATCCTCGGGGGCACGGCGGGCATCGGGGCGCTCGTGTCGCGCTTCCCGGCGGCGCTCGACGTCCTGCGGTGGGGCGGGGCCGCCTACCTCACGTGGTGGGCCGTGCGGTCCTTCGTCTCGGCGTCCCGGCCGTCGTCGTTGGCTGCCGAGGCGCCGAGGTCGAAGGGTTCGGTGATCGTCACCACCCTCGCGCTGACGTACCTCAACCCCCACGTCTACCTCGACACCGTCGTCCTGGTCGGCAGCCTCGCCAACCAGCACGGCCCGGACGCCCGGTGGGTCTTCGCGGCCGGCGCGGTCACCGGCAGCGTCGTGTGGTTCTCCGCGCTCGGGTACGGCGCCCGGGCGCTCTCGGGGGTCCTGCGGAGCCCGCGGACCTGGCAGACGGTGGACGTGGTGATCGGGGTGATGATGCTCCTGCTGGCCGTCAACCTGGTCCGGGGCTGATCCGCGAGGCGGCGCGTCGGTGGAGCCGCCGCCGTCCCTGGTCGTGCGGCCGTCCCTACGCCCGACGGAGCAGCCCGTCGACGAGGTCACGGGAGAGGGTCTTGTAGCCCTCGGTCTCGAAGAAGACGGTGATCCGGTCGCCCTCGTGGCGCATCACCACGCCCGGCCCCCACGTCGCGTGGACGACGGCGGCCTGGAGCGGCCAGGCCTCGCTCGCGTCGTCGTCGTCGTGCGCGGCGGTCCCCGAGAGGCAGACGTCGCACCGGCCGCACGCCCCGGTGTGCTCCTCCCCGAAGTACCCCAGGAGGAAGTCGCGCCGACAGGAGGTGGTCTCGGCGTAGCCGCGCATCATCTCGATCCGGGAGCCGGCGATCCGCTCCCGGGACTCGGTCGACTCGACCGCCGCCTCGACCACACGGGCCGGCCGGTCGTCGCCGACCGCCCGCACCCCCCGGCGGCCCCGCGCCGCCGCACCGACCTCCGTGAGGAGGTTGACCTGGTTGGTGAGCCGGCGGGCGGGCATGCCGAGCTCGCGGCGCAGCGCCGTCATCGGCACGGCCCGGTCCGCAGCGCGCAGAGCCGCGAGGACCGCGCGCAGGGAGTCCTCGTCCACCGACGTCGTCGCGAAGAACCGGCGCAGCCCGAGGTCCTCGGGACGGTAGTGGAGGGACGCGAGGGCGGGCTCGCCGTCGCGACCGGCGCGTCCGATCTCCTGGTAGTAGCTGTCGAGGGACTCGGGTGCGTCGGCGTGGACGACGTGGCGCACGTCCGGCTTGTCGATGCCCATGCCGAACGCCGAGGTGGCGACCACCACGTCGAGCACGCCGTCGAGGAAGGCCCGGTGGACCTCCTCCCGCTCGTCCGCCCGGCGTCCGGCGTGGTAGGCGGCGGTCCGGAGGCCGCGGGCGGCCAGCTCGGCGGCGTAGGCCTCGGTCTCCCTGCGGGTCGCGACGTAGAGGAGTCCGGGGCCGGCGAGCTCGCTCACCTGCGCCACGACGGCACGGCGCTTGTCGTCGGCGGTCGTGTGACGGTGGACCTCGAGCGTGAGGTTGGGCCGGTCGAAGCCGCGGGTGACGACGAGCGGGTCCCGCAGACCCAGGCGCTCGATGATCTCGCGCTGGACCGGGCCGGACGCCGTCGCGGTCAGCGCCACGACCGGTGGCCGGCCGACCCGGTCGACGGCGGATCCGAGTGCGAGGTAGTCCGGCCGGAAGTCGTGACCCCAGGACGAGACGCAGTGCGCCTCGTCGACGACGAGGAGCGAGGGGCGGGACTCCCGGAGCCGGTCGAGGACCGAGTCCTTCGCGAGCTGCTCGGGTGCGAGGAACAGGAACTCCGCCCCGTGCTCGCGCACGGCCTCCCACGCCTCGGCGTTCTCCCGCGCGTTCTGCGCGGAGTTGACCGCCACCGCCTCGGGCCCGCCGGCCTCGACGAGCCCGGCGACCTGGTCCGCCTGAAGGGCGATGAGCGGGGAGACGACGACGGTCGGGCCGTCCCGCAGGACCGCCGGCACCTGGTACACGGCCGACTTGCCGTAGCCGGTGGGCATGACCGCGAGGACGTCGCGACCGGCGACCGCCGCGGCCATCGCCTCTCCCTGGCCCGGGCGGAGCTCGACCCAGCCGAACGTCTCCCGGGCGACCCGCTCGACGTCGGCGGTGTCGGCGGGTGCGGCGGGCGTGCGCGCGGTGACGGTCGTGGCGGGACGTGAGGCCGCGCGGGACGTGGGACGGGCAGGCATGGGGCAACTCTGCGGCGCGGTCGGCGGGTCGGCAATCCGGGGCGCGGAGTCCGGGCCGCGGGGAGAACCGCTCCGCCGGCCGGTCCTCGTCTGCGCGTCCGGCACCACGGCTGCGCCGTCACAGCCGTGCTGTGACGCTCCCGCCCTGACCGGGTGCCGGGTGCTTCAGCGCCGCGATGCCCTCGCATTCCTCCTCCTGGTGCCCGGCTCTGTGTTCTCCGGTTCCGGGGTGCGCCGACGCATCGGTGCGCGTGCATTCAAGAAATGCGGCAGCTGTGGATATCTGCGTTTATCCACAAATTGATTTACACGAGTCGGAGGTATTGCGGTCCCGTACGCGCGTTCGATAAATTGGTGGCAGGTAGAGGAGTCGATTCGAAACGCCCCGTGAAACGGGGCGGTGTGCCCTGGGGGGTGTGTGGTGGCGGCGGAGGCGGTGGTCGATCCCGGGACCGCGTTGGCGGCCGGGGTCGCCGACCTGCTGACCGCGTGCGCGGGGTTGGCGGAGCTGGACGTGCACGGGCTGGCGTTCACCGCCCTGGCCCAGACCGCCCAGGACTTGGAGCGGGTCCGCCGTCACCTCACCGGCCTGGAGGCCAAGGTCCTGGCCGCGGTCGACGCCGACGGGCGGTGGGCCACCGGCGGGGCCAGGACCCTGCCCGCCTGGGTCCGCCAGACCACCGGCGCCCACCCCGCCACCGCCGCCCGGCGGGTCCGTACCGCCCGGGCCCTGCGCGAGGTCCTGCCCGCCACCGCCACGGCCCTGTCCGCGGGGATGATCAGTGACGAGCACGTCGGGGTCCTGATCCGCCACGCCACCGACACCCCCGCCCGGGTGGCGCAGCTGGCCGACCCCGAGCTGGGTGAGGACTTCCTCCTCACCCACGCGATGGGCCTGGACGTGGCCCGGTTCACCCGCCTGGTCCAGCACTGGGCCATCCGCACCGACCCCGACGCCGCCGACCGGTCCTACACCGACGACCTGGACCGTGAGGAGCTGTTCATCTCCGACGTCCCCGGCGGGTCCCTCCTACGCGGCTTCCTCGCCACCGCCAACGCCACCGCCCTGAAAGAAGCCCTCACCGCCCGCACCGGCGTCCCGCCCGCCGGGGACACCCGCACCCCCGCCCAACGCCGCGCCGCGGCCCTGAACGGCCTCACCCACCTCGCCCTGGACTCCGGCACCCTCCAACCCACCGCCCGGATCCGCCCCCACCTGGCCGTGACCACCACCCTGGACACCCTCCTCGCCCTCACCGCCGCCTCCGCACACGGCACCGGCGGCGCCGGCGGCCCCGGGCGGGGTGACGCCGGCACGGGCGGCGTCGAGGACGCGGGCGAGGACGGGGACGCCCTCGCCCGGATCACCGCCGACCTCGACCCCGGTGTCCTCGCCGGGATCGAGGCCGCGACCCTGGCCGACAACACCCCCATCCCCTTCACCCTGCTCCAACGCCTGGCCTGCGCCAGCGCCGTCCACCGCGTCATCTTCGGCCCCGACGCCGAGATCCTCGACGTCGGCCGCGAAGAACGCCTCTTCACCACCGCCCAGACCCGCGCCATCATCGCCCGCGACCGGCACTGCCAGTACCCCGGCTGCGACGCCCCACCCGGCGAGGGCGAGATCCACCACAACCTCTGGTGGTACGCCCACCACGGCCCCACCGACATCACCAACGCCATCCTGCTGTGCTGGCACCACCACGACCACGTCCACGCCCAACACCTCACCATCGAACGCCACCCCACCCACTGGCGTTTCCTCGACCGCCACGGCACCCCCACCGGCACCACCCCCATCACCACCCCCGGAACACCACCGAGCCCCGGATCGCCACCGAGCCCCGGGTCGCCCCCGACCCCGGCATCACCACCGACCTCAGGGTCACCACCGACCCCAGGGTCACCGCCGACCTCGGCGTCACCACCGACCCCAGGGTCACCACCGACCTCAGGGTCACCGCCGGGCACCTAGCCGTCGCACAGCGCCCGGTCGTCGCCGAGCAGCGGCGGCCGGGCCCTCGAGCCGGACCGCTGGACGAGGTACGTGGTCCGTCCGGACGGGCTGGACCGACGACCGGTGCGCTGCGAACTCCGGCCGGGCCTACCGACCGCCCGCGTCGACGACTACTTGATCGCACCCCGCGTGACGCCGGAGATGACCCACCGCTGCGCGAAGAGGTAGACGATGAGGAGCGGCGTCATGGCCAGCAGGTACGAGGCGAACGCGAGCGTGAAGTCGGCCGAGAACTGCCCCTGGAAGACGTACTGCACGAGCGGGATCGTCGCGCCGCCCGGGTCCGAGATGATGATGAGCGGCAGCATGAAGTCGTTCCACGCCCACAGGCAGGTCAGGATCCCGACCGTGGCGTTGATCGGGGCCAGCAGCGGGAAGACGACGCGCCAGTACACCCCCCACGTGCTCGCCCCGTCCATACGCGCCGCCTCCTCGAGCTCGCGCGGGATCGAGGCGATGTACGCCGTGTAGATGAAGACGTTGAACGACAGCCCGTAGACCGTGTACAGCAGGACCAGCCCGATCTGGTTGTCCAGGCCCAGGGTCGCGGTCAGCTTCGCGACCGGCAGCATGAGGATGGGGAAGGGGATGAACAGGGCGGAGATGAAGTAGAAGAAGAGGCCCTTGAAGAGCTTCCGGTCCATGTGACGGGCGATGGCGTACGAGACCATCGAGTTCGTCAGCAGGGTCAGGACCACGGCGCCCACGGTGATGAACGCGC
This sequence comes from Georgenia muralis, assembly GCF_003814705.1. Lineage (NCBI taxonomy): Bacteria > Bacillati > Actinomycetota > Actinomycetes > Allobogoriellales > Allobogoriellaceae > Georgenia > Georgenia muralis. Next base: position 696,470 of record NZ_RKRA01000001.1, on the reverse strand, counting down.
TGTTGAGGAACGCCCGCGGGTAGTTGGTCAGGGTCCACGCCTGGGAGAAGTTCCCCCACGCGACCTCACTCGGCGGGGCGAACCCGGACCCGCCGAGCTGGTCGGGGGTCTTCAGTGCCGTGACGACCGTGAAGTACAAGGGGATGAAGATCGTCAGGGAGAGCACGATCAGGAGCGCCGTGAGCCACAGGTTCGCGCCGCTGCGCTCCCGACGGGAACGGCGGGCCTGCTTCGGCTCCGGCAGGGTGACGGACGTGGCGGACATCAGGCGGACACCTCCTCACGCCGCAGCACGCGGAGCTGCACGACGGCGAAGACCATGATCACGATCATGAAGATGACGGCGTTGGCGATCTGGTAGCCGTACTCACCGCCCTGGAAGCCGCCCCGGTAGATGAGGACGGCGATGGTCTCGGTCGACGTTCCCGGACCGCCGCCCGTCATGGCGATGACCTGGTCGAAGACCTGGAGGAAGTTCTTCAGCGACAGGACCATGTTGATGGTGAAGAACGCCCAGATCATCGGCATGGTGATGTGCCAGAACCGGGTCCACGGGCTCGCCCCGTCGATCGAGGCTGCCTCGTACAGCTCGATGGGCACGGTCTGCAGACCGGCGATGTAGATGATGATGTTGAACGCGACCGCCTGCCAGACCGTCATGACGACGATCCCGATCCACGCCAGGCTCGGGTCGGTGAGGATCGACGTCGAGAGCCGCTCGATGCCGAGGGACGACGCGATCGCCGGGAGAGACTGGTTGAACAGGTACTGGAAGACGTACCCGACGACGATCAGCGCCAGGACGTTCGGGATGAAGTAGACGCCGCGAAGGGTGTTCTTGAACTTGATCTTCCCGTTGAGCCCGACGGCGACCGACAGGGCGATGATGTTGACCAGCACGGTGGCCACGAGCGCGAACTGGAACGTGAACAGGTAGGTGCTCCGGACCCGGTCGTCGCCGAAGAGGGCGGCGTAGTTCGACAGCCCGACGAAGTTCCAGGACCCGTAACCGGGGGAGTCCGTGAGGCTGAAGAACACGCCCTGGAGCACCGGGAGGGTGTGGAAGATGAAGAACAGGATGAAGGCCGGCACGACCATCCAGTAGTAGGCACGGTCCAGCCCGCTCCTCCGGCGTCGCTCACCCCGCTCGCCGTCCGTGCCGGTGGGACGGACAGCCCTGTCGGTCGCGGTGGCCATCAGCTCTCCACCGCCCCGAGGCCCCAGGAGCGCCGCTGCGACACCCGGTCCCAGTTCTCGTCGAGCGTGCCGAGGAACGCGTCGGTGTTGCCGTCACTGAGGTACTGCTGCAGGAGCGGCCCGAGCGGGATCGCCGGGATGAACTGGTGGTCGAAGAAGCCCACGGTACGTCCCTCCTCGATGTAGCTGCGCACGCCGGCCAGCGCCGGGTCGTCGTTGGTCACGCCTTCGAGGGTGGGTATGGCGAGCTGCTGCTCCGCGTACTCCTCGACGACGTCGGGCTGCATGAGGAACTCGATGAAGCGCATGGACTCCTCCGGGTGTGCACCGTTGGCGCCGGCCGCGATGACGACGTCGACGCCGGAGACCAGCCGGGTGTCCTCGGGGTTCTCCGTGGCCGGCAGCGCGAAGGTCCCGATCGTGAAGTCCGGCTCGAACGAACGCACCTGCGGGACGGCGTAGCTGCCGATGAGGAGCATGGCCGACTGGCCCTCGGCGAAGGCCCGGGTGCCCTCCTGATAGCCGTCGGCGAGCGGGTCGGGCTGGGTGTACTCGAAGAGCGTCGCGAGCTTCTCCACGCCCTCGGGCCAGGCCTCCTGGAACGACGCCTCCCCGGCGAAGCGGTCGACGTAGAAGTCCTCGGGCGTGGTCTGGGACATGATCGGCGCCATCGGTGCCTGTGCCGTCCAGGCGTCGGCGAGCATGCCGTAGAACGGCGTGATGCCCTCGGCCTCGAACGTCTCGGCCACCTCGATGAGCTCGGACCACGTCTGCGGGACCTCGACGCCGTACTCCTCGAACATCTCGACGTTGTAGAGGACCCCGCTGGCGTTGGCCGCGAAGGGCACACCGTTGACCGCGTCCGGCGTGCTCGCCCCGAGCTCCTGGAGCGTCTCGACGTACTGCTCGCTCACGTCCTCCAGCACCGGCTCGCCGGCGAGGTCCATGAAGATCCCGGCGGAGGCGAGCTCACCGAACGTGGCGTTGCCGTTGAGGGTGAGGACGTCGGGCACGTCCTCCTTGACGAGCCGGGTGCGCAGCGCCGTCTCGGCGTCGGGGACGTTGTCCACGATGATGTCGATGTCGGGGTTCTCGGCCTCGAACCGCGCGGCCAGCTCCTCGAAGTACTGCACCGCCTCACCCTTGAACTGGAAGAACACCAGCTCGGTGCGATCCCCTGCTCCGCCCGCGCACGCGGCGAGCATGGTCACCGCCGCCAGGGCGGCGGTGCTGCGGAGTCCTCGTCGACTCATGGACCACCTCGGGGTTCGTGTCCGCTGGACGTCCACCGTGCCGGTGTGACGTAGGTCCCATCCGCATCTTGTGTAGTCCCGATCATGGGGGGCGGCAACCGGAGGCAGGGCCTACCGCCACCATCCCCGCCATCGCCGGTCGCGCACCGCCACCGCCGGTCGTGAACCGCCACCGCCACGCCGACCGTCCTCCGACGGACCTCCGGTCGACGGGTGCGATGCCGGGCCGCCTCCTACCCTGGCTGTCATGACGAGCCCCGAGCCGAAGCCCGCCCCGGACCACTCCGACACGAGGGAGGACGCCGGCAGGCGTGACGAGGCAGGCACGGGGGACGACGCCGGCCGCGGCAGCCCCTGGTGGCGCTCCGCCGTCGTCTACCAGGTCTACCCCCGATCGTTCGCCGACTCCGACGGCGACGGGATCGGCGACCTGCGCGGCGTCATCGCCAAGCTCGACCACCTCAGGTCGCTCGGCGTCGACGTCGTGTGGCTCTCGCCGATCTTCACCTCCCCGCAGGCGGACAACGGCTACGACATCTCCGACTACCAGGGCATCGACCCCACGTTCGGCTCGCTCGAGGACGTCGACGAGCTCGTCGCCGGTCTGCACAGCCGCGGCATGAGGCTGGTCATGGACCTCGTCGTCAACCACACCTCGGACGAGCACCAGTGGTTCGTGGAGTCGGCGGCGTCGAAGGACTCGCCCAAGCGCGACTGGTACTGGTGGCGCCCGCCCCGCGAGGGCTTCGTCGGCGGCGAGCGCGGCGCGGAGCCGACCAACTGGCACTCGTTCTTCTCCGGCTCGACCTGGCAGTGGCACCCGGAGACGGGGGAGTACTACCTCCACCTCTTCGCCCGCAAGCAGCCCGACCTCAACTGGGAGAACCCCGAGGTCCGCCAGGCGGTCTACGCGATGATGCGGTGGTGGGTCGCCCGCGGTGTCGACGGCTTCCGGATGGACGTCATCAACCTCATCTCCAAGGTGGTCTGCGACGACGGCGCGCTGCCCGACGGCGTCGTGGGGACCGACCTCCCCGCCGGGGTCAGCCGCTACGCCGACGGCTCGCCGTTCTACACCAACGGCCCGCGCCTGCACGAGTTCCTCCACGAGATGCACACCGAGGTCCTCGCCCACGGCGCGGCGTCGGGGGACGTCCTCATCACCGTCGGCGAGATGCCCGGCGTCACCCTGGAGGAGGCGCGGAAGGTCACGGACCCGGCCAGGCGCGAGCTCGACATGGTCTTCACCTTCGAGCACGTCGGCATCGACCACGGCCCCGGTGGCAAGTGGGCGCTGCGTCCGCTGCACCTGCCCGACCTCAAGGCGAACCTCGCCCGCTGGCAGGAGGGCCTCATGGCGGTCGGCTGGAACTCGCTCTACTGGAACAACCACGACCAGCCCCGCGTGGTCTCCCGGTGGGGCGACGACTCCGCCGAGCACCGCGTCGCCTCCGCCAAGAGCCTCGGCACCGTCCTGCACCTGCTGCGCGGCACGCCGTACGTCTACCAGGGCGAGGAGCTCGGCATGACGAACGTGGGCTGGTCCCAGATCGGCAGCTACCAGGACATCGAGACGCTCAACTACTACAGCGAGTCCGTCTCCGGCGGCGCCAGCGACGGCGAGGTCATGGCGGGCATCGGGCCGGTCTCGCGGGACAACGCCCGCACCCCGATGCAGTGGTCGGACACGCCGCACGCCGGTTTCACCACGGGGACGCCGTGGCTCGCGGTCAACCCCAACTACCCGGCTGTCAACGCCGAGGCCGCGGTCGCCGACCCCGACTCGGTCTTCCACCACTACCGCCGGCTCATCGAGCTCCGGCACGCGCACGAGGTGGTGGTCGAGGGTGACTTCGCCCTGCTGCTGCCCGATCACGAGCAGGTCTTCGCCTACACCCGCAGCCTCGGGGACGAGACGCTCCTCATGGTCGCGAACCTCTCGAGCGCGCCGGCCGTGGTCGACCTGCCCGGGCAGGCGGCGACCGTGGCGGGCACCCTGCTCATCGCCACCCACGCCGACGGCGCCCCGGCCGACGGCGAGCGGGTGAGCCTGGCCCCGTGGGAGTCCCGGGCCTACCTGGCCTGAGGCGCGTTCCCGCCGGGTCCCACCTGTGTCGCACCAGACACCGCGCGGGCTGGCCGCGGCGACGGACGGAGGACTACGTTGCCCGCGTGCTGAACGACGGGCCCGCGGCCCGACCTCCTGCCGGACCGGGCCGTCCCCGGACCCCGGACGGGCCGCACACCCGCCGGCCGCGGCCGCCGCTCCAGCCCTTCCAGCGGCACCCGGCCCAGGTGCTGGCCCTCAGCTTCGCCGTGGCCCTCGCGATCGGCACGGCCCTGCTCATGCTGCCGGTCTCCGTGGTCGCCGAACCGCCGACCGACCTCATGCCGGCGCCGACCACCGCGGTCGGCGGCGCCACCTTCGTCACCGCCGTCTTCACCGCGTCGTCCGCCGTGGCGGTCACCGGCCTGGTCGTGGTCGACACGGCGACCTACTGGACGCCGTTCGGCCAGGCCGTCATCCTCGCGCTCATCCAGGTGGGCGGCCTGGGCATCATGACCTTCGCCTCCCTCCTCGCCATCCTCATGGCCCGCCGCCTGGGCCTGCGCGGCCGCCTCCAGACCTCGGCCTCGGTCCGCACGGTCGGCATGGAGGACCTGCGCGGGGTGGTGCTGGGCGTGGCCCGGGTCGCGGGCACGGTCCAGGCCGTCGTCGCCGCGATCCTGTTCGTGCGGCTCCTCACCACGCACGACCTCGGCCCCGGGGCGGCGGCGTGGAACGCCGTCTTCCTCGCGGGCTCCTCCTTCAACAACGCCGGCTTCGCCCTCGCGAGCGACAACCTCATGGGCTTCGCCACCGACCCGCTGGTCCTGCTGCCCATCACCCTGGCGGTCATCACCGGCGGCATCGGCTTCCCGGTGATCTTCGAGCTGCGCCGCCACCTCGGCGACCGCCTGCGCTGGTCGATGAACACCAACCTCGTCCTGGCCGGCACCGCCGGCCTGCTCGCGGTGAGCACCGTGACGATCGCCGCCCTGGAGTGGACCAACCCCGGCACCCTCGGCCCGCTGGACTGGCCGGCCAAGCTCCTCAACGCCTTCACGGCGGCAGCGTGGACCCGCACCGCCGGCTTCAACGCCGTCGACGTCTCGGCGATGCACACCCAGACGTGGTTCGCGCAGGACATCTTCATGTTCATCGGCGGCGGTCCCGCCGGCACCGCCGGCGGCATCAAGATCACCACGTTCCTCGTGCTGTTCTTCATCATCCTCACCGAGCTGCGCGGGGAGACGGCGGTCAACGCGTTCGGCAAGCGGCTCGCGCGGTCCGTCCACCGCGAGGCCGTGACGGTGGCCCTGCTCGCCGTCGCCGTCGTCATGACCGGTACGTGGGTGCTGCTCATCACCACCCACTTCACCCTCGACCAGATCCTGTTCGAGGTGGTCTCCGCGTTCGGCACGGTGGGTCTGAGCACCGGCATCACCCCGGCCGTCCCGGATGCGGGCAAGATCATGCTGGCGGCGATCATGTTCATCGGCCGGCTCGGCCCCATCACCCTCGGGACCGCGCTCGCCACGCGCAGCCGCAAGCTCCTGTACGAACTGCCCAAGGAGAGACCCGTCATTGGCTAACGCCTTCCGCGCCCGGCGCGCACGCACCCTCTCCGAGGGCGACTCGGTCGTCGTCATCGGGCTCGGCCGCTTCGGCCGGGCCCTGGCCGTCGAGCTCGCCCAGTCCGGCGTCGAGGTCATGGGCGTCGACACCGACGAGGAGATCGTCCAGGAGCTCAACGGCGTCCTCACCCAGGTGGTGCGCGCCGACGCGTCCAGGGAGGAGGTGCTCCACCAGCTCGGGGTCGCCGAGTTCACCCACGCCGTGGTGGCGATCGGGTCGAACATCGAGGCATCCATCCTCACCTCGTCCTGGCTGCTGAGGTTCGAGATCCCCGCGATCTGGGCCAAGGCGATCAGTGAGCCGCACGGCCAGATCCTCAAGCAGCTCGGCGTCCACCACGTCGTCTACCCCGAGGCCGACATGGGCCGGCGGGTCGCCCACCTGCTGCGCGGCTCGATCGCCGACTACCAGGAGATCGGCGGCGGCTTCGCCATGGTCACCGCCGCCCCGACGCCGTCGATGGTGGGCCGCTCGCTCGAGGAGATCGGGTTCCGCAAGAAGTACAACCTCAACGTCGTCGCGGTGCGCCGGCCCGAGGGGGAGTGGGAGCACGCGACGGGGGAGACCGTGCCGCGCTGGGACGACCAGATCATCGTCATGGGTCCGAAGGAGATCGCGGAGAGCTTCATCGACATGGCGTGAGCGGGGACCTCTGTCCCATTCGTCCGAAACGAGCGCGTGCCACTGTGGAGACGTGGCCCGGCGTGGCGCCGGGTCCAGCCGGGAAGGGGCGGGCCGTGGGTGCTCTCGTCGTCTACGAGTCGATGTTCGGCAACACCGAGGCGGTGGCCGAGGCGGTCGCCGACGGGCTGCGCGCGGTGATGGACGTCGAGGTCCTCGAGGTCTCCCGGGCGCCCCTGCTCGAGCTGCTCGACGACGTCGACCTCCTCGTGGTCGGCGCACCCACCCACGCGTTCGGGCTCAGCCGCCCGGAGACCCGCAGGGACGCCGCGGAGCGGGTCGGGCACGCGGTCATCTCCGACACGACCGGGATGCGCGAGTGGCTCGCGGAGGCCTACTCCGCGCCGCGGGACCTGCCGGTCGCCTGCTTCGACACCCACGTGCGGGTCCCGAACCTGCCGGGGCGGGCGGGCCACGCCGCGGAGAAGCGGCTGCGCCGTCTCGGCGCGAACGTCGTCGGCAGCCCGACGTCGTTCTACGTCCACGGCTACGAGGGTCCGCTCTACGCCGGTGAGGCCGAGCGGGCGCGGGCGTGGGGCGAGGAGCTGGGCTCCCTCGTCGCGGGCGGGACGCCCGTGCGCTGAGTGTGCGGCATCCGAGGCCAACCCCTGTGGGTCTCGGGTGCCGCGGTTCGTGGCGGTGCCCCGGCGTCCCCCGAGCACCGTCAGGCCGGCCGTGGTGTCCGGCGTGGATGACGGCGGGTGCGTCGGCGTGGGGTCCGACCCCATCACCGGTCTGCCGGAGAATGGGAGCGACCGCGGTCGCGTGGTGGCGGCCGGACGACGGACCCCGAGGACGACCTGATGACCGACCAGCTCCCCGCCCACCTCGAGCTCACGCCGTCGCCCGGTGCCGTGGTGGGTCCCGGTGAGTTCGTCATCGCGGCGACGCACCTCAACCACGGCCACATCTACGGCATGACGGAGAGGCTCCTCGACGCCGGCGCCACGCTGAGGTGGGTCTACGACCCGGACCCGGCGAAGGTCGAGGCCTTCCGCGAGCGGTTCCCCGACGTGCGCGTCGCCCGGTCGGAGGCCGAAGTCCTCGACGACGACGAGGTGCGCCTGGTCGCGGGTGCGGCGATCACCTCCGAGCGGTGCGACATCGGCGTGCGGGTCATGGAGGCCGGCAAGGACTACTTCACCGACAAGGCCCCCCTCACCACGCTGGACCAGCTCGCCGTCGCCCGGGAGGCGGTCGCGCGGACGGGCCGGAAGTACGCGGTCTACTACTCGGAGCGGATCAACGTCGAGGCCGCGGTGCTCACCGGCCAGCTCATCGAGCAGGGTGCGATCGGCCGCGTCCTGCAGTTCGTCGGGCTCGGCCCGCACCGTCTGGGCGACCCGACCGCGCGTCCGGACTGGTTCTTCGTCAAGGAGCAGTACGGCGGCATCCTCTGCGACATCGGCAGCCACAACTTCGAGCAGATGCTCCACTACACCGGCGCGACCGACGCCGAGGTGGTCAGCTCCTCGATCGCCAACTACCACCACCCGGAGCACCCCGAGCTCGACGACTTCGGTGACGCGCACGCCGTCATGGACAACGGTGCGAGCGGCTACTGCCGGGTGGACTGGTTCACCCCGGACGGCCTGAGCACGTGGGGCGACGGGCGCACGTTCATCCTCGGGACGGACGGCTACATCGAGATGCGCAAGTACGTCGACGTGGCCGCCGAGGCCAAGCCGGGGCACGTCTTCCTCGTCGACGGCCGGGGTGAGCACCACATCCGGGCGGAGGGGACGGTCGGCCACCCGTACTTCGGCCGGCTCATCACCGACTGCCTCGAGCGGACCGAGACCGCCATGGCGCAGGAGCACGCGTTCAAGGCAGCCGAGCTCAGCGTGCGGGCGCAGAACCAGGCGCGGGTGCTGCAGAGCCAGGCGGGGCAGGCCTGAGCCCGTCCGGGTGCAGGCGTGAGCCCGCGCCCGGTTCGGGCGGGAGGGGCAGGGGCCGGTAACCTGTTCCCCGGTCCCCGCCCTCGTAGCTCAGGGGATAGAGCACCGCTCTCCTAAAGCGGGTGTCGGCAGTTCGAATCTGCCCGAGGGCACCAGTTCCGGGCGAGGTCGGACGGCTTCGTGCCGCGACGCCCCGCGCAGGACCAGCGCCACCCCGCTCAGCAGCGACAACCGCGGCAGTGAGGACGAGCAGCGTCTCCAGCCCCAGGGCAGGGATCACCGCGCCGGCGAGGGCCGGCGCCGCGATCGAGCGACGGCTCCCACGACGAGGCACCCCGTGAACGCCGCGCTCGCGCGGTCGGGCACCAGCTCGGCGGTCCAGACCGCGAGCACCGCCGACCCGGTCATGTACCCCGCACCGAAGACGCACGCCGAGGCTGCCGTCGCCACCGGGGAGTCCCCGGCCGGCCTCAGCAGCGCCGACGCCGCAGCCACCGTCACGAGACACAGCGCCGCGACCCGGAGGCTGCCCGGGCGCTGCACCAGGGCACCGGTCGTCACCGCCAGCACGCCGGTGACGCCGATGGTCGCGTAGAGCGCCGCGACCGCCGCCGCCGGGAGGTCGCCGTCGTCGAGGACCTCCGCGGCGTAGGTGAAGCAGATCACGACGACCGCGAAGTAGACGACGGAGTAGGCGGCGGGGAGTCGGAGGGCTCTCGCCAGCGAGGAGACGCCGTGCCGTCCCTCCGGGTGGGGGCCGGGCCTGGTTCGGGGGACCAGGCGGAGGTTCAGCGCGGCGGCGACCACGGCAGCCAGGGCGACACCGACCCAGACCAGGCGCCACGACCCCGCTGCGGCGAGGAGGGCGAGGCCACCCAGTGCGACCAGTCCGCTGCTGGTGCCGGTCGTGATGATCGCCAACGTTCGCGGCCGCTGCTGGCCAGGCACCAGACGCGTCACGATGTCGGAGTAGGGCGCCCAGACCCAACCACCCGCGCTACCGGCGAGGACGGCACCGACGGCGAGCACCTCCGGACTGCGCGAACGTCACGATCACCGCGCCCAGGGCGCCGCAGGCCCCGCCGACGGTCGTCGGAGCGCGCGTACCACGACGGGCGGCGAGCGGTCCCGCGATGAGCACTCGGTGTGCGGTGTGCGGTGTGCGGCGTGCGCCTGCCCCGAGCCGAACCGTCCGGTTCGTCTGCGAGGTCGTGAGGCGTGCCCATGGTGCCGTGCTGCCGCTGCGCCGGCATCCGAGAGAAGGTGGCGCGCGGCGAACGGGCGGTGCTGCTGCGGACCCCGCCTGCCGCGAGATGCGCTCGTCCGGAGGTGGTGCGACGGTGACCCGAGAACCGCTCCATCGCTCGATGCCAGGAGGGTGAGCGTGTCCCAGCAGGACGTCGTCCCGGGGGGCCACCGGGTCGAGCGCGCCTCCGTCGACGCCTCCCTCCTCGAAGACCTCGAGCATCGTCCGGTCGCACGGTGACGGGAGCCCGGTCGGTCACGGCGGTCGTCCGCGCGAGCCACCCGCTGCCGACAGCCGCTGTCACCAGCCTCACGGTCCTGCTCGGCGTCTCCTCGGGGCTCGGTGCCCGCACCGTGCTGCTCGGGGTGGCCGTGCTCGCCGGGCAGCTGTCCGTGGGCTGGTCCAACGACCTCGTGGACGCCGCTCGGGACACCGCGGCCGGTCGTGCCGACAAACCGGTCGCGACGGGCGAGGTCAGCGCCGCCACGGTCCGGGCGGCGACCGTCGTCGCCCTCGTGGTCTGTGTCCTGGCGTCGTTCGCCCTCGGTGCCGTCCCCGGCCTGACGCACCTGCTGGGCGTGGCCGCCGGGTGGGCGTACAACCTGGTCCTCAAGCGGACCGTGTGGTCCTGGCTGCCCTACGTCGTGGCGTTCGGGGCCCTGCCCGTCGTGGTGCGCACCTCGCTCGACCCGCCCCAGACCGCGCCGTGGTGGCTGGTTCTCGCCGCGGCGATGCTGGGTCTGGGAGCCCACCTGCTCAACGTCCTTCCCGACCTCGAGGACGATGCCGCGACCGGGGTCCACGGGCTCCCGCACCGGCTCGGCGGGCGCCGCAGCAGCCTGCTGGCCCTCGTGCTCCTCGGCGGCGCGTCGGTCCTCGTCGTCGTCGGGCCCACCGGGCCGGTTCCGGTGTGGGCCTGGGCGGCACTCGTCGGGGTCGCGGCGCTGGTCGTCGTCGGCGTCCGTTCCGAGGGCAGGACACCGTTCCGGGTGGCGATGGCGGTCGCCCTGGTCGACGTCGTCGTCCTGATCGTCAGAGCGGCCTGACCGCCTCAGCGCCACCGACGTGCCCGCCCCGGCGTGGTGGCACCCGGCACCGGTGCACGGCACGAGGTCCTCGACGCCGGCCACGACAGCCCTTCAGGTTGCCGACGGTCGCACGGCGGCGGACCATGCGTGACGAGCGAGCCACTCCTGACCCCGGTGCGTCGAGCAGTGCGCCACCCGCGGCCACCGGCGACCCGCTGACCGACACGACCTGACCGGCGGGGCACAGGGAGGAGGCAGCAGATGAAGACGAAGGGGTCGAGCGGCAGGAAGAGGTCGGCCGCGTCGGTCGTCGCCACGGGGCAGTGGACCGGCCCGGACCGCATGCGCGCCCCGGCAGGGGAGGTTCACGCCTGGGTGCCGGGCCAGAACCAGACGCTGTGCGGTCGGGCGCTGAGCCGCGAGCGGTTCTGGTTCTCGCACGTCGGCTGGGCCGACGTCCAGCCGGCGACCGGCCGGCACGCCGACGAGGTGACGCAGGTGTGCCCGAGGTGCGCGGCCGGCATGGGCGCCCGGCGTGGTGAGCGCAGGTGGCGCCGGGTCGACCCGCGCCCCTGAGCCGCGACCGGAGGAGGACGAAGCCATGGCGGGCAGGTGTCCGGACGCCGCCGTGCGGGTGCCGCTGAACCTCCAGCAGTGGCACCTCGTGACCTTCCTCCACTGGCGCGTGGAGGCGGCGCTGCTCCAGCCGATGCTCCCGCCGCGCCTGGTGGTGGACGAGGTCGACGGCTCCGCGTGGATCGGTGTCACGCCCTTCGTCATGCGGCAGGTGCGCGTTCCGGGGTGGCCCGTGCCCGTCGTCCCCGACTTCGTCGAGGTCAACGTCCGCACCTACGTCACCGGCCCCGACGGCCACGACGGGATCTGGTTCTTCTCGCTGGACTGCGGCCGGCTGCCGGTGGTCGCGGCGCTGCGCACGATCGGCCTGCCGTACGTCCGTGCGCGCACCACGGTGCGCACGCACGACCGGCACGTGGAGTACGCCTCGCGCCGGCAGCGCGAGGGTGGCGAGCTGGTCGTGCGGACCCACCCCGGCGCACCGCTGCCTGAGCCGGACGCCCTCGTCAACGGGCTGACGGGACGGTGGAACGCCTACACCGAGCGGTGGGGGAGGCTCTGGCGGGTGCCCGTCGAGCACGAGCCGTGGCCCTTGTGCGAGGCGCGCGCGCAGCTGGACGTCGGCCGGCTCCTGGCTGCGAACGGCCTGCCGACGCCGGACGGCAACCCGCTGGTCCACCACGCGCCGGCAGTCCACGTGCGGGTCGGTGCACCCCGCCCGGCGTGACGGCGTCTTCGGAGGTCCGGGACCACGACCGCCACCCAGCCGGTACGCGCGCCGACGCGTCGGACGGAGCCGAGGGGGTGTCGGAGCGCCGTCGGTCGCCTCACATCTGGTGGTCCGACCAGCCGGCGTAGCCCTGGTGCATGCCCGGGTTCATCTCGCCCGAGAAGCGGTCGTTGTGCATGACGACGTGCTCGGCGAAGTCCCGACCTGTGCCCGTCTCCGCCGCGCCGGCAGGAAGGGCGGTGATCGTGAGTCCGACGACGGCGGCGGCGACGAGTGCTGTGCGGGTGAGCTTCACGGTGAGTCCGTTCTGGGAGGTGGGGGGAGCAGCCGGTGAGAGCCCGGCTGAACCATCGAAGCACCCCGGTGCCCGGCCAGACAGGCCCGACATCGAATCTTCGTCGAATCCAAACCGGCTCTCACCCGCGGGTTCCGCGCGGTGCGGCGTCGTCAGTCGTGTGGTCCGTCCTGCGCACCGGTGTGCGGTCCCGCCTCGGCCGGTCCGCGATCTCCGGCGGCGAGGCCATGCCGCCGCGGAGCGAGCGCAGAGCCTCCAGGACGGAGTGGACCGCGGCGCGCCGGTCGCTCATCCGGGTCGCGGCATGCAGGACGAGCGGTGGCAGACCGGCCAGCGGCAGCAGGCGCACCCCGGGCGGGACGCCGGCCGCCTGGATGGGGAGCAGGACCATGACCCCCACGTCGCGGAGCACGTGCTCGAGCACCGCCCGGCTGTCGCGGGCCACGATGCCGACGAGCCGGGCCTGGGCGGCCGGGCGCACGTCGGCGAGCCAGAACGGTTCCATGAAGTCCGCCGGGAGCCCGGGGTCGTAGAGGAGCGGAAGGTCCACGACGTCGTCCACCGCCAGCGAGGAGGCCTCGGCCAGGGCGCTGCGCCGCCCCACGGCAACGATCCGCGACACGGCGGCGATCGGTGTGGAGCGGATGGCGGCGTGCCGGACGGCCCCCGCGGTGAGCTGGACGTCCACGCGGCCGTCCAGCAGCCAGGTGGTCATGAGCGGGAACGGCGTCCGGCGGCGGAGCATCGTCACGTCGGGGTTCTCGAGCCGGACCAGCTTCTGGACGTCGGCGAGCTGCTCGTCGAGCGTGTCGTCGTCGCCGTCGTGGGGGATGCCGACGACGAGCGTGGTGCCGCGGCCACGGCTCGCCCGCCGCACCCGCACCTCGTGGGCCAGCAGCGGTCCCAGCTCGGCCGCGAGCCGGGCACCGCCGGCGGTCAGGGCCACCACGCCGCCGGGCCCTCGCAGCAGCAGCTGGACCCCGAGCTGGCGCTCCAGCCGCTGGATGCGCTTGGTCAGCGTCGGTGACGTGAGGTGGAGCCGGGCCGCCGCGCGTCCGTAGTGCCGCTCCTGCGCGAGCACCGCGAAACTCTCGGCGCAGTCGAGGTCGAGGTGCACATCGTCCACCTTCCCGGCGCCGGAGCGCTCGCAGATGCCGATCGTAGGGCCGCGGAGGGGTGTGGCAGAAGGGTCCGTGCCGCAGACCCTCGCTCGTGGAGCAGGCTGCGGACCCGCGCTGCCGCAGCCCGCCGACCCCCGCCGCGTCAAGAGGTGGTTCCAGGGAGGAACCACCTCTTCCGTCCCTCACCCGGTCGGCCGGACGATCCACCTGACGCACGGCGACCTTGCCGACGTCCGAGCACCGGAGGCCACCATGCCCGCAAAGGTTCGTCTCGACGAGACGGTCGACACGAGGACGATCTCCAGGCGTGCGGAGCAGGTGATCGACGTCGTCCGTCAGGGTTTCAACCTGCACACGCTCCAGTGGGCGCCGTTCAACGAGAAGCACGCGGCGCTGGGCGGCGCACCGGGTGCGCCGCTGGCGCCGGCCGCCCTGCCCGAGCCGGTCGGCACCGGGCTCCGGGTGCGCTACCAGCACGGCACGATGTACCAGCGCCGCGACGGCGGCATCTGCTACGTCTACGGGGCGATCGGGCAGCGCTACGACGAGCTCGGCGGCGCGACCAGCTGGCTCGGGCTGCCGCTGACCGACGAGGCCGACCTCCCCGAGGGCGGGCGGGTCACCGTCTTCGAGCGCGGGGCCGTGTACTGGTGGCCCGACGTCGGGGCCATCGACCTCAACGACGTCGTCCTCCACTACTCCGGCCTCATCTGCTTCGGCGAGACCGACTCCGACGGCGACGAGACACCGTTCGAGGACGAGCCGTACGTCATCCTGGGGCTCGCCGCGCCGACCGGCACCGTGGACGTGCGGTCGCAGGTCTACACCGACGTCGACCACGGCGACACCCGGCCCGACTCGCTCGAGCTCTACCGCGGCAGGCCGAGCGGGGTGGTCATCGGTGTCCAGCTCATGGAGCACGACTTCGGTGACCCGGACAAGTTCAAGGGGCGAGTCGTCCAGTTCGTGAAGGTGGCCTCGGAAGGCATCGAGAAGGGGCTGGAGTACATCCCGCTCGTCGGCCCGGTCCTCTCGTACGGCGCGGAGGCGATCCTGCCGTACCTCGAGGAGCCCATCGCGGACTTCCTCAACACGGCGCTGGACACCGACGACGACGACCTCGGCCGGGACGTCGTCACGCTGTCCGTCAAGCAGATGGTCGTGCTGGCCGCGCGGACGACGAACACCCACCACTACGGGGTCGAGTTCAAGGTCGAGACCAGGCTGCTCGGCTCCGGCCAGGGCGCGTCGTACAAGGTCTGCTTCTCGCTCGGCGGGGTGTAGGCGGCCGGGCCGTCCGCGGCCCCGTCACGCCCCGGCGAGGTCGCGCCGCCCGAACGCCCACACGCCCGCGGTCGCCAGCGCGATGCCGACCGCGATCATGACGAGGGCCGGTGCCGTGGCGAAGGGCTCCACCGGGACGGCCGCGAGGTGGTGGAACGGCGAGAGCCCGACGACCGCCTCCGGCCAGTCGAGCAGGGGGCCCACGAGCTCGAGGACGTAGGCCACCGGGGGCGCCGACGCCGCGACCACGACGGTCAGCCGCGGTGCCACGCCGAGGACGAGGACGCCGGTCCCGGCGAGGACCGCCACGGCGGGCAGCGGGCCGAACATCGCGAGGACGGCGTCGCTGGCGGCGACGTCGGCGCCGGCGACCGCGGCACCGGCCCAGGTCGCGGCGGCGGCGGCACCGGCGAGGAGAAGAGCCGCTGCGGCGGCACCGAGCACGTGCCCGGCCAGCCACCGGCGCCGCAGGAGCGGCCGGGCCAGGAGCAGCTCGGCCCGGCCCGAGGCCTCCTCGGTGCGCGCGGCGCCGAGACGGAACGCGACCTGGACGGAGATCGCCAGCGCGATGAGGGTCCCCGTCATGCCGAAGAACCCCCGCACGAGGTCGGAGGTGTCCATCCCGATGGCGACGAGGATGTCCTGGAAGCCGGCGTCCTCGGCGAGGAACTCCTCGATCGTGGGCACCATGGCCCCCACGACGCCGGCGCTCAGCGCGGTCCCGGCGGCCCAGCCCGCCAGGGTGCCCAGGCCCGAGCGCCAGGCGAAGCCGGCCGGACCCCGCAGGCCCCACCGGCGGGACCGCGGGACGCCGCGCCGCGACAGCGCGCCGGCGCCGAGGTCGCGCCGGGCCCGGACGGCGAGTGCGCCGCCGACCAGCGCCGTCGTCACCGCGAGCGGCACCAGCAGGACGCCCCACCGGTTCTCCCCGAACGGGCGGAGCTGGTCGGTCCACCCGAGCGGCGTCAGCCAGGCGAGCCAGGAGCGGGACTCGGCGCTGTTGGCGACGACGCGCAGGAGCACCGCGACGACGACCACGGACGCCGCGGCCCCCGACGCGCCGGCCCGGGAGACGAGGAGCTGGGCGGTCACCGTCGCGACGGCGACCGTCGTCGCCGCCAGTGCCGCGACGGCAGCGCCGTACGCCAGCGCGCCCTCTCCCTGCGCGCCGCCCGCGGCGAGCGCTGCGCCCACCGCGGCACCGACGCCGACGCACGCGGCGAGCAGCACGCCCACCTGGGCCAGCAGCGCCCGGCCGGCGGGCACGGCTCCGGCGAGGACCAGCTCGGAGCGGCCGGCGGCCTCGTCGCCGCGCAGGACGCGCGTCGTCGTCGTGACCGCCCATGCGCACACCACGAGGGAGAGGATCAGGCCGGAGTCCCACACGGCGAAGCCGCCGAGGGTGTCCACCGCGGTGGCCGGGCCGGCCAGGATCCGGATGGTGGGGTCCTGACCCCAGGCCACCAGGGCGGCGCGGGAGGCGGCGTCGGGGTACCCGACCGTGAAGGAGACCGCCTCGACCGCCATGTACAGGGCGACCCCGAGCATCATGGCGACCGTGCCGCGCCGGAGGAGCCGAGCGGTCAGCCGGGCGACGGCGCGGGCCGGCCGGGTTCGTGAGGCGGCGTGGGGGGAGCCGCTGCGCGGGACGGCGACGTGCCGGGGGCTGCGATGGTGCCCGACGGCGACGTGCCGGTGGCCGCCGCCGGCTGGTGCCGTCGTCGCCATCTCCACCTCCTCGTCGCCGACCTCCGCTCAGTAGTAGGTCAGGAAGATCTCCTCCAGCGACGGCTCCTCCGTGCGCAGGCGGACCACCGGCACACCGGCGAGCCGTTGGAGGAGCGGGCCCGGGGAGCCGGTGACGGTGACCCGGACCGCGCCCGGGTTGCCCGCCACCGTCTCGACGGCGCTCACCCCCGGCACGTCGTCGAGCGTGGGCAGGAGCCCGTCGACGACGATCTCGACCTTCGTCGCGCCGATCCGGCGCAGGTCGTTCAGGGTCGCCACCTCGACGAGGCGCCCGGCCCGGAGGATCCCGACGCGGTCACAGAGGTCCTGGACCTCGTCGAGGATGTGCGAGGAGAGGAAGAGGGTCTGCCCGCGGGCCGCGGCCTCGCGGGCGAGGAGCTGGAACTCGGCCTCCATGAGCGGGTCGAGGCCGGCGGTCGGCTCGTCCAGGAGGAGCACCTCGGGCCGGGTCATCATCGCCGCGACGAGGGCGACCTTCTGCCGGTTGCCCTTGGACAGCGAGCGCACGCGTGGCGACGGGTCGAGCTGGAGTCGCTCGAGGAGCTCGTCCCGGAACGCGGCGTCCACGCCGCCGGCGACGTTCCCCAGCAGCTCGAGGGTCTCGGTGCCGGTGAGCTGGGGCCACAGGGCCACGTCACCCGGGACGTACCCGACGAGCCGGTGGGCGCGCGCGACGTCGTCGACGGGGACCCCGAGGATCGTCGCCGTACCCCGCGTGGGCCGGACCAGGCCGAGCAGCAGCCGGATGGTCGTCGACTTCCCGGCGCCGTTGGGGCCGAGGAAGCCGAAGATCTCACCGGCCCGGACCTCCAGGTCGAGGGAGTCCAGCGCAACCACCGCGCCGTAGTGCTTGGTGAGGTCGTGCGTGGCGACGGCCGCACCGCGGTCGCGCCCCCCGCTGCGGTCCATGACGCCCCCCTCGTGGCGCGCTGTCCGCCGGTGCGCCGGGCCGCGGGGTGGCGGCCCCTGGGCCCGGCGCACCGGCGTGGGTCCTACCGTCGCACCGGCGCAGGGGCGCCGCCAGGGGCGATGGTCCCCGCAGGGGCGACCGTTCCCCCAGGAGCGCCACCAGGGGCGACGGTCCCGCGCGGACCTGGTGCACGACGGCGGCCGCCGGCTCCGCTCGCGTCGACTGCCTCAGCGAGCCTCGGGGTCGGGCTGGTGGATGCCGAAGGTGTTGCCCTCGGTGTCGAGGTAGTAGCCCTGCCACGCCATGCCCGTCAGCGCCATCTTGGGCAGCGCCACCTGGCCGCCGGCGTCGAGGATCCGCCGTTCCGTGGCGTCGTAGTCCTCGACCGCCATGGTGCACACGTACGCGTTCGTCCCCTGACCCTGACCCGGCGTGGCGACCGGCCGGGGGAGCAGGCCACCGTTGATCCCGGGCTCCTCCTCCGGCCCGGTGGTGATGCCCCAGTAGGGAGAGCCGCCGGTGAACTGCCCGTAGTCCTCGAACGTCCACCCGAAGACGGCGGAGTAGAACGTCTTGGCGCGCTCCAGGTCGTCGGCCTGGATCTCGAAGTGCACAAGTCTCGACATCGATGAACCTCCTCAGGTCGAGGCCAGTGTGGCACCGGCCACCGACATGGTCACGGGGTCTGCCGTGGGCCGGCGGGCGGCGCGGCCGGCCGAGCGGCGCCGGCCCGTACCGCGGCCGGCGCCGGGCCCTGCCCGTGCCGCGGAACCTCAGGCGCGCCCGTGCGCCACCATGCTGGCCCGCTCCTGGTCCTTGAACAGCCGGAACCGGGGGAGGAACTTGTCCCAGTCGATGGTGTGCGAGTCGATCTCGGGACCGTCGATGCAGGCGTGCTTGCGCACCAGCGTGCCGCCCTCCACCACCGGGACCATGCACGCCCCGCACATGCCCGTGGCGTCGACCATGATCGAGTTCAGGCTCGCCACGCACGGCACGGCGTACGGCGCGGTGAGGTCGCTGACCGCCCGCATCATCAGCGGCGGGCCGATGGTGACGACCTCGGCCACCGGGCGGCCCTCGCCGCGGCGGTTCGCCTCGAGCAGCTCCTCCAGCGGACCGGTGACGAAGCCGGGGACGCCGAAGCTGCCGTCGTTGGTGGTGCACACGACGTCGAGCCGGTCGCCCCACCGCGCCTGCAGGCGGCCCACCCGCTCGTCCTCGCCGGTCCAGAACATCAGCTCCCGGCTGCGGAAGCCCGAGATCAGCGTGACGTGGTTCCCCGCGGCCAGGTGCTCGCGCATGATCGGGTAGACCGGCGGCAGGCCCAGCCCGCCCGCGGTCATGACCACCGTGGAGTCCTCGTCGTGGAGGTGGATCTCGCTCGGCCGCCCCAGCGGCCCGGCGACGCCGGCGAAGGCCTCGCCGACCGACATCTCGTTGATCTCCAGGCTGGAGGTCCCCATGCCCTGGACGACGAGGACGATCGTGCCGGCGTCGGCGTCCCAGTCGGCGAGGGTGAGCGGGATGAGCTCGCCGTCGGGCCGGGGGAGGACCCGGACGAACTGCCCGGCCCGCGCGGCCCGGGCGACGACGGGAGCGCGGACCGTGAACTCGCAGATCCCCCCGCCGAGGTCGGTCTTCGCGACGATGACCGGCGCGGCGGCGGCCTCCTCGGTGTACCGCCGGGCGCGGCCGACCCGGTCGGCGACGTCCTGCTCGCTGAGGTCGACCTCGCCGAGGATCTCCCGGGCGGCAGCCTGACCGTCGCCGGCGGCACGGATCGCGGTGGAGCCGCCGCGGGCGGCGTCGCCGCCGGTGTAGACGCCCGGCAGGGTCGTCGCCTGCGAGCCGTCGTGGTCGAGGTCGATGGTGCCCCAGCGGGTGGTGTGCAGGCGCGGCTCGGAGTCCTTGATGATCGGGTTGGCGGCGTTGCCGAGCGCCATGATGACGAGGTCGGCGTCGATGGTCTCGGTGCGGCCGGTGGCGACCGGGCGCCGTCGTCCGGACTCGTCGGGCTCGCCGAGCTCCATGACGTCCAGGGTCGCGGCGCGGACGAAGCCGGTGGCGTCGTCGCCGAGGAACTCCGACGGCGAGCGCAGGGCGAGCAGGGTGATGCCCTCCTCGAGCGCGTGCTCGAGCTCCTCGACGCGGGCGGGCATCTCGGCGCGGGTGCGGCGGTAGACGATCGTGACGTGCCCACCGAGCCGGCGGGCGGTGCGGGCGGCGTCCATGGCGGTGTTGCCGCCGCCGACGACGACGACCTGCTTGCCCGCGGTCTCCGGCAGGGGGGTCTCGTGGTCGGGGCGCAGCGCCTGCATGAGGTTGACGCGGGTGAGGAACTCGTTGGCGCTCATGACGTCGAGGAGGTGCTCGCCGGGGACGTTCATGAAGCGGGGGAGCCCTGCGCCGGTGCCGACGAAGACGCGCCAGAACCCGGCGTCCCGCAGGTCCTGCAGGGACGCGGTCTTGCCGACGACGAAGTTGGTGACGAACCGCCCGCCGAGCAGGGTGATCTTCTCGACGACGTCGTCGATGAGCGTGTTGGGGAGCCGGAACTCGGGGATGCCGTAGCGCAGCACCCCGCCGAGGGCGTGGAAGGCCTCGAAGACCGTGACCGGGAAGCCCTCGGCCGCGAGGAGGTAGGCGTTGATGAGGCCCGAGGGGCCCGAGCCGACGATGGCGACCGGTGGGCGGGCCGCGCGCTCCCACGGGTCGGGGACACCGGCGAGGCGGCGGGCGGTGGCCCCGGGGTCGCGCAGCTTCTCCCGCTCGGGGAGGAACCACTCGACCTGGCCGATCGCGATGGGGGTCTTGTGCAGGCACACCCCCTGGCACTGCAGCTCCTGGGGGCAGACCCGCCCGGTGACGTCGGGCAGCGGGTTGCACGACTCGAGCAGCTCCAGGGCCTCGCGGAACCGCCCGGTGCCGACGAGCTCGAGCATCTGCGGGATGTGGATCTTGACCGGGCAGCCGCCCACCGGCTCGCGGTGGTTGGCCAGGAACACGCCCAGCTCGCACGGCTTCTCGGTGCACTGCTTGTCCCGCAGCGCCTCGAGCCAGACGAACAGGTCCACCTCGCGCGCGGTGTAGCCGAGGCTCATGTAGCCCAGGTACCCCTGGTTGACGAGGCCGAAGTCCTGCGCGCGGGACTCGGCGTCGCGCACGTAGGGCGGGATGCTGGCGGTGGCGGGCCACCCGTCGGACAGGCCGGCGAACATCGGGTAGCGGTCGGCCAGGTGGTGGTCGATCCCGCGGATGAACTTGCGCTTGAGGCCCAGCGGCAGGCCCCACAGGAACCGCATGAGGACCGTGGCGGAGTCGTCCTCGCGGAGAAGGGTCTGCCACAGGGTGTGCACGAACGTGGGCTCGAGCTCGGGCTGGCGGAACGCGTGGGCGACGGCGGCCGTGCCGTCGGCGACGAACAGGTCCCGGAAGGCGCGCGGCTGGGCGAGGAGGCGGCGGCGCAGGAGCTCGACCTGGCCGTTGAAGGTCGCGACCCCGGCGGAGGCCTCCAGGGCCTCGACCTCGGCGCGGCCGGCGTCGAGTGCGCTGCGTGCCGCGAGGTAGCGGCTCAGCTCGGCGGCGTCCGGCGCCGGGCCGGGACGAGGGGGCGTGACGGTGCTCATCGGATGATCTCCCCGTCGCAGGTGGCCTTGACGCGGTCGATGCGCCGCTGCAGCTCGGGGGTGATCTCGACGCCCTCGAGGGAGCCCGGGATCATCCGGGCCACGGTGCGGACCTCACCGTCGATGATCGCCGTCGTCTTCTCGAAGAACTGGGGCAGCTCCTGGTAGCAGGTGCCGCAGTCGTTGCACAGGGCCTGGTCGGCGGGGTCGAGGAAGAAGGGCAGGTCCATCGTGGCGACGGCGCCCGGCGCCGCGGCGGCCGCGCCGGGACCAGCCGCGGCGGGACCAGCCGCGCCGGCACGGGCCGCGCCGGCACGGGCCGCGCCGGCACGGGCCGCGCCGGCACCGGCCGCGCCGGCACCGGCCGCGCCCGCGCCCGTCATGGCGAGGCCGCCGGCGCCGAGACCGCCGCCCAGGCCGAACGCCCCGGCCGCACCTGGCGCCGCCGTGGCGAGCTCGGTCATCGCGCGGGCGATGTCGTCCAGGGAGGTCTCGCGCGCGGTGACCGCCTCGTCGTAGGCCGCCTGGAGCGCCGCGAGGTCGCCGCGGTGCAGGGCGGTGAGCTGGGCCTCGTGCCGTCCGGCGAGGTACTGCAGGGTCTGCCAGTAGCGGCGCCGGTCCTCGACGAGCGCGACGACCGAGGAGGAGCAGGCCACCTTGATGAGGCGACGGTCGTCGTCGGTGGCGTGGACGAACGGGACCTTGCCCGCGCGCCGGTCGGGAGGCAGCTCGACGTACTCGTCGACCGGGACGGCGTCGGCCTCGCGGGCCGGGTCGAGCCGGCGGAAGTGCTTCGTGAAGCGGGCCTCGCCGAGGGCGAACTCGGCCGGCGTCAACGGCGTCGTCATGAGCTGCGGGCGGCCCTCGTCGTCGACGTACTGCAGGGTCGACGTCGTCCAGGTGCTGTCGACGTCGGGGTTGCCGTCCAGGGAGAACCAGTCGTGCAGGGTGGAGCCGCGGCGCGGGTCGTGGACGAACACCGGCGCCATCCGGCTCTCCACCGCCAGGCGCGAGCGGGCGTTCGAGGCGTCCTCGGGGATGCCGTTCTCCGTGCCGCACGGGGTGTAGACGTCCATGACCGCCGGGCCGTCGCCGTAGGTGAGCAGCTCCATCGAGGCCTTGAGGAAGTGCCCGTACAGGGCGGTCGAGGTGGCGCACGCGTAGACGTTCGGGTGGAAGGAGGCCAGCAGGGCCAGCTCCTTGCGGCCCTCGTGCTTGCCGTCGTGGGCGCTGCCGAAGCGGGCGAGGTCGGAGTCCTGGCCGGTGTAGCTGGCGGTGGAGGCCTGTCCGCCGGTGTTGGAGTAGGCGCCGGAGTTGAGCACCATCATCTTCACCGGGGTGTCCGAGGCCAGCACGCGAGACATCGCGCCGAAGCCGATGTCGTAGCTCGCGCCGTCACCGCCGATCGTCAGCACGGTGGGCAGGAGCGCGAGCTCGTCGGGGGTGAACCCGGACCAGCTGAGCACCCGCAGCTCGGCGTCGTGGCGGGCCGGGTCGTAGGCGTCGGCGAGCTCCAGGCGGGCGGTGCGCAGGGCCCGCACGGCCGGGACGGCCTGGGCGCTGATGCCCTCGAAGATCCCCTTGGCGAGGGGCTGGGCGTCCTGGAAGAGGCTGTTGACCCACGGGTCGAGGTACTGGTTGAACGGCATCGTCGAGGAGTAGACGCTCGAGCAGCCGGTCGAGTTGGCCACGACCGTCGAGGCCGGGCCGTTGCCGGTCGGGCCGCCCTCGTAGAGGAACAGGCGGCCCTCGAGCGTGTCGACCGCCTCGGTGATGCGCGCGCGCCGCGCCGCGAGGGCGGCCGCGCCGTCGCCGGCCGCGCCCGCGGTGCCCGCGCCGCCCAAGGAGGCGAGCTTGGTCCGGAGATCGGTCACCAGGGCGTCGAGCTCGCGCCGGTGGGCCCGGCGGCGCTCCTCGCCCAGCGCGTGGCTCATGGAGGTGACGAGCCGGATCGCGGTGACCTCGCCGCAGCCGCGGCAGGCGCCGTGCCCGCCGGTGGTGGCGTAGAAGTTCTCGTGGTCGAGCATGAGGCGCTTGAGGTCGCCGTCCGGCGTCGTCGAGCCCTCGACGAATCGGCGCGGGGTGTTGGGCAGCGTCGTCATGATCTCGAAGCGGTCCTCGAGCGTGGCGAGGACGTCGGCGTCCTGGACGGCCTCGGTCAGCGCGCCGGGTCCGCAGACCTGCACGCACTGCAGGCAGCCGGTGCACTTCCACGGGTCGATGGTGGCGGTGAACAGGCCGCCGGTGCCGGGGACGTCCTTCTCCATGGCGTCGAAGAAGGGCCGCGGCCGCGCCACCGGGTACAGCGCGAGACGGCTGACGAGGGCGCCGACGGTGCGGGCGAAGCTCGGCTGGTCGACGTCGAGGCCGGCCGCCTGCTCGGCGACGACCTCGTGGAAGGGGCGGTAGGTGCGGTCCTGCCGGTAGGCCTCGCGCACCCGCGCGGCCAGGCCCGGCACCTGCGCGCGCAGGGTCGCGCGCTGCGCCTCGGTGACCTCCAGCGGCGCGATGCCGGCGAGGAGCAGGTCGTGGATCTCGTGCACGGTGTTGGGGATGGCGACGTCGGGGCACACCAGGGCGCACTCGAGGCAGCCCGTGCAGGACGTCGGGTCGAAGACCGGCACGCTGCGCCGGAAGACGCCCTTGTCCTTCGCCGCACCGGTCCCGGACGGCATGAACAGCCCGGCGCCGGGCAGCACCGGGGACTCCCCGATGGTGCCCTCCCGGAAGGGGCGGGCGGCGAGGTCCTCGTAGTACGCCGGGTCGAACAGGGCGCTGGGCCGAGGCGTCGTCGTCGCCGGGCACATCGCGGCGGACAGCGCCACGGTGCGCACCGTGCGCGGGGCGGCCTCGGCGTCGATGGCGACGAACGCGGGAGCGTCGTAGTCGATCGGGGTCGTGGCGGCCATGCCCTCGCGGATGACGGCCATGTTGCCCTCGACGACGGCCTCGCCCTTGCCGCCGAACTTCTTGGCGATCTGGGCGCGGACCTTCTCGGCGATGACCTCGGGCGCGGCGCCGCCGGTGACGCGGTCGACGTGGCCGGCGACCGCGCCGATGAACGCGATGCCCATCATGCGGGTCTCGAGCTCCGGCGTCGGCGCGTGCTTCTTGGCCACGCGGAAGGCGTCGACGACGAGGAAGCGGATCTCGCGCTCGCGGATCGTGCGGCGGGCGTGCCGGGGCAGCTCGCGCCAGACCTCCGCGGGGGCGAGGTCGCTCTGGAGGATGAACGTGCCGCCGCGCGCCAGGCCCTTGAGCGGGTTGGTG
Organism: Georgenia muralis; assembly: GCF_003814705.1. Classification (NCBI taxonomy): domain Bacteria; kingdom Bacillati; phylum Actinomycetota; class Actinomycetes; order Allobogoriellales; family Allobogoriellaceae; genus Georgenia; species Georgenia muralis. The sequence continues at coordinate 671,924 of NZ_RKRA01000001.1, read as the reverse complement.
TGGACGAAGGCCTTGTGGTCGGGGGAGATGACGATCTCGACGTCCTCGAGCTCGGCGTTGGAGATGAGGACCGGCTCGGGGCTGAGGGTGATGTAGTAGTTCGTCGGGGCGCCGGACTTCTCCGAGCCGTACTTCGGCGCGGACTTGGAGTGCATGCCCAGCACGCCGGCGAGGATGTCGGTGAGCAGCTTGCCGGTGGCGATGGTGCCGTAGCCGCCGACCGAGTGGAAGCGGATGCGCAGCGCCGACGGCGGCAGCAGGACCGGGTTGGGCCCGGTGCGCAGTGCCATGAGCTCGGTGTCGGGGTAGGCCGCCCGCAGACGGTCCTGGACCTCGGCCATGTGCGGGGCGGGGTTCTCGGCGAAGAACTGCGAGCCGAGGTAGACCAGCGGCGCGCCGTCGCCGTCGGCCATGTTCTGGAAGGCGGCGACGAGGTGGCGGGGCTGGACGTCGTGCCCGCCGAGGCCGAAGATCGCCGTCGTCAGGCGCGGCATGCGTTCCAGCGCCGGGAGGTGGGGGTAGCGCAGGGCGGGCGTCACGCCGTCGGCGCTGGCGCCCTCGTTACCGGCCGCGGCGTCGGCGTTCGCGCGGGCCTTGAACAGCGCCGACGTGACGAGGTCGGTCAGGGCGGTGGTGTCCGAGCGCTCGAGGACGGTCACGGCCGTCCTGCCGCGCAGCGCCTCGACGAGCTCGGCCTCGGGGAAGGGCTGGAGGAGCTTGACGGAGACGACGCCGACCTTGAGCCCCTGGGCCCGCAGGTGCGGCAGGACGGCGCGGACGTCGTCGGTGATGGAGCCGAGGCCGACCATGACGTAGTCGGCGTCGTCGCAGTCGTAGGTGTGCAGCGGGGAGTAGCGACGGCCGGTGAGGTCGCCGTACTCGGCCATGGCGCGGCGCGCGAGCGCGGGGACGTCGGCGGCGAAGTGGGTGCGGTGGTCGACGGCGCCGGCCTGGAAGTCCGGCTGGTTCTGCACCGGCCCGGTCACGCCGGGGTTGTGGACGTCGACCAGCGCGGGGACGAGCTGGCGGGTGCCCCGCGCGTACGCGCCGGTCCACTGGCGCCGCCACTGGCCGTGGAGCTCCTCGGGCAGCCAGGGCAGCGTGCCGTCGAGGAGGTCGCCGTCGTCGTCGGCCTCGACGGCGTCCGCGGCGGCGTCGAGGTAGGCGCGCAGGGCGCGGTCGTCGTCCTCGCGGATCTCGGCGGCGTGCCGCTCGAGGTACTGGCCGAGCTGGAAGACGCGGCCCTTGGCGCCGAAGAGCAGCTCCTGCGCCACGGTCGGGCACGGGATGCGCCCGGCGGGGTCGCCGAGGTAGTTCCGCAGCAGCTCCGGCTCGGGCAGGAGGACCTCGCTGAGCATGTGGCTCGTGGTGAAGCCGTCCATGGCGTTGGTGACCGGGATGAGCGAGAGCGCGGAGGTGCGGTAGGCGATGGCGGCGAGGTCGGCGGCCTCCTGCGGGGAGGAGCCGAAGAGGATCGTGTAGCCGGAGGGGAGGAGGGCGTAGACGTCGTCGTGGCCGGCCATGACGTTGAGGGAGTGCTTGGAGACGACGCGCGCGGCGACCTGGAGCACGAAGCCGCCGATCTTCTTGCCGACGGTGACGTAGTGCGACTCCATCGCGTAGAGGATCCCCTGGCTGGAGGAGGCGTTGGAGATGTACTGGCCGCCGGTCAGCGCCGCGCCGAGCGCACCGCTCTGGGCGGAGTGCTCGCCCTCGGGCTCGAAGAAGAACGGGTGCCGTCCCCACACGTTGAGGCCGCCCTCGGCGCGGGCCGCCTCGTAGAGCTCGGAGATCTCCGTCGACGGGGTGATCGGGTAGCCGATGACCCCGCCGCAGACGTGCCGCATGACATGGGCGACAGCGCCGTTGCCGTTGATGACGGCGGGCGTGCCGGGGTACGGCTGAGCACTCATGGTTCCTCGTCCTCCGGGAGAGGGGCGCGCTGGTGGTGCGCCCGGGCGGCCGCGTGCACCGGGGCGGCGTCGTCGGCGACGTCGTGCCCCGGCGGGAGGGATGTCCGAACGGTCATCGCAACCTCACGTCCAGCGGCGGCAATGCCAGCGTAGGTCGCCCCTCATGCGCGACCTGTGCCCTTCGTCCCATATGAGGCGCAGGCCTGTGGCGGACGCGCGAGGACCTCAGGTGATGTCGCGGCGCAGGCTCGTGAGGCGGCCGAGGACGGCGAAGAGCACGGCGTAGCCGAGCAGCACGAGCAGGCCGGCCCACGACGGCAGCAGGCCCGCCGCCATGCCGGAGTCGGCGTAGAACGAGCTGCCGGTGATGGCCTCGCCGGCGGCGCCGGGCAGGTACTTCGAGATGCCCTCCGCCCACGCGAACTGCCCGAGCACGAGGCGCAGCACGGGCTCGACGAACTGGGTGAACGCCAGCAGCACGACGATGACGACGACCTGGTTGGTCAGCCACGTGCCGAAGCCGACCCCGACGACCGTCCACACCGCCAGGGCGAGGACGGACAGGCCGGCGCTGCGCAGCACGGCGGGGTCGGAGAGATAGGTCGGCTCACCGAGCAGGGCGAGGGTCGCCGCGCCCGCACCGACCGTGGCACCGGTGCCCACCAGGCCGAAGAGCAGGCCGACGACGACGGAGGAGAGCATCTTCGCGCCGAGCAGGACCGTGCGCCGCGGCTCGGCGAGGAGGGACGGGGTGATCGTCTGGTGGCGGAACTCGCCGGTCATCGACAGGGCGCCGACGACGACGGGGAAGACGTAGCCCAGTGAGGTCGCCAGCGTGTAGATGGTGCCCGCGACCTGCTCGGGCGTCATGGGCGCGCCGGGCCCGGCGCCGGGAGGACCGCCGATGGACTCGGGGTCCTGGGCGAGGGCGAACGCCATCACCCCGGCGAGGAAGGCCATGTAGGCGGCCATGGACGCGAGCAGCACCCACCACAGGCGCGTGGTGACGAGCTTGCGGTACTCGGTGACCAGGGCGGCCCTCATCGCACGTCCCCCTCGGTGCGTCCGGGCTCGTCGCGCTCGCCGACGAGCCGGAGGAAGACGTCCTCGAGGCCGACGTCGCGCGGGCTCAGCTCGTGCAGCTCCAGCCCCGCGGTGAACGCGCGGGCGCCGATCTCGGCGGCGTCGACCCGGTGCAGGACCACGGCGCCGGGGCGGCGCGGGTCGCGCTCGGCGCGGTCGGTCCAGCCGGCCCGCTCGACGAGGGCGGCGAGGCCGGCGGCGTCGGGGGAGACCACCCGCACGCTCGGCTCCGCGAGCCGGGCCAGCTCGGGCAGGGAGGACTGGTGCGCGAGGCGGCCCCGGCTGATGATGACGACGTCGTCGACCGTCTGCTCCACCTCGGACAGGACGTGGCTGGAGACGAGCACCGTGCGGCCCTGCGCGGCGAGGTGGCGCAGGAAGGCGCGCAACCACGCGATGCCCTCGGGGTCGAGGCCGTTGGCCGGTTCGTCCAGGAGGAGGACGCGCGGGTCGCCGAGCAGCGTCGTCGCCAGGGCGAGGCGCTGGCGCATGCCGAGGGAGAAACCGCCCACGCGGCGGCGGGCCGCCGGGCCGAGCCCGACGAGGTCGAGGAGCTCGCGGCACCGGGCGTCGCCGACGCCCGCCTGCGGCGCGTAGACCCGCAGGTGGCCCAGGGCGGTGCGGCCGGGGTGGAAGCTCGCGGCCTCGAGCGCCGCCCCGACGGTGCGCATGGGCCGGCCGAGCTCACCGTAGGTGCGCCCGCCGATGGTGGCGCGCCCCGCCGTCGGACGCACGAGGCCGAGGAGGACCCGCAGGGTGGTCGTCTTGCCCGCCCCGTTCGGGCCGAGGAACCCGGTGACCCGGCCGGGTGCGACCGTGAAGCTGAGGTCGTCGACGGCACGCACCGGCCCGAAGGTCTTGGTGAGGTGCTCGACGGTGATGACGCCGTCGGCGGTGGGGGGCGGGGCCGTGCTCGTCACGTTGCCTCGATCGGTCGGTGGTGGGCGACCCCGACGCTACCGGCCGCGGCGCCGCCGGTCCGCGGTTCCGGCGGCGCGGCGGCAGACGGATAGAGTCGTCGCCACACCCGGGCGGCGAGAGGGACTCACGATGGCGGGACACCTCCAGATCGGCGAGGTCGCCGAGCGCACGGGTCTGTCGCTGCGCACGATCCGCTACTACGGCGAGGTCGATCTGGTCAGCCCCTCCAGCCGCTCCGAGGGCGGGTTCCGGCTCTACACCGAGCACGACGTCGAGCGCCTGCAGGTGGTCAAGCGCATGAAGCCGCTGGACTTCACCCTCGAGGAGATGCGGGAGGTCCTCTCCGTGCTCGACCGCCTCGAGGCGGCGGGGCCCGCGGACCGGGCCGACCTCCTCGCCGACCTCACCCGCGTCCGGGCCGAGGCCGAGGCCAGGCGGACCCGTCTGCGGGCCAAGCTCGACGCCGCCGAGGCGTTCCTCGCCGACCTGGACCGCACACTGGGCGCCTGACGCCCGCCTGACGCCCGCCTGACGCCCGCCTGACGCCCGCCTGACGCCCGCTGGGCGGCCGGCGTCCGGTGGTCGGTGCCGTCAGTGGCCGGCGGCGAGGTGGCCGGCCAGGCGCTCGTGACGCTCGGCGCTGGCCTCGTTCAGGCCGACGATCGTCGCGGTCTTGCCGCGGGCCGCGTACTTCGTGGTGATGGCGTCGAGGGCCGCGACGGTGGAGGCGTCCCAGATGTGCGAGCGCGACATGTCGATGACGACGTTCCTGGGGTCGCCCGCGTAGTCGAACTGGTAGACGAGGTCGTTGGACGAGGCCCACAGGAGCTCGCCGACCACGGCGTAGACGCGGGTGTCGTCGTCGGGGTGCGCGACGTCGACGACCTCGGTGAGGTGGGCGACCCGCCGGACGAACATGAGTGCGGCGACGACGACGCCGGTGAGGACGCCGTAGGCGAGGTTGTGGGTGAGCACGGTGACGGCGACCGTGGAGACCATGACGGTGGTCTCCGACTTCGGCATGCGGCGCAGGGTGGCCGGCCGGACGGAGTGCCAGTCGAAGGTGGCGACGGAGACCATGACCATCACCGCGACGAGCGCGGCCATGGGGATCGTGCCCACGGCGTCGCCCAGCCCGACGACGAGCACGAGGAGGAAGAGGCCGGCGAGGAAGGTCGAGATGCGGGTGCGGGCGCCGGATGCCTTGACGTTGATCATGGTCTGCCCGACCATCGCGCAGCCGCCCATGCCGCCGAAGAAGCCGGTGATGACGTTCGCCACGCCCTGGCCCCAGGACTCGCGGGTCTTGTCCGAGTGGGTGTCGGTGACGTCGTCGACGAGCTTGGCCGTCATGAGGGACTCCATGAGCCCGACGAGCGCCATGGCGACGGCGTAGGGGGCGATGATCTGCAGGGTCTCCAGCGTCAGCGGGACGTCGGGGACGAGCAGCGCGGGCAGGGAGTCGGGCAGGTCGCCCTGGTCGGCGACGTCGGGCACGTTCAGGGCGAAGGCCACCGTGGCAGTCGTCAGCACGACGATCGCCACGAGGGGGGCCGGGACCACCTTGGTGATCCGGGGCAGGTAGACCATGACGGCGATGCCGACGCCGACCATGGGGTAGACGATCCACGGCACGTCGGTGAGGTAGGGCAGCTGGGCCGTGAAGATGAGGATGGCGAGGGCGTTGACGAAGCCGACCATGACGCTGCGGGGGATGAAGCGCATGAGCCTGGCCACGCCCAGGACGCCGAACGCGACCTGGACGACGCCGGCGAGGATCACGGTGGCGAGGAAGTAGTCGATGCCGTGCTCGCGCACGACCGGGGCGATGACGAGCGCGACGGCGCCGGTCGCGGCGGAGATCATGGCCGGGCGCCCGCCGAGGAACGCGATGGAGACGGCCATCGTGAACGAGGCGAACAGGCCCATGCGCGGGTCGACCCCGGCGATGATCGAGAAGGAGATCGCCTCGGGGACGAGGGCGAGGGCGACGACGAGGCCGGCGAGGACCTCGGTGCGCAGCCGGCGCGGGTCGCGCAGGGCGGCCCGGACGGAGGTGACGTCGTCGGTGCGGTCCCGCTTGCGTTCCTCGGGGGTCGTGCGGCTGGTCCGCAGGGCAGCGAAGGGTGAGGTCACGAGGACTCCCGGGGTGATGGACGCGGTCCGCGCCCGCGTGGTCAGGTCGGGCGGCGCGTCATCACACCTGGGTGGCGCAGCGGTGCCGGGTCGGACCAGGACCGAGGGGACGTCGCCGGCGGGGGCTGCTGGCCCGAACCCTAACGTGACGAGAGGTAAGAGTCACCGGCGGTCCCGCCAGGTGGTCGTGACCTCGCTCGCACCGCGGTGTCAGGGGCGCCGACCCGCCGCCCGCTGCCCGCTGCCCGCCGGGCGCCGGCGAACCGGGCGCCCGCGAACCGGGCACCCGGCGCCGGTCACCAGGGGGACGGGCGGCCGGCGGACGGTCAGGCGTCGACGACCACCGCGATGACGACCGGCTCGCGGCGCAGGGCCCGGCCGAGATGACGGGCGACCGCACCGGCGATGACCGACTCGAGCTTGCCGATGTCGTCGGTCCCCGGCGCCGTCCGGGCGAGGGCCGTGGTGATCTCGGCGGTGGCCCCCTTGAGGAGCCGGCCGTCGCTGACGAAGCCGCGGGTGAGGTACTCGGGCGGCTCGGCCAGTGCGTTGGTCTCGGGGTCGAGGATCGCCAGGACGGTCACGACGCCGCCGTCCTTGAGCTGGCGGCGCTCGGCCAGGACGCCCTCGGTCGCGCGGCCGATCGTCTCGCCGTCGACGTAGACCAGCTCCGCCGGCACGTGCCCGGCGAGCCGGGCGCGGCCGTCGACGAGGTCGATGACGTCGCCGTCGCGGGCCACGACGGTGCCCTCCGCCGGGACGCCGGTGCGGATGGCGAGGTCGGCGTTGGCGCGCAGGTGCTTGGCCTCGCCGTGCACCGGCATGACGTTGCGGGGCCGGACGATGTTGTAGCAGTACACGAGCTCGCCGGCGCTGGCGTGACCGGAGACGTGGACCTTGGCGTTGCCCTTGTGCACCACCCGGACCCCGCGGTCGGTGAGCTTGTTGATGACGCCGTAGATGGCGTTCTCGTTGCCGGGGATGAGCGAGGAGGCCAGCAGCACGGTGTCGCCGTCGCCGACCTCGATCTGGTGCTCGCCGTTGGCCATCCGGGACAGGGCGGCCAGGGGCTCGCCCTGGGAGCCGGTGCACACGAGCGTGACCTTCTCGTCGGGCATCTGCTCGAGCTTCTTCGCATCGACGACCAGGCCGCGGGGGATCGTGAGGTAGCCGAGGTCGCGGGCGATCCCCATGTTCCGCACCATCGACCGGCCCACGAAGGCGACCTTGCGCCCGTGGGCGTGGGCGGCGTCGAGGACCTGCTGGATGCGGTGCACGTGGCTGGCGAAGCTGGAGACGATCACGCGGCGCGGCGCGGTCGCGAACACCTGGTCGATGGCGGGGGTGAGGTCCCGCTCGGAGACGGTGAAGCCGGGGACCTCGGCGTTGGTGGAGTCCGTGAGGAACAGGTCCACACCCTCCTCGCCCAGCCGGGCGAAGGCGCGCAGGTCGGTGATCCGGCCGTCGAGGGGGAACTGGTCCATCTTGAAGTCACCGGTGTGCAGGACCATGCCGGCCGAGGTGCGGATCGCGACGGCGAGGCCGTCGGGGATGGAGTGGTTGACGGCCACGAACTCCAGGTCGAACGGGCCGGCGGTGCGCCGGTCACCGGCCTCGACGTGCACCGTGGACGGGGTGATCCGGTGCTCCTTGAGCTTCGCCGTGATGAACGCCAGCGTCAGCTCCGAGCCGATCAGCGGGATGTCCGCGCGCTCCTTGAGCAGGTACGGGACGCCGCCGATGTGGTCCTCGTGCCCGTGGGTCAGCACGATCGCGACGATGTCGTCGAGGCGGTCCCGGATGGGGGTGAAGTCGGGGAGGATGACGTCGACCCCGGGCTGGTGGTCCTCGGGGAAGAGAACCCCGCAGTCGACGACGAGCAGCTTGTCGGCGTGCTCGAAGACGGTCATGTTCCGGCCGATCTCGCCCAGGCCGCCCAGCGGCATGACGCGGAGCCCGCCGGGGGCGAGCGGGGCGGGGGCCCCGGGGGCGGGGACGCTCCTCGGGGCGTTCCGGGGGGCGCGAGCGGTCCTCTGGGTGCTCTTCGGGGCGCTCCTCGGGGCGCGCGCGCTCCGGGCGGGGGCGTTCTGGGTGGTGCTGTTCTTGGCGGGGGCGTTCTTCTGGGCAGCGGGGCTCATCGTCAGTCTTTCGTCGGGTGCGGCCCGTGCGGGCCGGGGGCGGGTGGGACCTCGTCGGAGGTCCGGTCGGTCGTCACGCGGCCACGAGCGGGGTGAGGACGACCTCGGGATTGTTGCGCCGGAAGGTCTGCAGCCGCCAGCGGTCGGCGAAGAGCGCGAGGAGCTGGCCGTCGGTGCGTTCGAGGACCTCGGCGCCGAGCTGGGCGTCGATCGCGGGCACCCACGCGCGCTCGGTGCGCAGGGCGGTGGAGTAGCCGAGCTGCTCGAGCCGGATCGGTGCGTTGAACTCGGTGGCCATCCGGTGCTGGGCCACCTCGAACTGCATGGGCCCGACGGCGGCAAAGACCGGTGCCTGCTCGCCGCGCAGGTCCGAGCGCAGGATCTGGACCACGCCCTCGGCGTCGAGCTGGGCGATGCCACGGCGGAACTGCTTGTACCGGCTGGGGTCCACCGCCCGGGCCACGGCGAAGTGCTCCGGGGCGAAGGTCGGCAGGGGCGGGAACTCGACGCGGCGGCCGTCGTGGAGGGTGTCGCCGACCCGCAGGTCGGTGGCGTTGACCAGGCCGACGACGTCGCCGGGGTAGGCCAGGTCCACCACCGTGCGCTCGCGGCCGAACGCCTGCTGGGCGTACTTGGTGGCGAACGGACGGCCGGTGCGGGCGATCGTCACGACGCTGCCGCGCTCGAAGACGCCCGAGCACACCCGCACGAACGCCAGCCGGTCGCGGTGGGCGGTGTCCATCCCGGCCTGCATCTTGAAGACGAACGCGCTGAACGGCTCCGTGATCTCGCGCGGGTCGCCGTCGACGTCGGGCCGGGCGTCCGGGGCCGGCGCGAGGTCGACGAGGACCTCGAGGAGGGCGTGGACGCCGAAGTTGCGCACCGCGGAGGCGAAGAGCAGCGGGGTGGAGATCCCTGCGAGGAAGGTCGCGTCGTCGTGGTCGGCCCCGGAGACGTGCAGGAGGTCGGACTCCTCGGCGGCGACGTCCCAGGCGTCGCCCTCGCGGGCGGCGGCCGTGGCGGGGTCGAGACGCTCCTCGGGGGCGATGTGCGCGCCGCCGGCGGTGGCGGTGAAGCGCACGTACTCCCCGGTGCGGCGGTCCAGGACCCCGCGGAAGTCCCCGGCGATGCCCACCGGCCAGGTGAGCGGTGTGGGGGTCAGGCCCGTGCGCTCGGCGATCTCGTCCATGAGGGCGAGGGCGTCACGGCCGGGCCGGTCCCACTTGTTGATGACGGTGATGATGGGGATGCCCCGGTGCTTGCAGACGGCGAAGAGCTTCATCGTCTGGGGCTCGAGGCCCTTCGCGGCGTCGACGAGCATGACGGCGGCGTCGACGGCGGCCAGCACCCGGTAGGTGTCCTCGGAGAAGTCGGCGTGGCCGGGGGTGTCGAGGAGGTTGAGGACGGTGTCGCGGTAGTCCAGCTGGAGCGAGGCGGAGGTGATGGAGATGCCGCGGGCCTGCTCCATGTCCATCCAGTCCGAGACGGTGCGGCGCCGACCGGCCTTGCCGTTGACGTGCCCGGCCTCGGCGATGGCGTGGGTGTGCAGCGCCAGGGCCTCGGTCAGGGTCGACTTGCCGGCGTCGGGGTGGCTGATGACGGCGAACGTGCGCCGGCGGGCCGCCTCGGTGGCGACGTCGACGCGCTCGGCCGTCTGGCTCACTCGTCCTCCTGGGTGGTCGGCTGCCCGCGATGGGCCGTCAGGAGATTCTAACGTTCCGGCAGGGTGCGGCCGATCGGCCGACGACGCGGCCGGGCGCCGCCGCGCTCAGGGCTGGACGAACTCGCACGACTCGACGTGGCCGCGCGGCAGCGTGCACACGGTGCCCGTGGGCAGGTGCACCCGGGCGCAGGCGCCCTCACCGGCCCGGTCGGCGTCGATCGACGAGTTGTGGGTGTCGATGCGTTCGGGAGATGTCGGGCGTTCTCGGGTCATGGTTGCAGCGCCGTCCTGGGAGCGCCACAAGGTGCCATCGCCGGACAACCCGCCGTGGCGGCGGACGGGATGTTCTGCCGACGCTACACCCGACAGGTGTCGATCTGCCTTCCCGCTCGACCGCGTCCCACCCGTGGGCGAACGGCTCCGCCCGGAGGTCCCCCGGCGTACGCTGCCGGGAAGGCCGAACGGGGGAGGCACCGCAGCCGCCGGGACGGACGTCCGGCCACGAGGAGGTCCGATGGCGCTGCTCAGCCTCGGCGTCATGGGGTCGTCGCGCAAGGAGAACGAGCGCCGGCTCGCCATCCACCCCACGCACCTGGCGCGCATCCCCGACGACCTGCGGGGCCACGTCTTCCTCGAGCGCGGGTACGGCGAGCGCTTCGGCGTCCCCGACGCCGCCCTGGAGCGCGTGGTCGGGGGCTTCCGCACCCGGGCCGAGCTCGTCGAGGAGTGCGACGTCGTCCTCCAGCCCAAGCCCCTCATCGAGGAGATCGCGGGGCTGCGCAGGGGCCAGGTGCTGTGGGGCTGGCCGCACTGCGTCCAGGACCACGAGCTCACGCAGGTGGCGATCGACCGCTCCCTCACGCTCATCGCGTTCGAGGCGATGAACCACTGGAACGCGGACGGCTCGTTCAACCTCCACGTGTTCCACAAGAACAACGAGCTCGCGGGCTACAGCTCGGTCCTCCACGCCATGCAGCTCGCCGGGACCAGCGGTGACTACGGCCGGCGCCTGAGCGCCGTCGTCATCGGCTTCGGGGCGACCGCCCGCGGCGCCGTCACCGCGCTGACGGCGTTCGGGGTGCACGACGTCGACGTCCTCACCCACCGCCAGATCGCCGCCGTCGCCGCCCCCATCCACTCCGCCCGCATCATCCACTTCGACAGCGACGAACCGCCGCACACCGGCGAGGTCGCCACCGACGACGGGCCGGTCCCGCTGGCCGAGTTCCTCGCGGGGCACGACGTCATCGTCAACTGCGTCCTCCAGGACACCGACGCCCCGCAGATGTTCCTCACCGACGAGGACCTGCCGTCGCTGCGCCCCGGAACGGTCGTCGTCGACGTCTCCTGCGACGCGGGCATGGGGTTCGGCTGGGCGCGCCCGACGACGTTCGAGGACCCCACCTTCACCGTGGGTGAGAACGTCCTGTACTACGCGGTCGACCACAGCCCGTCCTACCTGTGGAACTCCGCCACGTGGGAGAACTCCGTCGCGCTGCTGCCCTTCCTCCGCCCCGTCATGGAGGGACCCGACGCCTGGGAGCGGAACCGGACGATCGCGCGCGCCGTCGAGATCCGCGACGGCATCGTGCAGAACCGGGCGATCCTGTCGTTCCAGGGCCGCGCGGTGGAGCACCCGCACTGGCCGCTGGCCACCTGAGCGGGAGCGTGCGGCCGCCGGCCACCTGAGAGGGCGTGCGCGCCCGGTCGCCGGCTCCCGCGAGGTGGCCCTCGGCGCGTCCGACCCGGTCAGGCGGGGACCAACGGACCTGACCCGGCGGGCCCACGACGGCGCATGCTGGTCCCGGCGGCGGCGCACGCCGGCCGACCGCGGACGTCGGCGCCCGCACCGGACCGTGCACCGCCCGTGAGGCGGAGGGGCCATGGCCGGTCTGACGCAGGCGGAGGCGGCGGCCCGGCCCGCCCGGGACGGTCCGAACCTCCTGCCCGCCGCGCGCCGTCCCTCGGCGGCCCGGCGGCTCGCCGGCGAGCTCACCCACTTCTTCGCCCTCATGCTCTGGGCGGCCGCGGGGCTGGCGCTGCTCGGCCGCCTGCCCGAGCTCGCCGCCGCCATCGCCGCCGTCGTCGTCCTCAACGCGGTGTTCGCCCTCGCCCAGCAGGCCCGGGCCGACCGCGCAGCCGACCGGCTGAGCGCCATGCTCCCCACCCAGGTCACCGTCCGGCGGGACGGGCGGCGCCGCATCGTCGACGCCGCGGAGGTCGTCGTCGGGGACGTCCTGCTCCTCGAGAGCGGGGACCGGGTGCCCGCCGATGCCGTCGTCGAGCGCGGGAACCGCCTCCTCGTCGAGACCGCCATGCTCACCGGTGAGAGCGGTGCCGCTGCCGTGGCGGACGGGGAGGTCATCTTCGCCGGGACGTTCGTGGTCGAGGGGGAGGCGCGGGCGTGCGTGCGGGCCACCGGTGCGGGCACCCGCCTCGCCGGCATCGCCCGGCTGACGACGTCGGCCTCGCCCGACACCCCGCTCACCCGCGAGCTCCGGGCCCTCGTGCGGGTGGTCGCCGGGATCGCGGTGGGCGTGGGCGCGGCATTCCTGGGGATCTCCCTGCTCGTGGGCAACCCGGTGCAGGACGGGTTCGTCTTCGCCGTCGGCGTCACCGTCGCCCTCGTGCCCGAGGCGCTGCTCCCGACCGTGACGCTCTCCCTGGCGTGGGGCGCCGAGCAGATGGCGAAGCGGCAGATCCTCGTGCGCAACCTCGAGGCCGTCGAGACGCTCGGCTCGACCACCTTCGTGTGCACCGACAAGACCGGCACGCTCACCGCAACGAGATGACGGTGGTGGAGGCGTGGACGCCGGCGGGCGGTGTGGTCGTCGACGGCACCGGGTACGGGCCGACGGCCAAACTGTCCTGGGTCCGGGCCGGCCGGCCGGGCGACCGGAGCCAGGACGACGGGGCCGCCGCCGCGCACCGCGCCGCCGATACCCCGGTGGACGACGCCGTGCGTGCCTGCACGGCGCTGGCCCTCGCCGCGGTGCGCTGCTCCACCGGGTACGCGCACGAGGTGCGCGGCGTGTGGGAGGCGCACGGCGACCCGATGGAGGCCGCCCTCGACGCGTTCGCGCACCGCCTCGGTCTGGACACCGAGGCCGACCGGCGGGCGCACACGGTGGACCGGCGCTTCCCGTTCGACCCCCGGGTCCGCCGGATGTCGGTGGTGGTGGCCGGCGGCGCCGTCGTCAAGGGCGCTCCGGACGGCGTGCTGCCGCTGTGCGCACCGGCCGGCCCGACGACGCCGGAGGCCGCGACCACGGCGGAAGCCGCGACGACGGCGGGAGCCGGGACACTTGACGCCGCCCACGCCCAGGTCGACGCGCTCACGGCGCGCGGGCTGCGCGTGCTCGCCGTCGCCGGCGCCCCGGTCGCCGGTGACCTGCCGACCACGCCCGAGGAGGCGGGGTCCGGGCTGCGCCTGCTGGGCCTGCTGGCCCTGGAGGACCCGCCGCGCGACGACGTCGCCGCCTCCCTCGCCGCGTGCCGGCGCGCCGGCGTCGCCGTCGCGATGGTCACGGGGGACCACCCGGCCACCGCTGCGGCGATCGCCGCCGAGGTCGGGCTGAGCCGCCCCGGGGCGCCGCTGCTCACCGGCGCGGACCTGCCCGCGGAGGAGCGGGTCCTGGCGGCGCTGCTCGACCACGACGGCGTCGTCGTCGCCCGCGTGACGCCGGAGGACAAGCTCCGCATCGCCCGGGCGCTGCGCTCGCGCGGCCACGTCGTGGCGATGACCGGCGACGGCGTCAACGACGCCCCGGCCCTGCACGAGGCGGACATCGGGGTGGCGATGGGCCGCTCCGGCACCGACGTCGCCCGCGAGGCCGCCGACCTCGTCCTCCTCGACGACGCGTTCGCCTCCATCGTCGCGGGCATCGAGCAGGGCCGGGCGACGTTCGTCAACGTCCGTCGCTTCCTCACCTACCACCTCACCGACAACGTCGCCGAGCTCACCCCGTTCCTCGTGTGGGCGCTCTCCGGCGGCCGGTTCCCGCTCGCGCTGGGCGTCCTGCAGATCATCGCCCTCGACCTGGGCACCGACACCCTCTCGGCGACGGCGCTGGGTGCCGAGCCGCCGGCCCGGCACCTCCTCGACGGCCCGCCGGTGCGCGGGCGTCTGCTGAGCCGGACCGTCCTGCGGCGGGCCTTCGGACTGCTCGGCCCCCTCGTCGCGGCACTGACGATGCTCGCGTTCATCGTCTCCCTCGTCGCCGCCGGGTGGCGGCCCGGCGGGACGCTCCCCACGGGCCAGGACCTCGCGGCCGCCTCCGGGGCGGCGTTCATGACGGTGGTGCTCGCCCAGACCGCCAACGCCTTCGCCTGCCGCAGCTCCACCCGGTGGCCGGGCGCCCTCGGCTGGACGACCAACCGGCTCCTCCTGCCCGCCGCGACGGCGGAGCTCGCCTTCTCCGTCGTCGTCCTCCTCGTCACGCCGGTCGCGCTGCTGCTCGGGCACGCGGCCCCGCCGGCGGCCGGCTGGGCCGTCGCGCTCGCCGCCGGACCGGTCCTCCTCGCCGTCGACGCGGCGGACAAGCGCCTGCGTGCGGGGACGTCGGGTGCGCGGACCCGGCGTGCGCGTGCGGCGACCCAGGGCGCCCGGACCCGGCGGGCCCGTGTCTCAGACGGCGTCGCGGCGCCGGATGGCCAGCGCCCCGGCGGCGACGGCGAGCGCGGCCAGGACGAGGAGGTAGGCCACGCTGTGGCTCAGGGGCAGCGCCCGGTCGGTCACGTCGCAGAGCGTCCCCCTGGCGTCGGTGGTGCAGGTCTGGAGGAAGTACACCGTTCCGCCGGCGACCCAGCCCTCGACGTTCTTCATGAGCAGCCAGGGCTGCAGGCGGGGGATGAGGTTGGCGAGGACGAGCTCGACGACGACGACGTACCCCACGACCGCCCCGAGGACGCCGGCGGTGTGGCGCGCGAGGACGCCGAGGGCGGCACCCGCCATGGCGACGACCGCCGTCAGGGCCAGGACCCGCAGCGCCGTCGCGCCCGCGTCCCCCCAGTCGCGTGACGTCATGGTCCCCGCGAGAGCGAACCCCCTGGCGACGAGCCACGCGCCCCCGACCAGCGCCCCCACCAGCACCACGGTCGCGGGCAGCACCCCGAGGGTCGCCGCGAGGAGCTTGCTGGCGTAGACCCGCAGCCGGCGGGGCTCGAACGTCAGCCACGTGCTCAGCGAGCCGGTGCTCACCTCGGCCGCGGTGAAGGTCGCACCGACGACCAGCGCGAGGAGGACGAGGAGGTAGGCGTGCCCGGCGAGCACCCCGGGCAGGGTGTCCTCGAGCGGCGGGGCGGTGACGAGGAACCACTCCTCCTGCGGCTCCATCTGGTCGCAGCCGAAGTCGACGTCCCCACCGGAGAGCTCGCGCTCGCGCTCCTCAGCGGCCAGGCACTGCGCGACGTTCTCGTCGCCGTTCTCCGCCCAGTCCGCCTGCGCCCTCTCGAACTCGGCCACGGCCCGGGCCCGCGCGTCGCCGGACATCGGCCGGGAGGACTGCCACACCCCCGCCAGGACGAGCGCCGTCGCCACCAGGGCGCCGGCCATGGCCAGGACCACCAGGCGCCGGGAGAACAGCCGGCGGAGCTCGACGACGAGCAGGCGCGTCACCGCTGCTCACCGCCGGTCGGCTGCGCGTCCCCGCCGGGCGCGGTGAGGTCGAGGAAGACCGACTCCAGGTCGGCCCGCAGCGGGGTGAGCTCGTGGACGAAGATGCCCGCCCGGGCCAGGACCTCGGTGATGCGGGCGGGGTCATCGGCGCCGGTGACGTGCAGGGCCGGCCCCTCCGGCCGCACCTGGAGCCCGGCCGCCGTGAGGACGGCCGCGGCCGCGCCGGGGTCGGGCACCCCCACACGCACCGCCCGGACCCCGCGGTCGCCGATGACGTCGGCCACGCGTCCCTCGGCGAGCAGACGCCCCCGTCCGATGATCGAGACCGTGTCGGCGACCTGCTCGACCTCGGCGAGGATGTGGCTCGAGACCAGCACGGTGCGCCCCTCGTCCCCGAGCCGGCGCATCGTGCGGCGGATGTCCCGGATGCCGGCGGGGTCGAGCCCGTTGGTCGGCTCGTCGAAGATGAGCAGGTCCGGTGACTTGAGCAGGGTCGCGGCGATCGCGAGCCGCTGCTTCATGCCGAGGGAGTAGCCCTTGTACCGGTCGCGGTCGCGCCCGGCGAGGCCGGTTTCCTCGAGGACCTCACCGACCCGGGCGCGCGGGGCGCCGACCGCCCCGGCGAGCAGCTCGAGGTTCCGCCGGCCGGTGAATGTGGGGAAGAACCGCGGGGACTCCACGATCGCGCCGACCCGGCCCACGACGTCGGGCAGGTGCTCGGGCACCTCCTGCCCGAACAGGCGCATCGTGCCGGACTCAGCCCGGACGAGCCCGAGGAGCATGCGGATCGTGGTGGTCTTCCCCGAGCCGTTCGGCCCGAGGAACCCGTGGACGCCACCGACCGGGACCCGTAGGTCCAGGCCCTCGACCCCCACCCGGGTCCCGCCCCGGCCGCGGTACGTCCGGCGCAGGGCGGTGGTCTCGATGGCGAGCTGGCTCATCGGGCTCCCGGGGTCCGTCGGTGGCCGCGACGTCCCGACCTGGCCGGATGCTAGCGAAGGGTCGGGGTGCGGCGGGCACGGACGCGCGCGAGAGGCGGTCGCTCCGGCTCAGACCTCCGTCGCGCGGTTGACCCAGGTCTGGGTCGCCTCCATGCCGACCCGCTCGTAGAGCCCCAGCGCACCCGTGCGCGAGTCGGTGCTCAGGCCCGACCGGGTGGCCCCGTGCTCCCGGGCGCGGGCGAAGGAGTCGGCGAGCAGCGCCGTCGCCAGGCCACGGCCGCGCTGGTCGCGGCGCACCGCCAACCGGTCCACGTAGCCCTCGCCGTGCGCGACGACGACGAAGGACGCCCCGACGACGTCACCCGACGGGTCGGTGACCACGCGCAGGTTCCACGGCTCGAACCCGGGCCGGAGCATCACCTGCGCGGCGAAGTCCTCGAAGGTCTGCCGCTCGCGCACCGACCACTCGAGGAAGGCGTCCTCGACGACCGTCCACACCGCCCGGTGGTCGGCGGCGGCCGCCTCCCGCAGCGCGTAGCCGGCCGGGAGCGGCTGCGGCCGGATCTCGCGGCCCTCGGGCAGGCTGAGCACCCAGCTGGTCCAGCGCACGCGCCAGCCGAGCGCGTCGAGCAGACGGTCGCCGGGCGAGCCGACCGGCACGGGCATCCCCACGGCCGAGGTACCGCGGGCCCGGGCGGTCCGGCGCACCCAGTCCGCCAGCGCCGTGCCGATGCCCTGGCCGTGGTGGCTCGGGTGGACCGAGGCGTCCGCGCGGTCGGCGCCGGAGTGCTCGGCGTAGGCAACGAGGCGCCCGCCGTCGAGGACGCCGACGGCGGACGCGGCGAGGTCGAAGCCTGGCCGCTGCCAGTCCGCGACGATGTCGGCCTCCTCGATGGAGACCTCGCCGGTGTCGGCGAGCTCCTCGGCGGCGATGATCGCCGTGAGGGCGGCTGCGTCACCGGGGACGAGCGGGCGCTGGGTGAGCCCGGCGGGCAGGCCCTCGAGGGCGGGGACGTCCATGACGTCAGTGAACCGGTGCCCGACGGCGGGCGCCATCGATTTCCGCGACCGGACCGCACGCTCCCGGTTCCCGAGCGCCGTCGTCGCCCGGCGACGATGATGGGCACCACGCCCCGGCGGACCCGCGGGCCCCCGGCCGCCGTCAGGAGGAGCGCCGTGCACGAGCTTGTCGAGCAGGTCCTGGCCGAGACGCCGCTCGTCGACGGCCACAACGACTGGCCCTACGCCCTGCGGGGACGGGCCGGCTCCTCCGTCGAGGACCTCGACCGGCCCAGGACGGGTTTCCACACCGACATCCCGCGGCTGCGGGCCGGGCGGGTCGGCGCGCAGTTCTGGTCGGTGTTCGTCCCGTCCACCCTGCCCGAGCCGGAGGCGGTGGTGGGCACGCTGGAGCAGATCGACCTCGTGCACCGGCTCGTCGCCCGCTACCCGGGCACGTTCGCCCTGGCCTGCACCGAGCCGGACGTCCTCGCCGCCTTCAGCTCCGGCCGGGTCGCCGCCCTCCTCGGCGCCGAGGGCGGCCACGCCATCGCCGGCTCGGTGGGCGTGCTGCGTGCGCTGGCGCGGCTGGGGGTGCGCTACCTCACCCTCACGCACAACGACTCCACGTCCTGGGCGGACTCGGCCACCGGCGCCGAGGTCGCCGGCGGTCTGGCCGACACCGGTCGCGCGGTGGTCGCGGAGATGAACCGCATCGGGATGCTCGTGGACCTCTCGCACACTGCGGAGACCACCCAGCACGACGCGCTCGACGTCGCGGCCGCGCCGGTGATCTTCTCCCACTCCTCGGCCAGGGCCGAGGGCGACCACCCGCGCAACGTCTCCGACGCCGTCCTGTCCCGGCTGGCCGGCAACGGCGGGGTCGTCCAGCTGACCTTCGTCCCGTCCTTCCTCTCCGCGGCGGCGGCCCGCTGGTGGCGCGAGGCCCAGGAGGCCCTCGGCGAGCACGCCTTCCCGTGGCCGCGCGCTCCCCGGCCGGGGGAGGACCCCGCCGTGGCCGCGGCCGAGAACGACAGCGCGCTGCACACGGCGGTGCCCGAGGAGGAGCTCGCCCGGTGGGAGGCCGACCACCCCCGGCCCCGGGTCGGGATCGAGGACGTCGTGCGGCACGTCGAGCACGCCCGCGAGGTCGCCGGGGTCGACCACATCGGCCTCGGCGGCGACTACGACGGCGTCGACCGGCTCCCCGACGGGTTGGAGGACGTCTCGGGCTACCCGCGGCTCCTCGACGCCCTGGCCGCGCGCGGCTGGTCCCGGGCGGAGCTCGCCGCGCTCGCCGGCGGCAACGTCCTGCGGGTGCTGCGCGACGCCGACGACGCCGCGGCGGAGACGCTCTGGCCGCGGGTGCGCTGAGGGGGCGTCGTGGGCGGGGGGAAGGTCGGTGCACGGCGGGGCCGGAGGGCCGTGGCGCAGTATCTGCGCGCGCAGGTCGACACCCTGACCGACCTCGTCGACGCCGTCCGGGCCGACGAGCCCGACGCGGTGCACCGCATGCGGGTGGCGACGCGGCGGCTGCGCAGCGCGCTGGCGACCTTCGGGCCGCTTCTCGAGCCGGTGGACCAGCTCCGTGACGACGCCAGGTGGCTGGGCCGGCGGCTCGGGGCGGTCCGTGACGCGGAGGTGATGGCCGCCCGCCTGGCCGACCACGCGTCCGGTCTCGGCGACGACGACGCCGTCGCCGCACTCGCGGGCATGCTCGAGGAGCGGCACCGCACCGCCCACGCCGAGCTCGTCGAGGCGCTGGACTCCCCGCGCGCCGGCGACCTCACCCGCGCGCTGGACCGGTTCCGTGCGGGGCCGCCGATCGTCCCCGGCGCCTCCGGCAAGGACCTGCGGCGCCGGGTCCGCAAGGATCACCGCCGGGTGGTGCGCCGGCTCGAGGCGGCGCTCGCGGAGGACGACCCCGCCGTCCGCGACCCGCTGCTGCACGAGGCCCGGAAGGCCGCGAAGCGGCTGAGGTACGCCGCGGAGGCGGTCACGCCCGCCGTCGGCAAGCCGGCGGTCCGCCTCGCCGCGGCCGCGGAGGAGCTCCAGGAGGTGCTCGGCGAGCACCAGGACGCCGTCACCGCTCGCGGGCTGCTCGAGGGGCTGCGGCCCGCGGCGACCGAGCCCGAGACGTGGCTGCACGCCCGGCTCGCGCTGGTCGAGCGCGACCTCGCCGACCGGGCGGAGGCTCGGGTGCCACGCGCACGGCTGCGGCTCGGACGCGCCAGGGTGCGGGCCTGGCTGGGCTGAGTCCGTTGACCGGGTCCGCCGGGTGAGCGAGGATGGCTGTGGATGGGGCGCGATGCCGAACCCCCCCTGCGCGTCGCGCTCCGTTCAGGGCGCGCCGGCCCGGGGACGTGGACCAGGAACACCGACATGGCGGTCCCGCCGCCCCCGTCGATGGTGCTACCGCAGCCTGGCCTCGGTGCCGGTGGAGAGTTCCGCACCCGGGTGCCGCCGGCGGGCGTCGGGCTTTCGTCGGCGCGGCACCACGCGCCGTGCCCCGGCCCTGCCTACGGTGGTGGAATGACCCCTCCTGCGCTCTTCTCCCGAGGCGGGCAGGCCCGGCGCCACGCCGCGCGGGCCGCCCAGGACCGCACCGACGGACGCCGCGGCGGCGGCGTCGCGACCGCCTCGCCCGACGAGGCCGCCGTCGTCCCCGACGGGCCGGCGCCGGGCTCGGCGTTCAGCCGCGAGGGCCGGGCGCCGCGGCGCTCGGTCGCACGTCCGTTCCGCCCCGTGCGGCCGCGGGACGTCGACCCCGAGCGGGCCGCGCTCGTCGCGAGGGCCGCCGCGACCTGGCGGGAGAGCCTCGTCCGTCTCGGTGGGGCGTCGACCCTGGCCGACATCACCCTCCTCGGTGACGCCGTCATCGACCTCACGGCCGCCCACCCGTCGGGCATCGCCCAGCTGTACGCCGGGCGCACCACCCGGCTCAACAACCTCGTGCGCGAGGGCGGCGCTCAGCTCGCCGCCCGCCGTGCCGCCCGGACCGTGCGAGCCCGGGCCGACGAGCTCGCCCAGCGGTACGGCGTCGCTCCCACCTACCTCGCGATCGGCGTGGCCAGCTGGACGGTCCTGCCGGACCCGGTCGCACCGGACCTGACGGACACCGGCTCGCTGGTGCTGGAGGTCTCCGCGGACCCGGGCACGGCCCACGCCGACCACGAGGCCACCGCTCGCTCCTCGGCCGGCACCCCGGACGAGGCAGCGCCAGGCGACGTCACCACGGACGGTGTCGTGCTGGCGGACGACGCGACGGAGACGGACGGTGCGCGCACCACGGACGGTGGTGCCACCGTGGACGCAGCGGCCACCACCAGCGCGGTCCCGGGCACCGCGGGCGCGGCCGCGCCGGACGACGCCGTCGCGGCGACCGACGAGGCTGCCACGGCTACCGGGGCGGACCAGCCGCAGCGCGGCGCCCCGGCCGAGGCGCCGGTGACCCCGCCGACGCGCACCGCCGAGGACACGGCCGAGGACGCCGCCCGGACCCGGGTCCGCACGGTCCACGCGCCGGTGCTCCTGCGGGCCGTGCGCCTCGAGGCGCACCCCGGGGAGTCGGACTTCGACATCGACCTCGAGTCCGCCATCGAGGTCAACCCCGTGCTCGTGCGAGCCCTGCGCGCGGCGGGCGTCGACGCCGACGTCACCGCCGTCGGCAGGTCCGCCTACACCGACCAGGGCTTCACGCCCCGCCTGGCGCTGGCCCGCCTCGGCGAGCTCGGCCGGGAGAACCTGCCCGGCTTCGAGCTCTCCGAGCGGATCGTCGTCGGCCCCTTCGTCCACCCCGGCCAGGCCCTCGTCGACGACCTCGACGCGATGGCCCCGCACCTGCCCGCAGCCACGGTGGTCGCCGCCCTCGCGGGGGACGCCGACGCCCGCGCCGAGCTCACGGTCGAGCTGCCCCGCCGCATCCCCGTGGACCGCGACCCCGCCACCGAGCGCGGGGCGGGCGACCTCGACGTCGACCAGGCTCACGCCGTCGACGCCGTCGCCTCCGGGGCGCACGTGTTCCTCGACGCCCCGCCCGGCGCCGACGTCCCCGGCACCGTCGCCGCGATCCTCGCCGACGCCGCCGCGTCGGGCCGGACCGCCATGTACGTGCCCGGCTCGCGGCGCACCGGCCGCGCCCTGCTCCAGCGGATCTCCGAGCTCGGCCTCGGCGAGCTGGTGCTCGACCTGTCCACCGACAGCCGCTGGCGCACCTCGGCGGCCGCCTCGCTCCGCGCGGGACTCGACGCCCACGAGGTCGACGTCGACGACGACGCCAACGCCGCCCTGCGCGCCGAGCTGGTGGACGTGCGCAACCGCCTCGGCAGGTACGTGGCGGGCCTGCACGCCCGCCACGAGGACTGGGACGCGTCGGGTTACGACGCCCTCCAGGCCCTCGCCGAGCTCACCGCCGCCCGGCCGGGCCCGCGCACCCGGGTGCGCCTGGACGCCCGCACGCTGCGCTCCCTCGTCGACGGCGGCCTGGCCGCCGCGCACGAGGAGCTCGCCCGGGCGTCGGCGCTGGGGGCGTTCACGCTGCGTCCCTCGGACACCCCCTGGTACGGCGCGCGTCTGTCCGACGCGCCCGCCGCCTCCGCCGCGCTCGAGCGCACCCAGCGGCTCGGCGAGCTCACCCTCCCGGCGGTGACCGCCCACGTCGACCGGGTCGTGCGCGAGACCGGCATCGAGCGCGCCACCACCCTGACCCAGTGGGAGGAGCAGCTGGGGATGCTCGACGGCGTCGCCGAGGCCCTGGACGTCTTCCTCCCGCAGATCTTCGAGCGCTCCGCGGCGGACATGGTCGTCGCGACGGCGACCCGCCGCTGGCGCAAGGACCGCGGGCTGTCGATGAAGTGGTCGGTGCGCCGGCGCCTGCGCAAGCAGGCCAAGGACCTCCTGCGTCCGGGCCGTCCGGTCGCCGACCTCAACGCCGAGCTGGTGCGCGTGCAGGAGCAGCGCGAGATCTGGCGGCGCTACGACCCGGCCGGCGGCTGGCCCCGCCTCCCCGACGGCCTGGCCGAGATCAAGACGACCGCCGCCCAGGCCCACGCCGACCTCGCCGCCCTGCAGGACGTCGTCGGGTCCGGCGCAGGGCGGGAGGACCTGTTCACCCTCGAGCTCCCCGCGCTGACGGCCCGGATGCGCGAGCTCGGGCTCGACGCCCCCGCCCTGCGTCTGCTGCCCGAGCGCACCGCCCTGCTCGGGTCGCTGCGCTCGCGCGGGCTCGGCGCGCTCGTCGACGACCTCACCGAGCGGCGCGTGCCGACCGCCCTCGTGGGGCCCGAGCTGGACCTGGCCTGGTGGAGCTCGGTCCTCGAGCAGATCCTGCGCACCGACCCCGCGCTCGCCGGGCACGACGGCCCCGCGCTGACGGCCCTGGCGGAGCGGTTCCGCAGCCTGGACGAGGCCCAGGTCGCCTCCCTCGCCGGCCCGGTGCGCCGCGCCGTCGCCGCCAACGTGCGCGCGACGGTCCGTGAGCACCGCGACGAGGCCGCCCGGCTCTACCACGCGCTCGGCGCGGGCCGCGGCGCCAACCTGCGGGAGACCCTCGCCGCCCACCCGCGCCTGACCGGCGTCGTGCGACCGGTGTGGCTCGTCGCCCCCATGCTCGTCGCCCAGCTCGCGCCGGAGGAGCCGAGCGTGGACCTCCTCGTCCTCGACGGCGTGCAGAACCTGCCGGTCGAGCAGGCCGTGGCCCTGCTGGCCCGGGCCCGCCAGGTCGTCCTCGTGGGTGACTCGCGGCGCGGCGGCGACGGTCTCGTCGGTGCGCTCGCCCCGCTCCTGCCTGCCGTGACCCTGCCCACCGGCCGGGCCGAGCGGGACGAGGGGATCGCCGCGTTCCTCTCCGCCCACGGCTACGGCGACGTCATCCGTTCCGTGCCCGCGCCGCCGTCCGCCTCGCGGATGCTCCTGGACCTCGTCGAGGGCTTCGGTATGCCGTCGCCCGGCTCCGACGCGGTGGAGTCGGTGCAGAGCGAGGTCGACCGGGTCGTCGACCTCGTCGTCGAGCACGCCCTCACCACCCCGGAGCAGTCCCTCGCCGTGGTGGCCCTCAACGCCCGCCACGCCGACCGGGTGCGCGAGGCGGTGCGCGCCGCCGTCACCGACAGCCACGCCGTCGCCGGCTTCTTCGCCGCAGACCGGCCCGAGCCGTTCACGGTCCTCGAGGTCGACGGCGCCGCAGGGCTGCGCCGCGACGTCGTCGTGCTCTCGGTCGGGTTCGGCAAGACCCCGCACGGGCGGGTGCTGCACCGCTTCGGCCCGGTGTCCGGCCCGGACGGCCTCGCGTGCCTCGTCGACGCCCTCGACGCCGTGCGCCACCAGCTCGTCATCGTCAGCTGCATCGGCCCGGGGGAGATCGACCGCAGCAGGGTCAGTCAGGCCGGGCCGAAGCTGCTCGCCGACCTCCTCGACCAGGCCGCCACCGGGGCGCTGCCGGGCGAGACGCCCGCCGCCGCACCGGGGGAGAAGCCCGACCAGCTCCTCGTCGACCTCGCCGAGCGGCTGTGGCGCCTCGGCCTGACCGTCGTGCCGCGCTACGGGCTGCCGGGCGGGGTGCGCATCCCGCTCGCGATCGGGCACCCCGATCTTCCCGGCGAGCTCGTCGTCGCCGTCCTGACCGACGACGACGAGTACGTGGCCGAGGAGAGCCTGCGCCGGCGCGACCGGCACTGGGTCGAGCGGCTCACGGCCCGGGGCTGGCGGGTCCGGACGGCGTTCTCGACGGCGGTGTTCATGGACCCGCAGGCGGAGGCCGAGGCGATCCTCGCCGAGGTGCTCGCCGTCGTCGAGGAGCGCCGCGTCGCGGCGGAGGCCGCCCTGGCTGCCGCTACCCCTGCCCGCTCAGCGCTGCCCCACACGTACGCGGCAGCGGGCGCGCACGGGACCGGCGAGGGCAGCCCCGGGGCTGCGGACGCCGGAGCGGGACCGGGCGATGCGCCGGCGCCCGGCGACGGCGCGGCGCGGCCTGACGGTCCGGTGCCGAGCGACGACGGCGCTGCCGGCGGCCGTGAGACGGCACCCCGAGCCGGTGCCCGGGCGACCGATGGCAGCGGCTCCCCCACCGATGGCACGGGGATCGGACCTCTTCCCGGCACCGACGAGGACGCAGCAGCCCGGCGCGGCCCCGTTCGTGAGCGCGGGGCCCGCCCGCCGGTCGTGGCCGGACTGCCGCTCGCCGCGTACAGCGACGACCAGCTCGACGACCTCCTCGCCTGGGTCGTCTCCGACGGCGCCGAGCGCGACGACGCCGAGCTCGTCGAGGAGCTGCGCGGAGCGCTGGCCCTCACGCGGCGCGGCGCCCAGGTCGACGCCGTGCTCGGGCACGTGGTGCGGCGGCGGCCGTGAGCGAGGCTCCTCGGCGCCGCCGGCACCGGCGGGTCATCGCGCTCTCGGAGGTCGACCGACGCCGCCTCGCGTCGGGCGAGGTGGCCGGGGAGGCCGAGGCACTGCACACCGGGGACCCGGGCGCCGTCGCCGGTCCGGCCGCGCCCGGCGCCGCGGGCGGGAACGACGCCAGGCTGATCGAGGACGTGCCGCCGCACTGGGGGCGGCAGTAGCAGACCCGGGTGCAGGTGGTGAGCTGGCGGCGCGGGTTGCCGGTGTGGCGGGGATGGAACGCGCTGGGCCGGTCCGGGTGACGGTCGAAGCAACCCGGTGTCAGCGGCGCTCGGCGTCGGTCGGGGCGCTCGCCTGGGCGGCCAGCAGGTCCCGGATCTCCGTGAGCACCCGCACGTCGTCCGCCGGGGCGGCCGGCTCGGCGTCCTCGTCCCGGCGCCTCGCGGCCAGTCTGTTCACGGGGGTGACCACGAGGAAGTAGATCGCGCCGGCGACGAGCAGGAAGTTCACGAGCGCGGTGACGACGGCGCCGGGCTGGACGGTCGCGTCGCCGAGGGTGAAGGCGAGGACGTCGTCGAAGTTCGGCTGTCCCACGATCCCCGCCACCAGCGGGTTGAGCACCTTCTCGACGATGGCGGTGACCACACCGCCGAAGGCTGCGCCGATGACGACGCCCACGGCGAGGTCCACGGCGTTCCCACGCGCGACGAACTCCTTGAATCCCTGCAACATCGAGCGTCCTCCGCGGTTCGGTCAGGGCGCGCGGGGAACGCGCCCGCGCTGGCCCGGCGATGATACGGCGCCTCTTCCGACGTCACCGACTCGAGCGCCCCGGCTTCGGAGAGACGGGCGGTTGTGAGCGGGGCCAGCCACCCGGGGCGACGTCGGCGCGCATCCTGGCGCTGCTCGCTCCGGAATCCAACTCCGCCGGTGCATCCCGCCACGATCCGCTCACCAGTTCAGACCGCCACGGTCCGCGCACCGGAGTTCAGACCGCCACGGTCCGCGCACCGGAGTTCAGGCCGCCACGGTCCGCGTACCGGAGTTCAGGCCGCCACGGTCCGCGTACCGGAGCACAGCTTGCCTCGTGCGTCGGTCAGCTCCTCACCTCGGCACTCTGGGTTCGTCTTTTTTCACTGTTCCTCCACAGGTGTGGTTCGTGCGTGGGTGTCCACAAATTTGGCGGAATGACGCCGTTCTCCTGGACCTGGCGAACGTCCGTTCGATACGGTGGGGGTGGACACGGACGAGGGAGGTGAACGGTGATGGCGGTCACCGCGCAGCTGCCCGCCCCCGACCCGGCCGCCCTGCTCACCGGCGTCCAGGACGCCCTCACGGCGGTCCTGGCAACCGACCTGCTCGACCACCCCGCCCAGGTCGCCCTGGACGTGCTGGACCAGGCCGAGACCCTGCGCCGCCAGCTCGAGGCCCTGACCGCCCGGGCCCTGACCGCGGTCGAGGCCGACGGCCGGTGGGCCCTGGACGGTGCCCGGTCCATGGCCGCCTGGTACCGGAACCGCTCCGGCCGCCACCACAGCGCCGCGGCCCGCAAGGTCCGCCAGGCCCGCGCCCTGCGCGACCACCTCCCCGCCACCGCGACCGCCCTGGCCACCGGCACGATCAGCGTCGACCACGCCGCCGCCCTGGTCCGCCACACCACCGACACCCCGGCCCGCCAGGCCCTGCTCCGCCACCACGACCTCGGCGAGGACTTCCTCCTGGGCCACGCCACCACCATGGACGCCCACGGCTTCACCCTGGCCCTGCGCCACTGGGCCCTGCGCGCCGACCCCGACGCCGCCGACCGCGCCTACCGCGCCGACGCCGACCGCGAGGAGTTCTACCTCGCCGAGACCACCGACGGCTACGTCCCCGGCGGCTGGCTCTCCAAGACCACCGGCACCGCGCTCCTGACCGCCCTCGACGCCCGGGTCGGCACCCCCGCCGCGACCGATACCCGCACCCCCAACCAACGCCGCGCCGGCGCCCTGGGATCCCTGGCCCACCTCACCCTCGACGCCGGCATCCTCAAACCCTTCGCCCGGACCCGCCCCCACCTGTGCGTCACCGTCCCCTTCACCACCCTGGCCCTGCTCGCCCGGACCACCCGCACCCCCCACCACCCCACCTGCCCCGCCACCAACCCCCGCCCCACCGGCCCCGGCGCCGCGTTCGGCCCCACCGGCCCCGGCGCCGCGTTCGGCCCCACCGGCCCCGGCGCCGCATTCGGCCCCACCGGCCCCGGCGCCGCATTCGACCTCACCGGCCCCGCCGCTGTCGCGACAGACGCGGTCACCACCGACGCCGCGGGCCCGGTCACCACCGACGCCGCGGCCGCCGGGTGCACCTGCGGCCACCCCGAGGCCGTCATCAGCGCCGACTACGACCTCGCCGCGATGGCCGCCGCGGACCCCGCGACCCTGGCCGACGGCACCCCCCTGCCGCCCGCCCTCCTGGCCCGCCTGGCCTGCTCCTCCGGGATCCACCGCGTCGTGTTCGGCCCCGACTCACAACCCCTGGACGTCGGCCGCGAGGAACGCCTCTACACCGCCGCCCAGACCCGCGCCATCATCGCCCGCGACCGCCACTGCCAGTACCCCGACTGCTCAGCACCACCAGGCGAGGGCGAGATCCACCACTCCCTGTGGTGGTACGCCCAGCACGGCCCCACCGACCTCCGCACAGGCATCCTGCTGTGCTGGCACCACCACGACCACGTCCACAACCGCCACATCACCATCGAACGACACACCGACCGATGGACCTTCCACCGCCGCGACGGCACCCTCCTCGGCACCACCACCTTCCGCACCAACTAGCCCGCACAACCCACGCCCCAGGGGCCACGCGCCAGGGGCCGTGGGGTGCGCCGTGCCCTGTGTGCCGTGCCGTGCCGTGCCGTGCGAGGCCCACCGCGGACGCCATGGTCGGGCCGACAACTTCGCGTCCCGACCAGGACCGACGTCAGCGCTAGCGTGAGCGACGCGCCGGCTTTCGGCCGGACACTCCCGTCAAGGAAGGGCAGGATCCCGTGAAGGGCTTCAAGGACTTCATCATGCGCGGCAACCTCGTCGAGCTCGCCGTCGCCTTCATCATGGCTACGGCGTTCGCGGCGGTGGTCACCGCCTTCACCGCCATCGTCCTGGAGGCGCTGGCCAAGGCCGGCGGCGCCCCGAACTTCGACGAGTGGGCACCTGGAGGCTTCGCGACCGTGGGGCCGTTCCTCACCGCCCTCGTCGCGTTCGTCATCCTGGCGTTCGTCGTCTACTTCTTCATCGTCAAGCCCTACGAGGCGGCGAAGACGCGGTTCACGAAGCCCGCGGTGGAGGACGAGGCCGTCGCCGAGGAGATCGCCCTGCTCCGCGAGATCCGCGACGCGCTCCGCGAGCGTCCCCAGGTCTGATCGGGGGCGCTCAGCGGGGATCGAGCAAGTTTGAGGCTCGGCCCAACCCGGCCGGGGATGTCGCCTCGCGGCTCGGCGGACGTGCAGGAGACCGGCGCGGCAGTAGTCACCTGATCACCGCCCGCAGAGGCGCCCAAGCGCCCGCGCCGACCAGTGCGGTGGCGTCGGCCTCACGGGCCGCGACGAAGATCACCGTCACGCCGGAGGCGCCCGGGTCGAGCAGGTTCCCGCCTGCCTCGGGCCGGTGGACGGCCAGGACGACGACGTCGCGGGCCACGACGCGGGCGGCCCCAGCCGTACCTGAGAGATCGGAGTCCGCGGCGACGAGCGTGACCCGGCGTCCTGGTTCGGCCAGGGCGGCCGAGCCCGCGTCAGCCAGCGGGACAGGCACCACGACCGTGCCCGCCGGTGCGGCGCCGGCCAGCCCAGGTCCGACGAGCATGCTCTCCACGAGCGCGGTGCCAGCAGGCAGGCCGACGGCGAGGGTGCGGCCGACCGCGTCGGCGGGAGCAGTGAGGGCGGTGGGGGCGGCGGACGCCGGCAGGGTACGACGCGTGACGTCGGCGTCGGTGAGAACGGTTCCGGCCGGGACGGCGCGGGCGAGGCTCAGGACCGGCACCCCGGCCGGCGGTGGCGGAGCGAGCGTCGAGACGATGACGCTCACCGCCAGACCGAGGCAGAGGGCAGCCAGCAGGTGGCGTCCGCGCCAGAGTGTCCGACGTAGCACCGCGGCCGCCGAGCGGGAGGGGACGGTCTCTCTGCGCACCCGAGCGACGCTAGGCGCGCGGGTCTGGACCGCCGAGTCGCACCTGGGCCTCTGTGGGCCCGCCCGCGGGCGGCGTACCTGTGGAGGACGCCGGGACGGTCGCGCGGACGGCGTGTGAGAAGCAGATCCGCCGCACGAGCAGACCAGCCCCAGGGGGAGGCCAGCGTCAGGAGCAGGCCAGCGTCAGGAGCAGGCCAGCGCGTCGGTCGGCCTCAGCTCGCGGACTTCGCCGCGGTAGACTTCGCAGCGGTCGACGTCGGAGTCGTGGAGGCCGGCTTCGCGGTCTCCTTCGGTGCTGCGGTCTTGGCCGGCTCGCTCGCCGGTGCCGTCGAGGTGCTCGTGGAGCGCGAGTCGTTGCGGTAGAAGCCTGACCCCTTGAAGACCACGCCCACCGACGAGAACAGCTTGCGCAGCGCTCCGCCGCACTCCGGGCACACCGTGAGAGCGTCGTCGGCGAACGACTGCTTGGCCTCGAACTCGTGGCCGCACACGGTGCAGCGGTAGGCATAGGTAGGCACGGGAATCTCCAGGGGACTCGGGGCGGCTGCTGGCACTCCACCTCACCGAGTGCCAATCCTACCGCGTCGTCACGGCTCGGGCCCGCGGGGTCGCGGGCAGCACCGGTGTCGTCCCTTAGGCTCTCGACGTGCGGATGTCTGTGGTGCGCAAGGTGGCGATCGTCGTCGCCGCGCTGGTCGTCGTCGTCCTCGTCGTGGGCGCGGGCCTGGCGACCGTCCTCGTGCGCCGCCCGCTGCCGGACCACGCCGGTGCCGCCACCCTGGACGCCCTCGGCGCCGAGGTGGAGATCATCCGTGACGAGCGCGGCGTCGCCCACCTGTACGGGTCCTCGGACACCGACGTCATGCGCGCGCAGGGCTACGTCCACGCCCAGGACCGGTTCTTCGAGATGGACTACCGCCGGCACGTCACCGCCGGGCGGCTGTCGGAGCTCGTCGGCGAGAACGACGCCGCGCTGGACGCGGACTCGGCGATCCGCACGATGGGCTGGCGCAACGTCGCCGAGCAGGAGTGGGACATGCTCGGCGAGGAGTCCCGGGCGCTCTACGAGGCCTACGCGGAGGGCGTCAACGCCTATCTCGACCGGCGTGAGGCCTCCGAGCTGGGGCTGGAGTACACGATCCTGGGGATGAGCACCGAGCTGCGCCCGGTCGAGCCGTGGACCCCGGTGGACTCCATCGCCTGGCTCAAGGCCATGGCGTGGGACCTCAGCGGCAACCTCGACGACGAGATCGGACGGGCGGCGGCACTGCGGCCGCTGGCCGGGAACGTCGCGCGGGTCGAGGAGCTCTACCCCGAGTACGCCTACGAGGAGGCCACACCGATCGTCGCCCCCCAGGGCGAGAGCGTCGAGGCCGCCGCCCACCGCCCCGAGGCACCGGGTGACGCGTCGGACGCCGCCGTCTCCGCCGCGTCGGCGGCGCTGGGCCAGGCGGCGGCCGCGCTGCGGGCGGTGCCGGGCATGCTGGGGCAGGGCAGCGGCATCGGGTCGAACTCCTTCGTCGTCTCGGGTGAGCACACGACCACCGGCGCGCCGCTGCTCGCCAACGACCCGCACATGGCGCTGCCCTCGCCGAGCCTGTGGACCCAGGTGGGTCTGCACTGCACCGAGCCGTCGCCCACGTGCACCTTCGACGTCACCGGGGTGAGCTTCTCGGGCCTGCCCGGCGTCGTCATCGGCCGCAACCCCGCGCTCGCGTGGGGGCTGACCACGCTCCCGGCCGACGTCACCGACCTCACCCTCGAGCGCCTCTACGACGACGGCACGTACCTGCGCGACGGCGAACGGGTCGCGTTGGAGACCCGGCGCGAGACGATCGAGGTCAACGGCGGTGCCTCGCGCGTCATCACCGTCTCGGCGACGGCGCACGGTCCGATCGTCTCCGAGGTCCTGCCCGACGCCGACGCGGCGGGCTCGGTGCCCGTCCCCGAGGGTGCGCCGCCCGCCGGCTTCTCCGGCTACGCCGTCGCCCTGCAGTGGACGGCGCTGACGCCGGGCCGCACGCCGGAGGCGATCTTCGCGCTCAACCGCGCCACCACGGCCGAGGAGGTCGCTGCCGCCGCGGCGCTGCTCGAGGTGCCCTCGCAGAACATCGTCTTCGCGACCGCCGACGGCGACATCGGCTACCAGGCGCCGGGGCGCATCCCCGTGCGCGCCGCCGTGCCGGACTCACCTGTGCCGTCCGACGGCTCCTGGCCACGGCCGGGCTGGGACTCGCGGTTCGACTGGCAGGGGTTCGTCCCCGCCGAGCAGATGCCCGCGGTCCTCAACCCCGGCGAGGGCTTCGTCGTCGCCGCCAACCAGGCCGTCATGCCCGCCGGTGAGGGGCCCTTCCTCACCTCCGACTGGTCCGCCGGATACCGCTCCGAGCGCATCCGCACGATCCTCGAGGGACGCATCGCCGCCGGCGAGCAGCTCGACGTCGCGGCGATGAACGAGATCATGCTCGACGACGCCAGTCCTTTCGGTTCCGCCGTCGTACCGGCGCTGCTCCAGGTGGACATCGACGACCCCTTCGTCTCGGAGGCCGTCGACGAGCTCCGGACGTGGTCGGCGGCTGGCTTCCCGACGAGCGCGGACTCCTCCGGCGCCGCGTACTTCAACGCCGTGTGGGCCAACCTCCTCGACCTCACCTTCTCCGACGACCTGCCCGCGTCGCAGGCGCCCGACGGCGGTGGACGGTGGCTCCGCGTGATCACCAACCTCCTCGAGGACCCGTCGAACCCCTGGTGGGACGACCGCACGACGGTCAACCTCGTCGAGGGCCGGGACGAGATCCTCCGCCAGGCGATGTTCACGGCCCGCCAGCAGCTCACGAACTCGCTGGGCAAGGACGCCGAGGACTGGGAGTGGGGCAACCTGCACCGTTTCGCCCCGCAGCACCCGGTGCTCGGTGGGGAGAGCGTGCCCGCCGCGGTGCGCCGGCTGGTCAACCCGGCGCCGATCGGGGTGGCCGGGGGCGGCGCGGTCGTCAACGCCACGCACTACGACGCCTCCGCCCGCGACCACCTGGGCCGGGTCGATTACACCGTCACCGCCGGCCCCGCCGTGCGTCTGGTCGCCGACCTGGACGAGCCCGACGCCTCCACCTGGGTGATCTCGACCGGCACCTCCGGCCACCCCGGTGCCGACGCCTACACCGACCAGCTCCGCGCCTGGGCGCAGGGCGAGACCTACCCCTGGCCGTCCTCGAGGGAGGCGGTCGAGGAGGCCGCGAGCGCGACGCTCACTCTGCGTCCGCCGGAGTAGCGCTCAGACGAAGGAAGCCGGGCGCAGCGCTCAGGCGAGGGAAGCCGGTCTCAGCGCTCGGCGAGGTGGTCGAGCGCTGAGGCGCCGTTCGCGAGCGCCTCCGCCCGGAAGGCCGACCCCTCCAGGAGGAACCACTCGTCCGGGGTGATGACCGCACCGACGGGCACGTCGTGCTCCACCCGGGGCAGCGTGACGTCGCCGACGAGCTCCTCGGCGTGGATGACGGCGAAGACAGGTGTGCCCGGGCGGGCGTGGACGAGCACCCGGTCGTACCACCCGCCGCCCTGGCCCAGGCGGGTGCCGTGCGCGTCGATCGCGAGCGCGGGGATGAGGACGACGTCGGCGTCCGCGACGGCCTCGGCAGGCAGCACGGGGCCCGACGGCTCGGGCGGGCGGCCGGGCGCACGCACGGCGAGGTCCTGCGCCGAGGTGTAGTGGCCCCACGTCCGGTTCAGCCCCGGGCCGAGCACGGGCAGCAGCACGGTGCACCCCTGCTCGTGCAGGGCCGCCAGGGAGGCCAGGGTGCTCGGCTCGGTCCCCTGCGAGACCCAGGCCGCGACGGTGCGGGCCGCGCCGACCGCCTCGAGCACCTGGGCCACGAGCGACCGCCCCACCTCGGCCCGCTCCTGCGGGGTGCGCAGGGCGCGGTGCTCACGGATGATCTGGCGGAGCATCTGCTTCGCGTCCTCCGCCTCGTAACCGTCCGTCCGGGGCAGGGGGATGTGCGGGCGCTCCATGTGCCCAGTCTCTCAGCCGGAGGGGACACGCGGCCACCGAGGCGCGCGGCGGGGGTCCGCCGCGTGCCGCCGCCGTCGGACGGGTGCACCGGCGCGGCGCCCGATATCGTCGGACCATGTCTGCGAGCGAAGCGTCAGTGCGCAAGGCCCTCATCCCCGTCGCCGGCCGCGGGACCCGGTTCCTGCCCGCCACCAAGGCGATGCCCAAGGAGATGCTGCCGGTGGTGGACAAGCCGGCGGTGGAGTACGTCGTCGAGGAGGTCTCCGACGCCGGGATCACCGACGTCCTGCTCGTCACGGGCCGGGGCAAGGGCGCCATCGAGGACCACTTCGACCACACCCGCGAGCTCGAGACCGCCCTGGAGCACAAGGGGGACACCGAACGGCTCGACCTCGTGCGCCGCTCCACGAACCTGGCGCACATCCACTTCGTCCGCCAGGGCATCCCCAAGGGCCTGGGCCACGCCGTCCTCCAGGGCAAGGACCACATCGGTGACGAGCCGTTCGCCGTCCTGCTCGGTGACGACCTCATCGACGCCCGTGACCCGCTCCTCACCGACATGATCGCCGTGCGGGAGGCCCTCGGCGGCTCGGTCATCGCCCTGCTCGAGGTCGACCCCGACCAGATCAACCTCTACGGCGCTGCCGCCGTCGAGCCGGTGGACCACGCCCCGGTGGGCACGCTGGCCGACGGCGACGTCGTGCGCGTCACTGAGCTCGTCGAGAAGCCCCCGGTGGACGAGGCGCCGTCCAACCTCGCCCTCATCGGCCGGTACGTCCTCGACCCGTCGGTCTTCAGGGTCCTGGAGGAGACGGCGCCCGGCCGAGGCGGGGAGATCCAGCTCACCGACGCGCTGCAGGTCCTCGCGCGCACCGACCCCGCCGAGGGCGGCGGCGTCCACGGCGTCGTCTTCCGCGGCCGGCGCTACGACACCGGCGACAAGCTCGACTACCTCAAGGCCGTCGTGCGCCTGGCCGTCGACCGCGAGGACCTCGGGCCGGACTTCGGCGGCTGGCTCGAGCAGTTCGTCGCGGGGCGCCACGTCGAGCTGGGGTCCGACCCTGCCGGGTCCGGCCGGGCCGCCGAGTCGTCGCAGGGCAGCCCGAGCGCCCGGTGAGATCGGTTCAGGAGCACCTCGCGGCCTGCCTGGCCGCGGTGGGGCCGCTCCCGCCGCTCGACGTCGTGCTGCCCGACTCCGTCGGCTGCATCCTGGCCGAGGACGTCCTGGCCGAGGGTGACCTGCCGGTCACGGACCTCGCCGGGATCGACGGGTACGCCGTCCGCTCGGCCGACCTCGACGGCGCCCGGCCGACGGCGCCGGTCACCCTGCGTGTGACCGACGAGGTCCGCGCCGGCGCGGCGGACCGCCTCCACCTGGTGCCGGGCACGGCCGTGCGCATCGCCTCCGGGGCGCCGCTGCCGGTCGGTGCCGACGCGGTCGTGCCGCTGGAGCAGACGGACCTCGGCCCGGCGCGGGTCGAGGTGCGGACCGCGTCCGCGGCGGGCGAGAACGTCCGGCGTCAGGCGGAGGACCTGCGCGCCGGCGAGATCGTCCTGCCCGCGGGGGAGCGGGTC